>CAZMCA010000033.1:0-24859 GCA_964564595.1 uncultured Caulobacteraceae bacterium
TGCGCTGATCGGGCGACAGGCTCGGCGTCGGCTGGCCCGCTGCGGCGTTCGGCGCGTATTTGAGCGCGCCCGCCGGCACGGCGCTATTTTTGAACAGCGACAGCGCGAGATCCCACGCGCTGTCATAGGTCGATAGCGACCGCTCGGCCGCTTCGAGCGAGCCGGCGCCCCAGAGATCGTCGTTCGGGTTGAAGTCCTTGATGTGCAGGATGTTGGTCTTGCCGCGCTGAATGTTCGCGGGGAACGCGACCACCGGGCCGGTCCCGGGGCGGTAGCGATATTCGCGCGGGAACCCGTTGGCGCCGGGAACGATCGTCGTGAACTCGGGCCGCAGCGAATAGAATTCGGCATAGCCCGGCATGCCAGGGACGAATTCGATGAACGTGTTTCCGTTCAGCGAATAGTGGCCGACCACGTCTTCGAAGAACCCGGTGCGATCCTGAAGCGGATTTGGTTTCTTTAGATAGGCCGCGACCGCCTGGGCCGCGCGCGGGCTTTTCTGGCCGTCGATCTTCGGGATCGGCTCGATCGCCGCGACGCTTTGCGCGATCAGCTTGGTGGCCGAGCGCACGATTGCATTCGTGCGGTAGCGTTTGACGAGGTTGCGATATCCGGCGGTCTGAAACTGTTCGACGCCGGCGCGATAGATCATCGTCGCGGTCTGCGCGACTGACGCCTTTTCCTCGAGCTGCACGCCGCCCTTCGTGTCAGCCGCGGGCTCGCTTCGCTTGCGGCCGAAGGATTCGAAGATGGACGCCATGAGTCGCGATGGTGCGAGCGGCGCGGCGCGCGGCGGATAGGCGGCTGGCGCGAAGCGGTCTAAGGGTTTTCACGTCGCGGCGGCGTGGAAAGCAGACACGCAACAATAAAGGGACAAAGAGGCTTCGCTGGCGGAATCCCTTCGAGGAAAACCCCCGGACTGGAAACCGAAGGGGCTAGTCGTCAACCAGTGTACCGCAAGGCGAATGCCAGCCGGAGTAGCGCCCGGCCCGCGACGTTTTCAGAAACTGGCGCCCCATCGAGGAATCGAACCCCGGTCCCGCCGTTACGAAGGGCTGGCTCTACCATTGAGCTAAAAGGGCGTTTGGCACTGGCTGCTAGAATCGAACCGGCGTCTCGCGGGACACAACCGCGCGCTCTGCCATTGAGCTAAGCCAGCGCGTGGACTTTTGGATTTGGTCGCGGCGGAGAGATTTGAACTCCCGACCCCCTGTGCCCAAGACAGGTGCTCTACCAAGCTGAGCTACGCCACGCCGACGCTAGCCCAGAAGGGAGCGTCAATGTCGTGTTCGTGGGGCGGGTCGCGGTCGAAGCATTTCGCGCAGCGTATAGCGCAACGCGCGGCTGGCGGAAAGCGGCGACGCGCGGCAAGGTGCGGGGATGGCTGAGGATGATCCGAAAGACGAGCCGCACGACGATGAAGGCGAAAAGCTCGCGTTCGTCGGATCGCCAGAATTGTTTGTGGCTGGCCCGATCATATCAACCGAAGGAACGTTGCGGGAGGCGTTGTTCGGCGACGACTTCGTTCCGCTTTCGACGTTCATCGTTTACGGACCGGCGGAAGAAATCCCCCTGCACAAACACCGGCGCCTGTATTGGCTGATGCTGCAGCCGTGGTTTCCTTGGCGCTTGCGAACATGGATCGAGCGCCGAATTTTGAGCCGGCTACCGACGCGCCTCCGAACAGAAACCATTCGCCACCATCCCCCACAGACCTAAATGTCCCTCGACAACACGATCCCCTACACCGCAAACGTGGACGACCTGAGCGCCTTCCTGCGCGGCGGCTTCGGCGACGAAATCGCGTTTAGCGTTTCGTGGCTTCAGCCGGCGCTTGCGAATTACAATCCCCTGCGCCGGATCGCGCGCGTGCGAACGGTGCTGCGGGCGCCATTCGAGCATTTGCTCGAAAGCACGTTCATTCCCGGCCAGAGCGTCGAAGACTTCCTCGATAGCTGCGCACGGAACGCGGACGAGGAGCGCTCCTTCGTGCACGGCGTTTCGCACATACACGGGTTCAATGGCTTCCTCGGCGGCGAGCTGAATATCCGCCGCGCCGGGATCGATCACGCTGACGATCTGGTTGATCTCGTCCAATCGACGCCCGCTGGGCTAAGGGTGCGCTCGCGCTTTGCGATGAGCGAGGAAACGCTTCGCCATTGCCGACGCATCCGAACGGCCGATGGCGGCATGATCTGGCGCGCCGACGCCTCGGGCGAAACGCTGCTGGGCTTTCCCGTCGAAGTCACCGACGCAATGCCTGACGCCCGAACACGCCAGCCCACGATCGGCTTCGGCGACTGGTCCCGTTTCTTCGAGATCCGCGACGGCGGCACGGTTACGGTGCGTCGCAAGGGTCCGCGCGCGCTGATCGTTTCGCGCACTGTCGATTGCGAAGTGCGCGCGCCGTCAGCGGTGCGGTTTCTGGCGTTCTGATGCCCGCCCTAGAAGCCAAGCGCCTGAACTATCGCGAGGTGGCCGCGATCTTGCGACCAGCCGGACCTTGCGCCTCTTGCGGCGGCCAACGGTACAGCGAGGGCGCGTTTCTGTGTTCGCGCTGCTGGGCAATCGTCCCGCAAAGCCTACGCGATGAAGCGGGCAACGCTGCTCGTGCGCTTGAGGTGCATGGCTGGGACGAAACGCTGAATCGGCACCGTGCGATTGCGCTAATCGCGTGTCGGGTCGCGGCGGCGACATTGCGATGAAGCGCGACTTCGCCGCCCTACGCGCGCAGCTCACGCGGGAAATCCGCGAGCCGAAATGCGCTGTCTGCCGCGAGCTACGCGACGAGCTTGTGAACGCGCGGATCGTGGCGCTGGAGTTGATGGACCGGCTGCAAAACGCGGAGCGGAAATAAAATGGACGGGCCATATCTGCTGTTTGAGGGTGATATCTACTACCCTCGTGGTGGCGCTCGCGATTTTGTCGCAGCCTTCCCAACGATTGAAGCGGCCAAAGCGGCAGCGGCGCCCATCGACCCGAACGGCGCTGGATCGTGGGCGCACATCGCGGACGCGCTCACGATGCGTGTCGTATGCGAAAGCAAACAGCCTTACTACGAAGCGGGGCCGCGCGTTTGGATCGATGTGGCGGAGGAGAAATCGCGCCCATGAAACGCGAACTGCTCGCCAACCTTCACGCGCGGATCGACGCCCAGATCATGCGCGGTCTTTCTACCGCAGCGACGACGACGAACGCGGTCGCGAGCGGCGATGACGGCGTGTTCGATATCGCGAAGCTCAAGGCCGCGATCCGGCGCATCGACCCGCTGCCAGACGATGTCATCGCGGTCACGCAGTACTGCCCGCCGGAAAAGTCGTATCAGTTCGCGGACGAAAAGGGCTCCGTGACCGTTGTCGCGCCGGCGATGTTGCATCGCTTGGAAAAGGCCGTGTTGAGGCCGATCGAGCAGGCGCCGATTTACATGGGCGGGCCGCCTTCCGTCCTGGGCATTCCGATCATCTACGCCGACGAGCCGGACGACGCCGCGAAGGCCGTGCGCAAGCGGATCATGCGAAGCCTCGATGCGGCGGCCGAAGTGCAGGCGTGGTGGGATTCGTGGAAGTAAATCGCGAGGGCTAGTTCGGCTTCGGCAAATCCGGGCAGGCCGTTTCCGCGCAGAAGTGGCGCACCGCCCCATCGGCCGCGCGATGCGGGACCAGCAGCGGCACTTCCTCGACGCTGTATCGCGCGCCGCGTTGGCACGTCACGCCGCCGAATTCGAAGCGCGGCGCCTCGCCATACATGCCGCGCCGTTTCCAATCTTCGTCACGCTGGAAATGCTCGCGCGCTGCCGCGCTGATCGTGTCGCAGTAGAGCTTGGCGTTTTCCTCGAACGCGAACGCGGCCTGCACCCAGACGTCGCGGTCGGAGTATTCGCCGGTTTCGGCCATGACGACCCAGATCGTATTTGTAAGCATGGCCCCGCCCTACCAGCGTTCGCCTACCCGATCCACGGCTCGGGCTGCACGCCGAACGCCAGCGACGTAAGCGCCCAGACGGCGGCGTCTGCGCGGTTCGGCGACGCGCCGCCCTTGTATCCGGCATTGGTGAACTGCGCGAGCTCGTCTTCGAGCGGCGCGAAGCCGCGATCTGCAAACGGATTGCCCGCTTCGAGCGGAACGATGACGCCGCCTGACGTGCGCATTTCCGAAACGCCGCCGGCGTGCGCGACCTTGCCCTGTTCGTAGAGCGCGCTGATCGGTTCGGCCCGCTGCGCCTTCCCCTTTGATGCGTGAACGATATGCACCGGCACGTTCGGCTCATGCGCGGCCATCACCGCGCGAACCATGTCGCCGCCATAGTTCGCTTCGGCGACGATCATGTCCGCGCCCCAGCGACGCCAGAGCGCGACGGCGCGCGCGGCCCATTCTTCCGGGCGTTCCTGACAGGTGCAGTCTTCGAGCAGAACGAACCGCTCCTGGCCGTGGAGCTTGCCGGCCGCGACGATGCCGATCGGATCTCCGTCATCGCGTTCTTTGCCTTTGGTGCCGGAAGGATCGACGGCGACGACGATGCGCTCGAATTGATCGGCCGCGAAGGGCGAACCCCACGCGCGGAACGCCGTGTTCGCCGCTTCGAGCATGGCGCGCGTCCAAAGTGCGCCGGGCAGATCGTCTAGCAGCTCGCCATCAAGCTCCTGGCGGCCAAGGCGCGTGCCGGCGTAGCGCTGAACGAGATAATCGAGCGCGCGCTTGGCGAGGTTCATCGCGTTGTCGAGCGTGCGCCCGCGCGTGATCGCGACGGACGGATCGCGCAGCAATTCGCGGATCATCGGCAGCGGGCGCGGCGTGGTCATGGCCGCGACTTGCGGCGCATCGCCCAAGCGCAGGCCGAGCATCAGGTTTGACCAGGCTTCATCGAAATACTGCCACGCGGCGATTTCGTCCGCGAGCGCGGCGGCGTGCTGCGGGCCGCGAAGCTGGTCGGGCGATTCCGCCGAGAACAACGTCGCGGTCACGCCATTGGGCCAGGTCAAGCGGCGCTTGGCGGGCTCATAGATCGGGCGAAACCACGGCTCGGAAATCGCCAGGATGCCGGCGGGGCCTTCGACGAGAACGTCGCGCACATCGGCGGCGGTTCGCCCGATCAGCGCGAGCGGCGACACGCCGGCCTTCGCCTTCGCCTTTAGCCATTCATTGCCGCAGCGCGTCTTCCCGAAGCCGCGCCCAGCCATCAAAAGCCAGATCGACCAATCGCCGCCCGACTGCGATTCCGTAGGCGCGAGCTGATTGTCGCGCGCCCACCACGTTTCCCAATCGTAGAACGCGACGAGCGCGTCTTCGTCGCTAATTGAGCCTTGCTGGATCAGGTTGTGCAGGAGCTGCATCCGGCTCGGGTCGGGGGACCGCGGCAAGCGCGCGATTGACTGCTGCAGCGAGTCGATCGCGGGCGCCGGCGCTAGGATCGACGTGCTCGACAACGCTCGTTTCCTTCCAGCCTGCCTGCGTCTTCAGGATGAAGATACCGGCTGTCAGATTCGGCTTGAGTTCTGATTGCACGAGCCGCCCTTCGTTATCGAATTTCGCGGGGCGTCCGACCGCTGCCTGGTAAACCGTGCCGGCGACTTGCGCGATGCGCTTCCACTTCGCCTGATCGAGTTCGGCGGCGTAATGCGCCTTAAGCGTCGGGACGCTGATCCCGACGATCGCGGCGATCACTTCCTGGCGCGTTCCCGCGAGCGCGAGCAGTTCGACGTTCTGGCGGGTCGCCGGCGTTGGTTCGTGTTCGGCTGACATTCCGAAAGTGTGAACGCGCGTTTACGCCGCGAGGACAACCGGCGCGCCATCGGTCTGCTTTTCGAACACCCAGGCCGCGAAGTCGCCGAAGCGAAAGATTTCGTGGAAGCCCGGCAGCTCGCTTGGATCGAGCGGGCGCTGAACGCCGACCAGGGAAAGTTCGGTACTGTCTCATTCGAGGATCAGCAGGAAATAGCCCTTCGCCTTGCCCTTCACGAGCCCGCTGACGTTTTCGGCGACGAAGACTTTCGGGCGGATGCCGTCAACCATGCGCGCGAATTCGAAGAACAGGTCATCCGAGCGCTGAACGGTGTCGCTGTAGGCTTTGACCTGGCCCCAGCCCTTTTCGCGCTTGCCGGCCGTCGAGAAGGACGCGCAAGGGGGCGATCCGTCGAGCACGTCGAGTTCGCCGGCGCCGAGCCCGATCTGCGCGAGAACGTCCGCCGGATCGATCGTGCGAATGTCGCGCCCGTCGAGAACCGTGTAAGGCGCCTTGTTCGCCGCGTAGCTCGCGCGGGCGGCTTCGACGAATTCGTTTGCGTAGAGGACGCGATAGCCGGCCATGCGATAGCCGGTTGAGGAGCCGCCCGTTCCCGCAAAGAAGCTCGCGACGTTGAGCCCGTTCCAGGGCAGCGCGCGAACTTCCTCCATCAACGGGACGCGATAAGGCGGCTTAGCGTCAGCCTTCGTCGTCGCCGCCGCCGTCGCCGCTTTGATCAGCGCCGCTTGGTTGAGACGGCCCCGACCAGCGATAGCCGCATTTAGGGCACTCGTGTTCGGTTTCGATGTTCTCGTCTTTTTCAGCGAAGTCATTCGGCGGCGCCTCGTCGGTCGGGAAAAGGCTGGTCAGGAAGGCGTTATCGAAGCCGACCAGCTCAAGGTTGAAGTCCGACGCCGCGAGTTCGCCGAGTTCGACTTTCAGCAGTTCGAAATCCCAGCCGGCGTTCAGGGCGAGTTGGTTGTCGGCGAGAATGTAAGCCTTGCGCTGCGCGTCGCTCCATCCGTCGCAGCGCTTGGCGGGGATCGTCCCCGGCGGGATCTCGGCCCCATTGGGGTGGCGGATTGTCTTGCCCGCTTCGTAGAGCTGGCGCGCCGCGAGAACGCGGCCGTGGCCCGCGACGATCCCGTTCTCGTCCCACAGGATCGAGTTGGTCCATCCGAACTCGAGGATCGACGCGGCGAGCTGCGCGATCTGTTCTGGCGAGTGCGTCCGCGCGTTGCGGGCATACGGGATCAGCAGATCGATCGCGATGTGTTCTTCCTGGGGGGGCGGGAGATATTCAGCCACGATTTGAGCCTTTCGCATGGTCGGTTCCCGGCATGCGCTGATTTGGTTTAACGACCGCGCAAGGGGTCTATATCGAGCGCCCAGTCTGGCGTGGTGGTGATCGCGTCGGGCAAAGCGGCCGCGGCGAGCGGCGTCTGTTCGATGCGCTCGCGGACCGGCGCGGGAACGGTGCGTTGCGCGAACAGGACGAGGACGCCGGCGCCGATCAGGATTTGGAGCCAGTTGCCCGCGAACCATTGCGCGGCGCTGACGAAGATGCGGAGCATCTGGCCGCGCCCTTCGCGCAATTTGCGGTCGTCTTCGAGCGCATCGAGCCGGGTTTCGTGCGCGTCGAGCCGGTCATCGATCGCGTCGAAGCGCTGGCTCATGTTGGTTTCAAGCTGGCCGATGCGCCGGTCGATGTGCTTGGCGTGGCCGGCGAGCGCGGCCGGGACTTGTTCGACGCGCGTTAGGCGTTGAAGCGAGTCGAGGATTTCTTTCTGCCCGTCGCGGTGAGCGCTTTCGGCGGTCGCGACGCGCTGATCGAGATAGTTCTGGCGGGCGGTCAGCGCATCGAAGCGCGCTTCGACTTCGACGATCGTCGCCGGCCGGTTCGGATCGCCGCCCATTCACAAGTTCCCGCTTTCGCCTGCCCAGCGCCAAGCGTGCAACGGAAAGCGCCGAACGTGGTTAGCGGGATATTGCGGGCGTTTCGAAACGCGCGAGCGGGTCGCGATGCGAGGCGATCACGACGATCGTGGTCATCAGGCCGTCGAAGGTCGGCGTCTTAACACGCTTGGTTTCGCGGAACGGCGCAACGCGGTGGCCGGCGGCGAGGAGCGCCTTTGCTGCGGCGTCGGCGGCGTCCTTCATGCGGTCGGGGCTGATCGCGCGCGAAAGGCCGGTCAGCTCGCCGGCCTGGCGCCCGGTTACGACGCGCTCGCCGTGCATGACTTCGCCGCGCCAATAGATGCGAATGGCCGGGCGTCCGGTCCCGCGATCAACGGTGACCCACGGCGCTTCCTGATTGTCAGCGAGGCGCGGCTTGCCGATAGCGATGGCGACGACCGGGCAGTCGATGATCGCGGCCGCGAGCGGATCGATCGGCGGGGCGATTGCGCGGCGCGTAGCGCGGTCGGAAAGCCCGCCCTCGTCGATGAAGCGCTTCCCCGCGCGCCCGGCTGCGATCACGGCGCCGCCGAACAGCCTGACGTCCACCGCGAGGCTTTGATTGCGGCGCTGCGTCAGGACGTGCGGGCCGTCGCGAAAGTCGGCGCGCCGGCGGCGTTCGGGCATCGGGACGGCGGCGACCGCGAAGGCTGCGATGAACAGGGCGCGGGGGAAGCGTGGCGGGGCGCGAAGCATGGCGCGCAGTTTATGCGTGCGCCGGGTGAAGGATTCGTGCGGGCCGCCTATTTGATGCGCGTGTAGTACGCAGGCCTCGCCTACTTGCTGCGCCGTCCACGTTCCGGCCGTTTCGCTTTTTATAGTCGAAAGGTGCGCGCCGTCAGCCATCACTCGGGCGCCTTCTCCATCCGTTCCAGCAGCGGCGGCGCCGGCGCTGGCTCGCCGCCTTCGATCATCGGCGCGCTTGCCGCTGCGATCCGTTTCCGCTTGCCGGCCTCGCGCGTGTAGGCAACGCCCTTGACTGCGACGAGCCGAAGCGCGGCGCCCAAATCATCGACGAGCCCTTCGGCGTGCTGCAGGAATTCTTCGGCTTCGAAGATGCCGCCGAGGTATTCGTCGATCCCGTCGCGGCCGAGAATTTCGATCAGGTCATCGATATCGAGCTCGCCGCGGAATGCTTCGATGACGCGGCAGGCATGTTCGACGGTGGCGCGGTCGCGGCCGATCGCGCGGCCGACCGTGATCGCGGAAAAGCCAAGCTCGATGACGAGGCCATGCATCAGGAACTGGCGCGCGAACGCCTGGCTGGCCGATCCGCGCGTCGCCTTCAGGATCTCGCCGAAGTCTTCGCCGAAGAACGCATCGATGACCTTCGCGCCGCGTTCGGCCGCTTCCCGGCAGCGTTCGATCTCGCCGCCGGTGGGCGGTTCGAGTTCGAAGGCGCCGGAATTGTGCCCGAGCTGGCCGTAATTGCTCACCGCGTGCGTCCTGCGAATCAGCGTCGCCGCGTTTATTGCTGCATTCGGCTTAAGATCACGACCGGGCGGCTGGCTCGGCCGTGAAGCATTGCTTGAACGTGTCGCCAGCCCGCTTCATTTCGCGCTCAAATGCGGCCCGCCGGTGCGGTTGAACCTCGTCGGCAGTCGTGCCGCCGTATTCCACGAAGATCGCGAATAGATCGCGTTGGAAGGCCGCAACGTCTCTGCTGTCGATAGCGAGCCGCACGATCATCGTGTTTGCGCCTTCGCCGCGTTCCGCCGCCGCTCGTCGTCCTGCAGGCGCGCCTCAACCACGGTCGCGCGATCGACGTTCAGCGCGCGGGCGGTGCCGTTGACCGATCCGCTTTCGGTCAGGTGCGCGATGATGCGCTGCGCGAGCGCCGGATCGAGCGGGCGGCCGGTCATACTGGCGCTTTCACCTTCAGTGCGTTTTTGACGATCTGGAGCGCGTCGAGATAGTCGCAGCCGGTTTCGCGCATATGGTTGACCACAAGCTCGATGATCTGACGGCAAGCGGTACCCGCCTCGAGTCCGACTGCGTTTGCGCCCCGCTCAAATGTCGCCTTGTCTTCGGGCTTCAGTCTCACGTGGATCGGGAGGCGATGGACGGCCTCACTCATCGCTTGCTCCGATCCCACCATGCATCCGCGATATCGGCGGCGATCCAGCACACCACGACACTGAGCAACCAATACGGCCACTTGAACAGGTCCGCGAATGGAACACCGGCGACATAAACCAGCGTCATGCCAACGAGCGCGTTGGCCACAAACATCCATGCGAAGCTGTTGATCGCTTTCATCATCAAACGCGCCGCGCAGTTTCGATTTTCACCGGCACGCCCCCTGTTCGTTCAGAAACTTCGCCCAGCCCTTCGCCGCTTTCGCCTTCCGCGCGCGCCGGGCCTTTTCCTTCAGGTACGGGCCTTCGAGTTCGATCACGACGCCATGCTGCGCGCGCACCATTTCGCGCTTGAGCTTGCTGACGGCCGTTTCGCCTTCGCCGCCTTTGAAATCGACGACGCGAACGCGCCCGAGCTTCACGTCGAAGAATTGCGCGTCGGCCTTCACGATGCGCGTTGTGCCGTCGCCCAGATCGACGCGCCACGCGGGCTCGCATTCGAGATCGCGGATCTCGCCGGCGCGCTGGCGCAGGATCAGTCGCGAATACCAATCGGCCTCGCCGCCGCTGTTGTGCCAGCGGCCTTCGATGTCCTGTTTGCGCTTGGCGCGGAAGCGAGGGGCCTTGCTGAAGCGGGTCACTGTGCGGACCGCCGGTATTCGACGCAAACCGTTCGCGGCGACATCATCGTCACCTTGCCAACAAGCACAGGAGTCAGCCGAACATCGGTGTCGCTACACGACCATAAGCGCGCGTCGAGTTGGTAGGTTTCGTGCGGTTGCGCTTCCCACCAAACAGCGTAGCCGATCAGCGTGACGGCAATCGCAACAGCGCCGGCGACGATCACGTATGTGACGCCGGCGCGCACGATCACGGCGGGCGCGACGGGGCGCTGCGCGATTTCGGTTTCGGCGACTAGCTTTCCGGCGCTCGTTTCGAGCCGGATCGTCAGGCGCGTTTCGGCAAGCGCTTCGCTCATCGCTTCGTCATCCCCCAGGATTTGCGCAGATCGTCGGCGATCTTCAGGCAGCCCGAGATCCCGAGCGCCTGGCGCACGGTGTAGCCGCCGTATGTCGGCAGCGTTGTGATCGCGACCGCCTGCGCGACTTCATCGGCGGCGAAGCGGCGCGTGATTTCGGCTTCGCGCTGCTGCGCGTCGATGACGGCCTGGCTGTGCTCGCTCATCGCCCAGTCCCCCCCATGTCATCCATGCTCGCAAAATCTGGTTGGGCCTCCACCACCGCCAAGAGCCACTGCACTGCGCGCACTTTGGCGCCACGGCTCAGTCGAAGATGTTGGTGATCGACGATCTGTAGGAGCATGTTCATCGCCTGAAGTTCGTGGCTTTCGGTGTGATCCGCAGTCACCGCCAACTGCAAAGCGCCTTCCGTCATCGCCGATTCCCCATTGCGATTTGATCCGACAACACGCGGCGCTGTTCGCGTTCCCAGCGCGCTTGATCCTGCTGCGCCTGTTTGCGCTTCGCCGCGACGCGAGCGCTGTATTCGGCTGGCGTGTATCGAACGCCATCGACGGAGATCCAGCCTTGGCTGCAACGCGGGCCGATCGCTGTTTGGACGCCAGCATTTCGGCGTTCGGTCTTGCGCAAAAACGCCGCCCGCGCCCGTTCGGCCTCCCGCTTTGCGCGCCGGCCGTTGCGCTTGGCCATGTGGGCGATGTTGATCTGGTCGGCGTGCGCTTCGCTCCAGGCGACGTAGCGCCGAAAGAAATCGGCGGCGTCTAGGATCAGCGCGGTCGGCGCCGTAAGCGCTGCGCCCTTCGCCGCGTTGCAAACGAAGCAAGCGAGCAGCGTGACGCCGGCGGCGGGCGCGCCGATCGCGCGCAGATGGCTATGCGGGATGACATGCTCCCAGGTCGCCATCGTCGGCGGCGGGCGCATCCGGTTCGGGATCGGCGGCTCGAGCGTCATCGTCCCGGCGCAGATGCAGCACCGCGCTTCCTGTTCGACGAAGTACCAAAGCCGCCGGATATCGCGCTCGGCTAGCTCGCCGGCTGCGGCGTACGCCAGCCGAGTTCGCGCACTTTCCAGACCGGTAGCGACGCGACGATCGTCATCGGCCCCGTCCGCTCGATCACGTCCACCCAGCAGCGCGGGCACCACAGCGCCGCTTCCTCGCTCCCGTCCGGGGATACCTTCAGCGCCAGTTCCGTTTCGTCCCAGATCGCGAGCGTCAATTCGATCGCCTGCCATTGCGCCGACATGGCTGGCCTCCAATGCGCGAAGGTCGGCGGCGCCCATCACTGCGCGGCCTTCGCTTGCGGCGCGCCAAGATCGCGCGAGCTGATGAAACGCGCCGGGCACGTCATGCCGAGCCGTTCGGCCATGCCGGGCAATTGGGCGCGCAGCTTGTCGGCCGCGTAGTCCGTCGCGGCGGCGATGAGATCGGGCGTCATGAACGCGCAGTTCTCGACGTAGGATGCGTGGAAGGACGGCTCGGCATCGCGCACCGCCGCGCTAAGGGCGAGCCACCAGCTTGGCGGATCGATTGCGCCGGGCGGCGGCGTGTAGGGCGCGCGCTGGCGCGGCAACGGCACCACGGCGCGGGAAAGCCGGGCGCGCTGCTTGGGATCGGCCGCGATGTCGCGAAGCCGCACGCTGAACTGCAAGCTCCAGCCCTGCGCGGTCTTGCGGGTCTTCGGACGATTGGCGCGCCACCACGCCGCGTGATTGGCGCCGGCCGCTTCGACTTCCTCGCGGCTTAGCCCGAGCGCGTGCCCGATCGCGAACGCCTGATCGTCGAGGGACCAGCCATCATCGAAAAGAAGAGATTCTTCTTTCCCTTCGTTAGAAGGGATTCCCTTTCCTGTCCCTGTCCCTGTCCCTGTCCCTTGCGACGTTTTAAAGGCGCGACCCGACCCTTCGAAGGTCGCCCCCCGATCTTCGGAAGATCGCCCCCCGATATTTTCCGGGTCGCCCCCCGACATTTCGCGCTTAACGTTCCCGCGCACCTTGGCGTTCGGATTGAGGGAAAGGAGGCGCGAAATCGCGTCCGCGAGGCGCGCTTCGATCTCGCTTTGCTCGGTATGGGCGCCCCAGCGTTTGCGATTTCCACGGGCGCCGTTCACCGCATTCTGCAGGCGCTCGATGTAAGCCTTCAGCGCTTCTTCGGACACGATCCGGTGGTAGAGCCGGCCGTCGCTGCAAAGTTCGAAACCGTGCAAAGCCTCGTCGCGGACTTCGCGCCAAGCGTCGACCATCCGCCCGAAACCGGCGAAGCGCGCGAGTTCGATATCGTCGTCGGGAAGCGAACCGGCGGGCGTCTGATGCCACGCCGCGCACCAAAGCAAGACGCCCGACATAAACGCCTGCGGCGTAACCGACGCGGCGAAGCGGGAGTCGCGGAGCTGCCGAACATGCAGCGGCATGAAATCGAAATCACGCAGCACGCATTCGGGCGGCGTCAGCGGGGGCTTGCGTTCTGGCTCGGCGTTCTGCATCTTCCGCTCCGTTGCTTGTTTGCATTTGAGCCCGTTCGGTGTTTGCGCGCCGGCGGGCTCTTTTCTTTCAATTCCGGTTCACGTCGAGAAACGCTTCCGCGTCGCGGACGATCAGCCCGCGTACGATCAGCGACTCGATCGCCATCGACAGTTCCCATCGCCGCACCCGCAGGCGCGCTGCAATTTGCGCGGCGCGCATCGGGCGTTGCGCAAGGCACGCCAGGATCGGTTCGTCCTTCGCTTTGAGGTCAATCGCTTCGCCGAAAACGTCCACAGGACGTTTTGCAAGCTCTCGCAAACGCGCCTGCGTGTCGGGATCGAAGGCAAGCCAACCGGCGGTCATGCCGGAGCCGTTTCTTTGCAGCGTGCGCGCCATTCGGCCGCGTGCGTCGGGCACAGGTCTTTGTCTTCGGCCGGCTCATGCGTGCACTTCACGCAAAGCGGCTTGTCGCAGGTGCGACCGCCGCCGACCTTCCAATCGCAGAGGCGCGTCGCGGTGTAGCCGCAAGCGCAGCGCTGTTTGCGCGGGCCGCGACCGCAAATGAACATCGTGCCGTTGGCGGTGTGATACTTGTCGCAGGGCATCAGGCGGCCCCTGCGAAACGGTCGGTTTGATTTCCCCACGCATCCCAGCCTGGCGCGGCTTCGCGCGCGAAAAGCTCGAGATACGGCCCGGCGACGAGTTGCTCGATCGACGAGCGGATCTCGTCAGGCTTGCGCGAATGTTCGCGGCGCGGCGCGATCACAAGCTGGCGAACGGCGCGCGAGATCCGCTTCGGCGCGCCCCGCGTGAAGAGCAGGCATTGTTCGGGATTGGCGCGCGTCCAATAGCCGGTGCCGATCGGAAACAAGGCGTGGTCGTTGGCGCTGTTCTTCGCCCAGGTGAACGCCACCGTCTTGTATTCGAAGCCCCACGCCTCGCCGGTCGCGATGGCCTGCGGCAGCATGCTATCGATCGCCCAGAGAAACAGCGCGCAATCGGGCGCGGCGAGCGCGCCGACAGGCATGGCCTGAATATCGGCGAGCTTCATCGTGTCGTAGTGGCGAGCGACTTCGTGCTTTCCGCCAAACGGTATCTCGCGTCCGTCTGGCGAGCGCCCCATCCCTTTCGGGCTGCGCAAAGAGAACTGCCACGGTGGATCAGCGAGGATCGCGCCATAGCCGGTGCTTTCGCCGAACAACGTGCGCTGCAGTGGCGCGCGCGCGCCTTCAACGAATGCGCCGGATTGAAAGCCGCCGTTCATGACGCGCCCAACAGGCTAAGCTGCGCGGCGAACGTCGCCGGCTCGATCGCTTTCCACCAGCGCAGAACCGTCAACAGGCCGATGATCGAAAGCACGCAGCAGATCGACATGGCGAGCGCGGTCAGGTTGCGGCCCTGCATGCGCTGCTCGACAGCGAGCGTCAGGGATACGATCGCGGCCATCGCGGCGCAGGCGACGAGGAATGCCGGCACGTTCATGCGCTGAACGTCCCGATGATCGCGAGCCCGGCCGTAACGGCCGCAGCGCCAAGGATTGCGCCCGCGCCGGCCGGGCTTGCGAACAGCCCGCCGAGAAGCGCGGCCCCGATCGCGCCGCCGATCAAGGCGCCGAAGATCGGCCCGACGATCGCGGCGGCCGCGGCGATCTCGGGCGATTTGAGAAGGCGCATCACAGCGCGGGCGCCTGGTCGGCCGCCGGCGCAAGCCCGAGCGAGGCGCGCGCATTGGCGTCCAATTCGAGCCCGCGCGCGCGGCCCCAATGCGTTTTGATTTCGCCGACGCCATGCGCCGCGAATTTCCGGCGCGTGCGGCAGACGATGACGTCGATGATCTTTTCGCCCGTTTTCCTGGGCCGGCCGCGCGACGCGCGCCCGCCGGCGGCGGCGAGGGTTTGAAGGAAACGCGCTTCGAGCGGCGATAGCTTCCAAGCGGCGTCGATGGTGATTTGGTGCGTCATAGGCTGATGATCCCCGGGTGAGCTGCAAGCGCGACGAGGCCGCGCGGTGTGATCTTTGCGGACGCCTGCGCGGCGATTGCTTCGCCGACGAGATCGATGAGCCCTGCGCTGCGCAGGCGGATGAGCTGGTTGAGCGTCGCGCCGCGCGCTTTGACGAAGGTGCGCCCGCCGCCCATGCGATTGAGCTGGGCGAGGAAGGCGGCGTCTTCATCGTCGATCCGCACTTCGGCGCGCGCAGGCGCGCGAACGGGCGCGCCGGTTTGCGCGTCGTCGTCTTCGTCCTGCTGCGTCTGCGTTTTCATCGTCGTCTCGGTTGCCGGTTTCCGGTCACAATCCCGAGAGACACCCCTGCCCAACGTGACTCTTTGCTCACGCTGCTAGGGGGGCGGGCGCGGATTCCCTTGCGAGAAGCCGATTGGTGTGAGCTTTTCGCTTAAGCGGCGAAGAAAAACGCAAGCAACGTCCGCACGCGGGGGCTCCAAGTGATAAACGTTCCGAACAGCGTCGCCGAAGGCGTGCCGCTGCTTATTACCAAGGTGCTGGGCGCGCGCCCGGAAGACGGCCTGATCATCTTCGAGGTTACTTCTGGCTCGGTCGCCATCACGATCGCGATGACGCCCGAAGTCGCCCGGCGCGGGATTACGCTCGGCGAGCGCGCCTTTCGCGGCGCGATCGTTGAGCCGATGCGGGTCGCCGCCGCACGCCTGGCGCGCGTCGCGGGCGAAGACGAAGCCGAAATCTAGCGCGGTCATCATGCGAGCGCGCTCGCTTCAGACGGGCGCGCGACGAGCGATCGCATGCGCGCGAGCGGCGCCAGCTCGACGCCATAGATGCGCTCGATCTCGACGCAGACTTCGACCGATGGCTGCTCTTTGCCGGCCAGGATGTCGCTAAAGTACGAGTTCGAAATCCCGAGGGCGTCAGCCGCGCGGTATTGTGGCGTGTCGAGCTCGCGCAGCCGTAGCTTGAGGCGCGAAAGCGGCGGGGCAGTTGTTGGCATGGCGCGCAAAGTTCGGGCAGACCGAACCCGTAAGTCAACGCCCATTTCGGGCGGCGCCCTAAGGACTCCAAATTCGGGAAAGCCGAATATCCGGCGCATGGTCAAGAGTCGCCCGCGCTGGTTCCTGCCGGAACACCTTAAGCACCAAGGCAAAACGCAGGAATGGCTGGCGGGCGAGATCGGGCTATCGCCCGGCCACCTGAGCGACATCATCCGGGGCAAGCACCGCTTTACCGAAGAAACGCTCGGCCTGATCGCGAAAGCCTTGAAACTCACGCCCGCCGAAGTGCTGGCGCGAAATCCGTTCGAATCAACCGGCCCCGATAAGATCGCCCGCCTGTGGGATCACATCGACAGCGATGACCGCGAAACGCTCGAAGACATGGCGCAGCGTTTCGCGCGCCGGCCCCGCCGCGCCGAAGAAAAATAACGCCGCGCGGCGCGGCAAAAATCGCCCCAGGGTCAAAGGGTAAACCGAACATCGCTGCGCCCTGCGCGTCGGCGATCTTCGGTTTGGCCGAATTTTTTCCTTGCCACGTAGGTTCGGTTTCGCCGAACTAGCGGGGCGGCGGGCCGATTCGCGGCCTGCCTGGGGAGGCTTCAAATGACCCGCCAGGAAACTGGCGACGCCTTGGCGCGGCGCGCCGAAGCGATCGCCGAAAGCGTCGAACAATTGATGCGCGATGCGCTGACCGCGCAGCTTCCGCCCAAGCCATTCCTCGGCCTTGCGGCGGCGCGCGATCAGCTCGAACTCGCCGCCGCGCGCATCGACCTTTCGGTCGGCGCCGTCACGCTCGAAGGCGCGGCGTGATGGGCGCGGTCCCTATCCGCCGCGATGGCCGCGACCCGCTCGCGATCGGCGAAGCGCGGGACGATCTCGCCAAGCTCGAAGCGATCCGCGCCGCGTTCGCGGCCGATCAGGCGGCGGCGATCCGCAAGGCGGGCGCCGGGCTTGACGCGCTCGGGCTGCTCGATCGCGACCTGACCCTGCATCTGACGCGCAAGCGCCAGCGCGTTTCGCCGGAAGCGGCGCTCGCCGCCTATGTCGAGCGCCTGCAAATCGATCTCGGCGACATGATCGATGGCGATGCGCTTGCGGACATGAAGGGCCGCGCGTCATGAGCCGCCCGCCGCGCGCCCACTTCGTGAGCGAACTGATCGACGGCGTGATCGTCGTTGAAGACGACAATGACGGCGCGATGAGCGTCACGAACGATATCGAGGCGGTCGTCCGCGCGATGGCCGAACGCTACCGCCGGCCGCACGGCCCGATGATCTATCGGGACTCGCTCGGCAATTGGGACGGCGTTGCGGTTCAGGATGGCGAATACCGCGCCTTCGTCCCGCTCAACGTCCGATCCCGCGACGAAGCCCTGATCGGGATCGCCTTGCACAACAGCGCCGCGTTGAGCGCGCTGCTGATCGCGCAAGGCGTCGTCCCGGCTTGCTTTGCGATTTCCGGGCTCGAAGCCGCGCGCGAAGCGTTCGCGCGGATCGGCGCGGCCAACACGGTTTGCGAACCGTGAAGGCGCTCGCTTTCGCCTTCGCCTGGATCGGCGGCGCGCCCTTCGTCGGGCTCGCGCTCGCCATCATCGCCGCAGCCGCGGCGTCCGCTTGCGCCTGGGAGGGGCCGCAATGAACAGCATCGAGCACGATATCGCGCATCACGCGCGCGCCGAAAAGAACCTGCGCCGGGCGCTTCCCTACGCGCCTGACGTCGAAACCCTGCAAGTGCTGGTCGATCGCCTGCGCCTTCATACCGAGCGCGCCGCGCAGCTTCGCCGGATCAATCGCGTCGCGTTGCAAGCCCAGCTGATCGGCGGCGCCGTCAAGAAAGCGCAGGCCAAGCGATGAGCGTTTTCGACGCCTATCTGCGCACGATGGATGCGCTCGGCAGCGCGAGCGCCGCCGGCATGGCGCGCCCGCTCGCCTTTGCCCAGGCCATCACCGCGCTCGAAGCGGCGGCGGCGGCGTTCCCGCGCGATCTGCGCGAGATCGCCCTGCGCATCGCCGGCGATTGCCGCGCCGAACCGAAGGACGCCGCGCGCCTGTTGCGCCGCGCCGGCGCGCGGCTCAGTTCGATCGGGCGCGTCGTTGGCGAGCGTGAAGCGGCGGCCGATTACAACGCCGCCGCCAACGCCCTGCTCGATTGCGCCAATGCGATCGCGGAGGGCGCGTGATGAACGATCTCCTGTTCCGCAACACGCGGTTTCATCTCGAAGGGCTCGCTGCGCGATGCGATGCGCGCGGCGACCACGAACGCGCGGAGACGTTTCGCAAGGCGATCGCCGCGCTCGACGCAGAGCGCCCCGAAGGGCGCCCGAACGACGCGACACTCGCCAGCGCGCACTTGCGCGACGAGCGCCAGGGCTCCGTGCTGCCGATGAAGCCGGGCGAATGGCGCTGCGTTTGCGGGCATATCAACCCGCCCGAACACAAGCGCTGCCACGGCTGCGAGCAGGACCGCGCCGATGGCTGACGGTTTCACGCAACGCGCCGCGCCGCTGCGCCACGCTGATGGCGTCTATTTGGACCTCCCGCTCGAAGCGTATCTCCGCGACGATGCGCTTTCAGGGTCGGCGTTCAAAAAGCTCCTGTCCGGTTGCCCGGCGGACCTGACCTGGGAAAGCGAAGCAAACCCGCTCTGGATCAAGCCCGCGCCATCGGCCAACCGCGCACTGCTGCGCGGGAGCGCTTCGCATTGCGCGATCCTCGAAGGCCTCGACGCCTATCGCCAGCGCTACGCGGTCAAGCCCGATGGCGTTCTGTCTTCGACGGTCGACCTGAAGCGCTTCCTTTCCGAAGAACGCGCACGCCGCAAAGAGGCGAGCATCGGCGGGCGGCTGTCGCGAGAAGACGCGGCGGCTGTGCGGCAAACGGGCGATCGGGAAGAACTGGTCGCGCGCATTCACGCGATCGATCCCGATGTGCCGATCTGGGAGCCGGATGAAGATACGAAGACGCTGACCGCGCAGGACGACGCATACGTCCGGCTCGTTGAAGCCTTCGTGCGCGTCGATCCCGTCTTCGGCGCGCTCGTTTCGGGCGGGCTCGCCGAAGTGTCGATCTTCTGGACGGATGAACACGGCCAGCGCTTCAAGGCGCGCCCGGATTACCTGAGGCCCGGCACGCTGCTCGATCTCAAGACGTTCGGGCGCCCGCCCGGTCGCGGCGCGGAACTGCGCTCCTATTGCGTCGCGCAGGCCGGCTTCAACGGATACGATCTGCAGGCCGTGCACAACATGCGCGCCGTGCGCGAAGCCGCCAAACGCTACGCGGTGCTCGATAGCTTCGCAATTCACGGAGTCGGACCGCGCGTAACGGAGCGCGCCGCACTGCTCGAAGAGATTTTCCGAAGCGCCGACACGCTCGTTTTCCGCTGGCTATTCCTGCGGATGGGCGGCGCGCCGACCGGGATCTCGATCCCGTTCCGCGAAAGCGATGGGCAGTGGCAGGAAGCCGAGCGCCAAATCGAAGACGCGGTCGCGATCGCGCGCGAATTCGGCCAGCGCTTCAAGCCGGGCGAACTTTGGCTGGCGACGCACGGCGAAAAGGAAATTCAGGACATGGACTGGCCGCTCGCCGCGACATGGCCGACGCGCCGCCTTTCCGACGATATCGACGGGGACTTCGAATGACCGATCTTGCGCAAACGATCGCGCCGAAATCCGATCAGCTCAACGCGGACGACCTGATCGCCGGGCCGCGTACCATCGTGGTGACGCGCGTTGCAGCGCCCGGCGGCGATCAGCCGATCTCGATCTATTTCGAAGGCGACAACGACAAGCCATACAAACCCGGCAAGTCGATGCGCCGCGTGCTCGTTCAATTGTGGGGCAGCGATGGCAGCGCCTACGTTGGGCGCGCGATGACGCTCTATCGCGATCCTAACATTCGCTTTGGCGGCGATATCGTTGGCGGCATCCGCATCAGCCACATGAGCGATATCGATGGAACGAAGACGCTCCCGCTGACGGTCACGCGCGGCCAGCGCAAGCCCTACACCGTAAAGCCGCTCAAGCGCGAAAGCGCGAACCAAACCTCTGGCGCAAGTTCCCTCACCACCGCCGAAAAGCCTCCGGCGGGGCGCCAGCAGCAGGACGGAGGCGCGAGACCCGCCGCGCCTCCGTCCGACACCTTCCCGGGCGATTTCATCGCCTATGGCGGCGCCAAGTTCGATCCCGCGCGCCCCTGCCCGCTTGATCCGCCTTGCGCGATCGAAGACATGGAAGCGGGCGAGCAGACCGCGTTTGCGACCGCGCTCGCGGCGCTGATGAAAGCCGCGGCGCACGGCGACACGCGCCGCGCCTGGTTCAATCAGCACCAGCCCGAGATCCTGCAACTCAAAGCGCGACGGCCGAACCTTGTCCGCCGCTTGGAAGAATTACGAGACGAGCTCCCGGCCTCCCCCGGTGAGCGTGACGGCGCGCCGCTCGAAGGGGCTGGGGCCAGCAGCGGCGCGCCGTCACAACGGGAGGCGCGCTGATGTGCAAAGGCTGCGACATGCGCACCGCGATGCTGGTCAAGCAATCGCTGTCGACCGAAGCGTTCGCCGCGAAGATCGCCGCGCTCTTTGCGCGCGACGGGAGCGAAGTTCTCGGCGTTCTAGCCGACGAAGCGCGCGCGCTCGCGGTTGAATTCGCCGGCCCGCCAAAGCGGCATGACCGGCCGCGCACGCGCGCGGCCCGCGCGGCGCGCCCCGAACCGCCGATCATCGAAGCGAACGGCCAAGCCGCGATGCGCGTCTGATGGCGCGCGATTTCTTCCCGCCGCGCATTCGCGGCATTCATCACAGGAGCAACCTTATGGCGGACGGACAAGCGGCGATCAAAGAAGCGCCCCGCGAATTGCAGGCCGACACGCTGATCGAAGACGTCGCGCACAACCTCCTGAAGATCATGCAGGACACGAAGCTCGGCGCAAAGCCCTGGGACAAGATGAACGAGGGCGAGCAGGCCAAGGCGATCGAAAAGATCAACGCCGGCGCGCGCCATCTTGTCGGCGGCGTCGTGCGGCTCGTCGCGGCCAAAGCCTTCGACGTGATCCCCGCGCAGATCGATAGCTGGAAGGTCAAAGACGGCCTGCAGATCACTTTGAAAGCGGTCGAAAGCCTCGAAGCCTACACCGCGCTCTCGAAAGGCAGCTTCGGCCATCTCGTCTTTGCATCGGTCGAAGAATTCCGCGGCGAAGTCGCGCCGCTCGCGGCGACGCCCGATCAGCCGAGCCTCAACGCCGATCTCGAAGACGATGGCCGGCCGGTCTTTGACCGGACCAGCGCCGGCGCTGCGGGGCCGAACTAATGAACGCCGCCGCCTTCACCGCCGCGCTCGCCGAAGGCCAGCCGGATCGTCGCAGCGTAGAAGCGCGCCTCGCGGTGCGCTTCCTTTCCGCCGCGAACGATCTTGCTGGCGCGTTGGCGCCGGGCGATGGGCCACGCCAGGAGCGCATCAGCTTTGCGTTGGCGCGGCTTGGCGGCGGCGTATCGGTTGACGCGATCGCGACCGCGCGCGGGCTGACGCGCGCCGAAGTGATCCGCGCACTTAAGGACGTGGCAACGGCCCGCGAAGCTGGCCGCGCGTTCGATGCGGCGATGGACCATGCGCAGAAAGCCATGATCCACGTTCGCCGCGCCGTTGTGATCCTTGAGGAAAACCCGTGAGCGGCGCCAACGAAAGCGCCGAGCGCGCCGCCAAGGCGCGCGCGATGAAGACGCCCGACAAGAACTGGGGCGAAATCGCGCGCGAGCTTGGCGTGTCGCCCCGAACGCTGCGCCGGGATCTCTACCCCGCCGTGCGCGAGCAGGAACGCGCCGCGCACAAAGCGCCGGCCCGATATCAGAACGTGGTGCGCAAATGAAAGTGATGAGCCGCAATTGCGATGAATGCCTGATGACCGAAAACCGCATCGTGCCGGGCGAGCGGGCGGCGCGGATCATCGCCGAAACGCGCCGGAAGGATTGCCACTTCATCTGCCACAAGGCGACCATCGCCGGGCTCGATATCGCGTGCCACGGCCACACCGAGCGCTTCGTCCCGCAGCTCTACCGGATCGCAGGGCACCTTGGGCTGATCGAGCGGATCGATCCCGACACGCTGCGGCCAGCCGAGGATTCCAAATGATCCGCAAGAATTTCAACCGCACGCCCGATCTGGCCGACGCGATCGCCGAGATCCGCACCGAGCTTCGCTACCGCGATTATGTTTTCCCGCAGCGCGTCAGCGCCGGGAAGATGACGCAGGCCGAAGCGGACTTCCGGAACGCGGCGCTGCGCCTGGCGCTGGCCGAGTGCGAAGAACGCAAGGCGGCGCAGGACGCGACGGAGCGGCTGATATGACGCTCGCGCAAATCGTCCGCGCCTGGGCGCCCTACTTGCTCATCGGCGCGATCTGGCTCGCCTGCATCGGCGTGCAGATCGCGTATGACACGCAATTTGCGGGAGCGTCGACGCCATGACAGCCGCCGCCAACATCGCGAAACTGCCGCCCATGACCACGTTTAAATTCGGCGCCCTTTCTCTCGATGCCCCTGAATTCGCCAGTCAGGGCACGGCGATCCTTGGCATCCGCGATTCCGGCAAGACCTACACAGCAACCGCGATGGCCGAGAAGCTGTTCGACGCGGGCGTTCCCTTCGTCGCGTTCGATCCAATTGGCGTCTGGCGCTATCTGCGCGTGCCCGGCGAAGGGCGCGGCGGGCGCGGCTTTCCGATCGTCGTCGCCGGCGGCGCGGCGGGCGATCTCCCGCTGACGCCTGCAACCGCGCCGGCGATCGTCGAGGCCGCAATGCGCGAAGGCGTTTCGCTGGTGATCGACCTTTTCCACATGGATTTGAGCAAGGCCGATTGGCGCCGGATCGTGCGCGACAGCGTCAAGCTCCTGCTGCACAAGAACAAGCCGCACGGCCTACGGCACGTCTTCCTTGAAGAAGCGGCGGAGTTCGCGCCGCAGCGCGTGATCGATGGCGATGTGTACGCCGAGGTCGAAAAGCTCGCGCGCATGGGCGGCAATTCGCGGCTTGGCTACACGCTGATCAATCAGCGCGCCGAGGAAGTGAACAAGGCCGTCCTTGAGCTTTGCGACAACCTGTTCCTACACCGCCAGAAGGGCCGCAATTCGCTCGTGGCGCTCGGCAAGTGGCTAGATGTTGGCGGCGCGCGCGAGGGCAAGGCGCTGCTCGCCGCGCTTCCAACGCTGCCGCAGGGCGAATGCTACGCCTGGCTTGCCGGGTCCGATACGCCCCGCCCTATCAAGGTGCCGAAGAAGGCGTCGCTCCATCCTGATCGCCGGACGATGCGCGGCGACGATGACGCGGCTGCGCCGAAGGCGATCGATGTCGGCGCGTTCGTCGCCGCGATGACCGATGCGCTGCCGAAGCTCGAAGCGGAGGCCGCTGCGAACGATCCGAAGAAGTTGCAGGCGGAAATCGCGCGTCTTCGGCGCGAACTTGCGGCTGCGCAAGGGTTTGAAGACGGCAAGGCGGAAGGCTTCAACGAAGCGCTCGAAAAGACGCGTGCTGCGCTGGGCGAAGTTCAGCAGCGCGCGATTGCGGCGCCGAAGGCCGCCCCACGCAAGGCAATCGCGCCGCCGCCGCAGCGGCCGGCTCGGCCATCACCGCCAGTGCGCGTTACAGTCAAGGCGCCGCCGCCCGATAGCGTAAGCGGGCCGATGCTTCGCCTGCTGGAAGCCTTGGCGTTCTGGGAGGCTATCGGTATCGATGCGCCGTCGAACGCGCAGATCGCGGTCGCATCGCGCTATTCGCCGACCAGCTCGTCATTCGCCAACACGCGCGGCGCGCTCAAAAGCGCTGGCCTCGTTGATTATCCTTCGCCTGGCCATGTTGCGCTGACCGATGCTGGCCGCGCGATTGCGCCAGAGCCCGAAGACGGCACGGTGCGGGACCGCCTCGGCGCGATCCTAACCGGGCCGCAGATCAAGTTCATCGACGCGCTGCCGATCGACGGCGCGGCAATGTCCAACGACGAGCTCGCCGCGGCGACTGGTTACAGCGTCACATCATCGAGTTTTGCCAATACGCGCGGATCGCTGCGCTCACTCGACATCATCAGCTACCCGTCGCCCGGACACGTGGCGATCGAACCGTGGGTATGGATCGCATGACACGCCGCCGCCTAACCGAGAGCCAGATGAAGCAGGCCGCGAAGATCGCGGCCGAAAGCGGCCTACGCGTGAAGATCGGCCCGGATCGCTCCGTTTCGTTCGAACCGATCCGCGAAGGCGATGACGCGCCGGCGCCGGATGAAGCGGCCGAGCTTGAGGCGAAGATGGCCGAGCGCATGGGCGGCAAGGCGGCGGCGCGATGACGAACCGCCCAGCACAGACCATTGGAGAGTGAAACTATGGGCACGAAGAACAATCCGGGCAGCTTCGATTGCTACCAAGCCGCCGAGCCTGACGAACCCATGTTCGTGTTACTTGCGCGCGACGAGCTTGCGGCCGCGATGACCGGTATGTGGGGCGCGCTGCGCATGGGCGAACTTGCCGTTGCGGACGAGTACGCGCGCACGCTCAAGCACATTGCGGGCCGATACGTTGGCGCGCCAGACACGGCCAAGGCTGGCGAAGCCGCTGACTGCGCAGCGGCAATGGTCGCATGGATACACGAGCGCCGGCCCGGCAAGCTCGATCCGCGCAACTGCATTGCAAAGGAGGTTGGCTAGGTGAGCAACGTTCGCCGCATCTACAAATACG
>CAZMCA010000034.1:0-1433 GCA_964564595.1 uncultured Caulobacteraceae bacterium
AGGGCCATGCCCTTCACGCCGCCCGGAAACTCGACCATCTCGCCGGCCTGGACGTTATCGAGGCCGTAGATGCGCGCGATGCCGTCGCCGACCGAGAGCACGCGGCCCACATCCGAGACCTCGGCTTCGGCGCCAAAGCCTTTGATCTGTTCCTTGAGGATGGCGGAGATTTCCGCGGCGCGAACGTCCATGTTCAAACTTCCCCGTTATGCCGATTGCCTAAGCCGACTGCCTGAGCGCGAGCTTCAGGTTTGCGAGCTTGGTCTTGAGTGACGAATCGAATTGGCGCGAGCCCGTGCGGACAATGAAGCCGCCGATCAGGCTTTCATCCACAGAGGTCTCGGCCTCCACGCGCTTGCCCATCGCCGCGCTCAGCGCGTCCGTGATGGATTGCGCCTGCTTGTCCGACAGCGGATGCGCCGAAATAATTTGCGCCCGCAGCGCGCCGCGATGGCGCGCGTACTTGGTTTGGAACGCCCGCGCGATCGCCGGCAGCTGCGCGGCGCGGCGGTTCTGCACGACGACGCCGACCAGGTTCTGCCCCAGCTGCGAGAGCCCGAGCTTGCCCGCCACAGAGACAAAAGCCTTAGCCTTTTCAACGGGATCGATAAGCGGCGAGGCGGCTGCTTCACGCAGATCAGCGCTTTCCTTGAAGGCGCTCAGAAGCGCGGTCAGATCCTTATCGAGGGCGTCGAGCGCGTTCTGTTCTTGCGCGAGATCGAAAGCGGCTTGGGCGTAGCGCTCGGCGGCTTCGACGCCTTCGCCTTCATTCGCTTCCGCCACGTCGCCCTCTTCCGTTATTTCCCGTTCGTCTCCGCGGGCGAGCGTCCGTCTAGACGGCCCAAAACGTTGGAGGCGCAGGGAAAATGCCCATGCGCGCAAGCTCAATCCGCGCGAAAACGCAGGAGTTGCGACGCGGGCGCGAGATAGCATGCGCCGTTCGGGCTTGACAACCAGCCGCCCGCCCCCCGAACAGCGACAAAAGGCGCACCTCAAACGGGGGCGCTAGGGGCGCTGACAGCGCCTGGGGGAACGCACGAATGACCGATGTGGCCGCCTCGCCGATTCCGGCGACCGACCCTGCAAAAATGCGCCGCGTAATCGTGGCGTCTTCGGCCGGCACGGTCTTCGAGTGGTACGATTTCTTCGTCTACGGGTCGCTGACCACAATCATGGCGTCCCACTTCTTTTCGGGGCTGCCGGACGCGCAGGCGCTGATCTTTTCGTTGCTCACCTTCTCGGTCGGCCTCGTCGTGCGGCCGGTCGGGGCGCTGATCTTTGGCAAGGTTGGGGATAGCGCGGGCCGCAAGGGCGCATTTCTCATCACGATTTCGATCATGGGCGTTGCGACCTTCCTGATCGGTCTTTTGCCGACCGCCGCCCAAATCGGCATCTGGGCGCCGGTCCTGCTTATCGGCCTCCGCGTCCTCCAG
>CAZMCA010000034.1:1443-14386 GCA_964564595.1 uncultured Caulobacteraceae bacterium
CAGGGCTTAGCGCTCGGCGGCGAATATGGCGGTGCGGCGATCTACGTCGCTGAACACGCGGGCCGCACCAGCCGGGGCGCGGCCACGGCGGGCATCCAAGTTGCGGCCTCGCTCGGGCTCGTCGGCGCGCTCGGCGTCATTCTGCTCACACGCACGATGCTCGGTGAGGAAGCGTTCCGCGCCTGGGGATGGCGGATTCCGTTCCTGGTCTCGATCGGCCTCCTCGGCATTTCGATCTGGATCCGCATGCAGCTCGAAGAGAGCCCCGCGTTCCAGAAGCTCAAAGAAGAAGGCCAAACCTCCAAGCGCGCCTACCACGAGAGCTTCTTCGTGTGGCGCAATCTGAAGATCGTGCTGCTCGCCCTCTTTGGGCTGATGATGGCCCAGGGCGTCTCTTGGTACACGACGCACTTCTACGCGCCGGTGTTCATCGAGCGGATTCTCAAAGTCGATCAGCTCACGGTGAACGAGCTGATGATCACGATCGTGATCATCTCCGCGCCTCTCTACGTGTTCTTCGCCTGGCTCTCAGACAAAGTCGGCCGCAAACCGATCATGCTGTTCGGCATGATCCTGTTTGCTGTTGCGTGCTTCCCGGGCTTTCACCTGCTCACGCGCGCCGCGAACCCGGCGCTTGAAGCCGCACAGATCGCTGCGCCCGCCGTCGTCGTCGCCGATCCAAGCGATTGCTCGTTCCAACTCGATCTCACGGGCGGCGCGCAGCAATTCCAAACCTCGTGCGACATCGCCAAGGGCGCGCTCGCCAACGCGGGCGTCAACTACACCACGCGCCCCGGCCCCGCTGGCATGCCCGCGCAAATCCATATTGGCGAGAACGTTACGATCGAGAGCATCAGCGCGCAGGGTCTTTCCGTGGCCGATACGCGCGCCGCGCGCAGCGCGTTCGACCGCACTTTGCGCGAAGGGCTGACGCAAGCGGGTTATCCCGGCGCGCCGACGGAGGGGAGCTTCAACTTCCTGCTGGCGCTCGGCGTGATGTTCGCGCTCGTCGTCGCGGCCACGGCGCTCTACGGCCCGCAAGCGGCGGCGCTCGTCGAGCTCTTCCCAACGCGCATCCGCTATACGGCAATGTCGTTCCCGTACAACGTCGGCACCGGATGGTTCGGTGGCCTATTGCCGCCCGCCGTGTTCGCGATCTCCACCGCGACCGGCAATGTCTACGCCGGCCTCTGGTTTCCCGTCGCCGTCACCGCCATCGCCGCCGCGATTTTCTTCTTCTTCTGGCCCGAGACGAAGGACCGGGACATCCACGCGGTGGAATAGCGGTCGCCGCTTCGCGCGGCGTCACGCTTCCCGCCTCCCCTGTTCGGCGCCAGGATTGGCGCCAACAGGAGGAAGCGCCATGCCGGAATTCGTCAAAGTCGAGCGTGACGGCCCGATCACCACGATCACATTCAACCGCCCGGAAAATATGAACGCGCTGCATTCGCCGGCGCATTTCGAACTCGACGCGATCTTCAACGATTTTGCCGCCGATCCCGAGCAATGGGTCGCGATCGTCACCGGCGCAGGCGAGCGCGCATTTTCCGCCGGCAATGACCTGAAGCACCAAGCCTCCGGCGGCGAGATGCGCTCCCCGCCGAGCGGCTTTGCCGGCCTCACCTCGCGCTTTGATCTCAACAAACCGCTGATCGCCGCTGTGAACGGCGTTGCGATGGGCGGCGGTTTCGAAATCGCGCTCGCGTGCGACATCATCGTTGCGTCCGACAACGCGATCTTCGCGCTGCCCGAACCGCGCGTCGGGCTCGCCGCGCTCGCGGGCGGCCTCCATCGTCTGCCGCGCCAGATCGGCACGAAACAAGCGATGGGCATGATCCTCACGGGCCGGCGCGTCAGCGCCGCTGAGGGCAAAGAGCTTGGCTTCGTCAACGAAGTGACGACGCAAGCCGAGCTCATGGCCACCGCGAAAAAATGGGCCGGCCTCATCTGCGAATGTTCGCCGATGTCCGTGCGCGCGTCGAAAGAAGCGATTCAAAAGGGTTTGGAAGAACCAACGCTCGCCGCCGCGATCACCGGCCAAAACAAATATCCCGCCGTCGCCGCCCTCTTCCGCTCCGAAGATTTCCGCGAAGGCCCGCTCGCCTTCGCCCAAAAGCGCCCGCCGAAATGGACGGGTAAGTAGCTTAGGCCGCGATCGCTTCCGGCGCGTGCGCTTCGCGCCGCGCCGGAACGCGCAGCGTGAATGTCGAGCCCGCGCCGAGCGCGCTTTTGACGGCGATGGTCCCGCCCATGATCCGCGCCAGGCGCGCGGCGAGCGCAAGACCTAGGCCCGCGCCATCATGCGCGCGCGTCATCGAGCCATCGGCTTGCGTGAATGGTTCGAACAAGCGCGCCTGATGGTCCGCGGCGATCCCGCAGCCGGTGTCTGAAACTTCGAACGCGTAGAGCGCGCCGGCGCCCTCGCCTTCGCGCCATACCGTGAGCTTGATGTCGCCGCTGCGCGTGAACTTCGCGGCATTGCCGAGCAGCACGCCGAGGCACTGGCCGATCTTGGCGCTATCGCCGACGCCTTCGCCCAGATTGTCAGCCAGATGGAGCGACAACGCATCGCCGGCCGCCTTCGCCGCCGCCGTGGCCGACGCCGCCGCTTCGCGCGCGACCGCAGCCGGGTCATACGCGACGGCCGCAACCGCGGCTTCGCCGGACTCGAGTTTTGAATATTCCAGAACGTCGGTGATGAGCCGGAGCAAGCCCTGGGAGGCGTTGAGCACCCTGCCGTGATCGGCGACATCGCCCTCGCGCTGCGCCTCCTCGGCCTCCTCCATCATGATTTCGGTGTAGCCAATGATGGCGTTGAGCGGCGTGCGCAACTCGTGGCTCATCGCGCCTAGAAACGCCGTCTTCGCCGCGCTCGCGGCCTCGGCCTCGTCGCGCGCTTTCAGGGTCGCCGCCAGCTCGTCACGTGCGCGCTGCAGATCGGCGCGCTGGCTGATGAAGTAGTAGCAGGAAGGTACGGACACGAGCACGCTGATCGTCAGCGTCGTCAGCGGCGTTGCGACGCCGAGCCCGAACACCTCGTTGACGACCAGATCGAGCGCGAGCGCCACACAGACGAGGATCGACGCGATCACCGCCGTTTTCTGAATATTCTCGCGCCGCATCGCCCGGCCTCCGCTCCCGCGAAGGTGCGCCGCGCCTGCTAACAAATCCTTGCCGAGTGCTTAACCCGCGCGCTCGAGCGCAGCGCGCACCAGCGGCAAGCGGTCGTTCCCAAAGAACATGTCTTTTTCGCCAACAAACATTGTGGGCGAGCCAAAGCCGCCGCGCTTCATCACTTCATCTGTATTTGCGCGTAACTGGTCCTTAATTTCGCCCTGTCCAATCGCCGCAAATAAAGCCTCGCGATCGACGCCGCTGCGCGCGCACACCTCGGCGACAACATCATCCTGCGAAAGGTCGCGATCTTCGCCCCAGTAGATTTCGAACGCCGCGCGCGCGAACGCGACCATCTTCGCAGCGTCGGTTTGCGCGAGCCACACGCAGCCGCGCATCACTTTTACGCTGTTCACGGGGAAGACGCTGGGCGGCATCTTGATCTTCAAGCCCGCAAGCCGCGCCCAATCCTGCAAATCCTTGCCGTGATAGCGGGCCTTCGCCGGCACGGGCGTTGCGCGCTGCTCGTAGACGCTCGGGTTCACGGTGTTGAAGATGCCGCCCACCAGAATGGGCCGCCAATCGATCGTCGCGCCCATCTCCTTGGCGAGCGGCTGCACGTTGTGAAACGCCAGATACGTCCACGGCGAAGAGCAATCGAAGAAGAACTCGATCCGGCCAGCCATCGTGCGCCCCTCCTCTTTATATATGGCGCCTGCTGGCGCTCCTTAATGCGTCGCCGGCGGCGACTTCGGCCCCGCCTCCGTTTTCCCCCGCGCGCGGATGTTGAGCAACTCCACCGCCAGCGAGAACGCGATCGCAAAATAGAGGTAGCCGCGCGGGATATGGAAGCCGAGCCCATCGGCCACCAGCGCCACGCCCACCAGTAGGATGAACGCCAGCGCCAGCATCTTCGTCGTTGGGTGTTTCTCTATGAAGGCGCCCAGCGGTTCGGCCGCAACCGCCATCACCAGCGTCGAGAGCACCACGGCCAGGATCATCACGATCAGAATGTCCGTCATGCCCACGGCCGTGATCACGCTATCGAGCGAGAACACGATGTTGATGACCGCCAGCTGCACCAGCACGCTCGTGAACTCACTCTTGGCCTCGGCCGCATCGTGCGCCACGCCTTCGACGCTCTGGTGAATCTCCTGCGTGCCTTTGACGAGCAGGAACAGGCCTCCTCCGAGCAGCACCAAATCCTTGATCGTGATCGCGCCCAGTTCGGCGCGCACATGCGGATCGCCGCCGGAAAACACCGCGACCAGAAACTCCGGCATGTAAAAGAGCGGCGTCTCGCCCGCGTGCACGATCCAGAACACGCCGCCGAGCATGATGATGCGCAGCACCATCGCGCCCCAGATGCCGACGCGCCGCGCCCGGGTTTGCTCGGCGCCCTTCAGCTTGCCGACGGCGATCGACACGAACAGCAGATTGTCGATGCCGAGCACAATCTCGAGGAACGTCAGCGTGACGAGGCTCAGCCACACCGCCGGCTGAGAGAACAATTCGAGCATGGATCACGCCTCCGTGATCGGCTCTTCGCCCGCCCGCAGCGCGGCGTCAATCTGTCCGATCACGACTTCGCGAGCCCGGCTCTCGGTTCTCGCAAAGCCAGCCATATAGCCTTCGCGCGATCCCGCGTGTTGGAGGCTCTGTGGATTACCTCGTTACCCTCGTGAATGACCCTGCGGCGTGGGCCGCGCTCACCGCGCTCATTGCGATGGAGGTCATCCTCGGGATCGACAACCTGCTCTTCATCTCGATCCTCACTAACAAGCTTCCGGAGGGCCAGCGCCAACGCGCACGCCGCATCGGCATTGGCCTTGCGCTGATCCTGCGGCTCCTCCTGCTCTCGATGGTGTTCATCATCGTCCAGCTCACCGCGCCGGTGTTCACAGCGTTCGGCCACTCGTTCTCATGGCGTGATCTCATCCTGATCGCCGGCGGCCTGTTCCTGGTGTGGAAAGCCACCAAGGAAATCCATCACAACGTCGACCCGCACTCGGGCGCGGAAGATCAGGTATTCGACACCAGCAAGGTCGCCGTCACATTCGGCGCGACGATCTTCCAGATCCTGCTGCTCGACATGGTGTTCTCCGTCGACTCGATCCTCACCGCCGTCGGCATGACCGATCATATCCCGATCATGATCATCGCCGTCGTGGTGGCCGTGATCGTCATGCTGCTCGCGGCCGATCCGCTCGCGAACTTCATCGCAAAGCACCCGACGGTGGTGATGCTCGCGCTCGGCTTCCTGATGATGATCGGCATGACGCTGATCGCAGAAGGCTTCGGCTTCCATGTGCCGAAGGGCTACATCTACGCGGCGATGGCGTTCTCCGCCTCGATCGAGGCGCTCAACATCATCTCGCGCGGCATGCGCGAAAGCCGGGCCAAGAAGCTCGCGGCGCAAAAGGCGGCCGCGCCGCCCTCGTAAACGTCACGGCGCCAGAGCGGCTTGCGTTTCCAAGCGCAAGCCGCTCTCCTCCGCGCTCTTTCGTGGAGTGTTCGATGCGCCTAGCCGTTCTTGTGTCCGTTCTTGCGTTGGCCGCCTGCGCCACGACCAGCAGCGCGACGCGCACGCTCACGCCCGCCGATAGCGCCACGCGCCTCATCGCCGGCGAAAGCGTCACGCTCACGCGCATGGCGCGGAGCAACGGCGGCGACGGCCAGGACGCCGCGATCGCGCTCACGATGCGCCTCGCGGACGGGCGCACGCTCGCTTTCATGGAAGCGAACCACACGCCGAACGATGTGCGCGCCCAAGCCGCCGGCGGCCCGCTTGCGCAAGTCATGGGCGTCTTCGATGAAACCGCGCGCCCGACGCTCTATGCCGCTGAGAACGCCGCCGCCGCGCCGTTCTGTGCGCCCGGCGGCCCGGCTTATCTCGGCATCTACGACTCTGCCGAAGGCACGTTGATCGTTGGCCTGAAGGAAGGCTTCCAATTCGAAGAACGCGCCGACGGCACAGCCGAAGCCCTCCCTGTTAGCCCCGACCTCGTCTGCTCGCGCATGCGCTTCACGCGCGCGGGCTAGCGCTCACAAAAACGAGTACGGGTCGACGTCCACCTGCACGCGCACGGCGGATGAGACTTTCACGCGGCTCATCCATGCGCTCATGAACGCAGAGAGATCGACGCCGCGATCGGCGCGCACGAGAAAGCGCCGGCGATGACGGCCGCGGATTACCGCGAGCGGCGCGGGCGCCGGGCCCCAAACATCGACGCCGTCCGCCGAAGGCGAAGCTTTGCCGAGAAGCTCGCACGCCGCGTTCACCGCTTCATCGCTCGGGCCTGACACGATCACCGACGCGAGCCGCCCATAAGGCGGCATGCCCGCAGCTTCCCGCCCCGCCGCTTCTGCCGCCAAAAATCCATCGCGATCCTGTGCCGCGAGCGCGACCATCACGTCTTCATGCGGCGCGTATGTCTGAATGATCGCGCGCCCTTTGCGTTCGGCGCGGCCCGCACGGCCCGCGACCTGCGAGATCAATTGATACGTGCGCTCGCCCGCGCGCAGATCGCCACCCTTCAGCCCCGCATCCGCATCGACGACGCCGACCACCGTAAGGTTCGGGAAGTTGTGACCTTTGGCGACGATCTGCGTGCCGATCATGATGTCGATCTCGCCGCGCTCCATACGGCCGACGATCTCACGCACCGCCTCCCCGTTCGGCGCGGTGTCGGACGAGAAGATTTCCACGCGCGCGTCCGGAAACAGCAGCCGCACTTCTTCTTCGATGCGCTCGACGCCCGGCCCGATCGAAACGAACGCGTCCATCGTCAAGCAATTGGGGCACGCTTTGGGCTTGGGGATCGAATAGCCCGTGAGGTGGCACACCAGCCGCCCCGAATAGCGGTGCTCCACGAGCCAGCTCTGCGTTTCGGGCGATTGCATCTTATGCCCGCACGCTTTGCACAGCGTCAGCGGCGCGTAGCCGCGCCGGTTAATGTAGAGCAACGCTTGTTCTTCGCGCGCGAGCGCTTCGGCGACCGCCGTGACTAACTTGGGTGAGAGCCACTTTCCTTTGTCGGGCGGATCGAGCTTGAGGTCGATCAGCTCAACATCCGGCAGCACCGCCGCGCCGTGCCGTGCGCTCAGCACGACATGGCCGTACCGCCCGCTCTGCGCATTGATGAGTGTTTCAAGCGAAGGCGTCGCGGTCGCCAGGACTACTGGCCAGCCCCCTAGCTTTCCCCTGGCGACCGCAAGGTCGCGCGCATGATACGCAACGCCCTCGTCCTGTTTGTACGACGGGTCGTGCTCTTCATCTACGACAATCAAACAAAGCTTTGGAAATGGAAGAAAAAGCGCGCTGCGTGCGCCCACGACAAGCCGCGCGCGCCCGCTCGCGATCTCGCGCCACGCGCGCCGGCGCGCTTTGTGGCCAATGCCAGAGTGCCATTCCACAGGCGTGACGCCGAAGCGTTTCAGAAAACGCGCCATCACTGCTTGCGTGAGCGCGATCTCCGGCAACAACACCAAAGCCTGCGCTTCCGGATCGCGCGCGAGCGCGGCGGCGACCGCTTCGAAATACACTTCCGTTTTGCCCGAACCCGTCACGCCATCGAGCAGGACGGTTTGGAATGTGTCTTTTGATACGGCGGCGACCAGTTCATCAGCCGCTGCGTTCTGCGCTGGCGAGAGCCGCGCGCGCGCCGCTTCCATATCGAGGTTCGGCGCATCGAATGGCGGGTCCTCGCTCTTTTCGATCGCGGCGAGCGCGCCAGCGTCGATGAGGCCCTTAACAACCGCGCCCGTCACCTCCGCGCGCCGCGCCAGCTCGGCCGCCGTCACCTCCTCTTTCGCCGCCTCCGCCAGCACGCGCGCCCGCGCGTCGGTCATTTTCACCGGCGCGCCTGTTGGCGCGTAGACGCGGTAAGTCGGCGCCGGCAGCAGCGCATCGGGCGAGCGCACCGTCATCGCCAAGAGATTGCCCTGCGATGCGACCAGATATTTCGACGCCCAATCCAGGAACCGCCGGCTCATCTCCGGGACGGGCGGGCCGCTCAGCAGCACTTCGTCAATCGCCTTCAGGTTCGCGGCCGCCGGCGAGTTCTTCTCCACCGCCCACACGACGCCCCGCACCAGGCGCGGCCCGATCGGCGCGATCACATGCATGCCCGGCTCGATCCCCATCGTGCTCGCAGCGCGATAGTCGAACGGCTCAGGCAGCGGCAACGGAAACAAGACCGAGACTTTATCCACACCCAAATCGGGCGCGGCGTCGTCGGGATCGTCGAACAAAGGCGCAGCCGCCGGCGCCGTGCGTCCACGGCGAAGCGCTTCAAGCGCGCGGCGGCGAGCGGCAGGGTTCATGCGCCGTTCTATCTAATGACCCGCGCGAGTCCCGCAAAGCGCGATGCTGCCTCGCCTACGCTCCATACGCTCCCCTCTTGTTGTCATTCCGGGCGCGCGAAGCGCGACCCGGAACCCAAGGGCAAATGCACCGCGACATCCCCTGGCTTCCGGCTCTCCGCTCCGCTTCGGCCGGAATGACAAGCTAGTCGAGGAACGTCGGTGGCGGTTGGCGCAGGAAGTCCTCATACATATCGCGCCATTGCGGGTTGCGCGCTTCGATAAGCGCTATCTTCCAAGCGCGCTTCCAACCTTTGATGCGCGTCTCGCGCACGATGGCGTCGCCGATGTCCGCGTACTGCTCGAACCAAACAAGCGCCTTGCAGCCGTACTTCGCGGCGAAGCCAGGAAACCGCCCCTCGCGATGCTCGAGTCCACGCCGCTCAAGGTCTGCTGTGACGCCAGTGTAGAGCGTGCCATTGCGGCCGCTGGCTACGATGTAGGTGGCGATGCATTCAAACCGCGCCATGCAACCACCATACGCTGTCATTCCGGCCGAAGCGAAGAGCCGGAACCTAGGGGCGGCCGTGCGCGACACGGCCCATGGCTTCCGGGTCGCGCTGCGCGCGCCCGGAATGACAAGCAACAAGGGCGGATTGTTAAGCAGCGTTTGCAATTATCCGCGCCATGCTCGCAGACGCCCTCCTCGCTTCGTTCATCGCGCATCTGCGCGATGAACGCCGCTTCTCGCCGCTCAGCGTCGAGGCGTACCAGCGCGACGTCTCTGCGTTCTTGGCGTTTCTGAACGAGCACATGGGCGAAGCGCCGACGGGTGAAGCGCTCGCTGCGCTCGAGCCGCGCGATCTGCGCGCCTATCTCGCGCGCCGCCGCCAAGGGCCTGATGCGCTTGGCGATCGCTCCATTGCGCGTGCGCTCGCCGCGATCCGCGCCTTCTACCGCTATCTTGAACGCCGGCACACGCTCTCAAATGCGCGCCTTGCGCTGGTGCGCGGGCCGCGCCTCAAGCCCACACTGCCGCGCCCTGTCTCTGAATCGGCGGCCGCCGCGATGATCGCCGACGCTGAAAACGCCGAGACCACACCGTGGATCGCGGCGCGCGACGCGGCCGTGCTCACGCTGCTCTACGCCGGCGGCCTGCGGATCAGCGAAGCGCTCTCGCTCACCGGCGCGCATCACCCGCTGCCGGAAACGCTGCGCATCACCGGCAAAGGGAACAAGGAGCGCATCGTACCGATGCTCGCGGCCGCACGCGAAGCGGTGGCGCGCTACGCGACGCTCGCGCCCTTCCCGCTCACCGCCGATGCGCCGCTGTTTCGCGGCGCAAAAGGCGGCGCGCTCTCGCCGCGTGCGGTGCAAAACAATGTCCAATTGCTACGCGCGCGTTTAGGTTTGCCCGACTCCGCGACGCCGCACGCGCTCCGTCACGCGTTCGCGACTCACCTTTTGGCGCATGGCGGAGACCTCCGCGCGATCCAAGAATTGCTCGGCCATGAGTCGCTTTCGACGACTCAGCGCTATGCGGACGTCGATTTTTTTTCGCTCGTCGATGCGTATCGCGCCGCACATCCGCGCGCTTGAGCGCATCTCGCACCGCTCGAAACGCCTTATTTTCCAATGGTTCTAGAGCATTCGCGAGTATCGAAATCAGTCGAAAAATCTGATCTCGAAAAAATACAGTCTTCGTGCGCGCAGAAAGCAATTGACAATAAATACAAGGCAAAAACGGCGTCGGAGAGCGAAAACACTCCCAACCCAACCCAAGTGCAACACAGTAAGATCGGAGTAACGAAGATGGCTAAGAAGGCAAAGAAGACGAAGGTCGCCAAGAAGTCGGTCCGCAAGACGACGGCGAAGAAGACGGTTCGCAAGGCCGCGAAGAAGTCCGTCCGCAAGACGGCGAAGAAGGCCGCGAAGAAGACCGTTCGCAAGTCGGCGAAGAAGGTCGTGCGCAAGGCCAAGAAGTCGCCGGCCCGCAAGGCGAAGAAGGCCGTTCGCAAGACCGCGAAGAAGCCGGCTCGCAAGTCGACCCGCAAGGCGAAGAAGGCTGCTGCCCCCGCCATGTAAGGTTCTGGGAAGGGCGGAGCTGGTTGAGCAGCTCCGCCCTTCGCCATACCAAGCCGAAAACGCCGGAGCGCAAGCTCCGGCGTTTTTGCGTTTAGACTTTGGAAACGCGCAAAACCGGCGCCGTCACGCTACTTTCGCCATCACGTAGCGGGCCACGCCCGGATATGGGATTTCTCCGCTATCGACGAAGCCGTTCGCGCTCAGCATCTTCTTGCTGCTCTCATCCTCTGCCGCGAAGTGCACGACGACGCGCGTGGCGCCGTTGTTGAGCGCCCAATCGACCAGCGACTGGATCGCCTCGCCTGCAAAGCCTTGGCCGCGCGCTTCGGGCAGCACGCCAAAGCCAAGCTCCACTTCGCCATCGAAATCTGGCCGCCCGACGAGCACAGCCGCGCCGACGAGCTTCTTGCGCCCCTCCCCCGCGTCCGCGAGCAGCACCCAGCCGTACCAGCCTTCGCCGTCTGGATCGGTTTGGAGCGCGCTGCGCACCCATTGCAGGCCATCGGCGTCAAACGGCTCGGGCGGCCAGGACGACGCGGCGAGCGCGCCGACCTTGTCGTAGAAGCTTGCAGGATCATCCGCTTGCAGGGCCGCAAGCGTGGAATCGTTGGCGATCAGCGTCAGCCGCGGCGCCTGAATGCTCAGCATGAAAGACGAACCCCGCTACAGGTTTGTTGGACGCCAACCAAACCGTCTCGGGCGCTCGCGGGAAAGTTATGTTTCGTTAGGAATGCACAGGTTCGCGCCGAAATGCTGGCGGCGCCTAAGCTTGCATCGTCCAACCATCCACACCTTTGGACGCTTCGCGCACGGCTTCGCTCATCGTCGGGTGCGCGTGACAGGTACGCGCGATGTCCTCGGCGCTCGCGCCGAATTCCATCGCGACGCAGACTTCCTGGATCATCTCGCCAACGCCCGCGCCAATCATGTGCGCGCCGACCACGCGCTTGGTCGCTTCATCCTCGATGATCTTCACGAGCCCGTCCGTCTCGTGATTGGTGCGCGCGCGTGAGTTGGCGGTGAACGGAAACTTACCGACCTTGTACTTCACGCCCGCAGCCTTCAGCTCTTCTTCGGTTTTACCGACGCTGGCGACTTCCGGGTACGTGTAGACGACGCTGGGGATGATGTCGGGGTTCACATGCCCCCACTGGCCCGCGATCACTTGCGCGACCGCCGCGCCCTCCTCTTCAGCCTTGTGGGCCAGCATCGGGCCGTGTGTGCAGTCCCCGATCGCGTAGATGCCGGCCGCGCTGGTCGCGAAATGGTCCGTCTCGATGAAACCGCGCTGATCGAAACGGACACCGGCGTTTTCGAGCCCTAGCCCGGTCGTAAACGGCTTGCGGCCGATCGCGACGAGCACGACGTCGGCGCTCAGCACGCGCTTATCGCCGCCTTTGGCCGGTTCGATCGCCACCTCGACGCCCTTGGCCGTCTTTTCGATGGCCACGACCTTGTGCCCAAGCTCGAACGCCATCCCCTGCTTCTTGAAGATCCGCTCGGCCTGCTTGGAAATTTCGCCGTCCATCGTCGGCAAAACCCGGTCGAGGAACTCCACGACCGTCACTTTCGACCCCAGCCGGCGCCACACCGAGCCAAGCTCAAGCCCGATCACGCCCGCCCCGATCACCACCAGGCTTTCCGGAACCTTGCCGAGCGCCAGCGCGCCCGTGGAGGACACGATCTTCTCTTCATCGATCTCGACGCCCGGCAGGCCCGTTACGTCTGAGCCCGTCGCAATGACGATGTTCTTGGTTTCCAACGTATTCTTGGCGCCTGACGCGCCCCCGCCCTCTGGCGTCACCTCGACGCGGCCCGCACCAAGTATTCGGCCCGTTCCCTTCAAGTAATCGACCTTGTTTTTCTTCATCAGGAACTCGACGCCCTTTGTCAGTCCCTCAACGGCTTCTTCCTTCTGGGCCATCATTTGCGGCAGATCGAGCGAAACACCGGACACCTTGATCCCGAGCGAAGGGAACGTCTTGGTCGCCGCCTCGAAATATTCGCTGGCGTGCAGCAGCGCCTTCGACGGGATGCACCCGACATTGAGGCACGTGCCGCCGAGCTTGCCGCGCTTCTCGACGATCGCGGTCTTCAGCCCCAGTTGGCCCGCGCGGATCGCGCAATTGTAGCCGCCGGGACCGCCCCCGATGATGACGAGGTCGTAGCTGGACATGAACGCTCCGCGTGGAGGGGCAGCGCGGCTTCGGCGCGCAAAGAATCTTGTGCGCGAGACATAAGCCGCGCCCCGCCCCGGTCAACCGCGCGCCGTGGCGCCCTGCCCTGCACGTGCGGGCTACGCCGCCTTGGTGCGCACCTTCGCCGCCGCTGCGCGCGTTCCAGCCAGCGCGCCGCTCGCGAACGCGCAGTCGGAGAGCATGCCCTCCTCGCCCACCCAATCGCCCGCCACGTAGAGCCCCGGCGCGACATCGACGCTCTG
>CAZMCA010000034.1:14486-22869 GCA_964564595.1 uncultured Caulobacteraceae bacterium
TGCGAATGCACCGAGAAGTAAATCGGCACGTCGAGCCCCAGCGCAAAACCACGCTCCGGCTTAGGCAAACGCGTGAGCCCCACATCGAGCGAGGCGGCGCGGATCGGAATCGCGTTGAGCGCCGCGTCTTTCAGCGCATCGAGCCCCGTCAGCTCTGCCGCTTCCTGCGGCGACACCGTCAGCACCACAGCGCCCGCATCGAACGCCTCGCCGTTCGCCAGCTTTACGCGCCAGCCGCCCTCCTGCGCGCGCACGCTGGCGAGCCGCGCTTCGGTGCGCAGCTCCGCGCCCGACGCGCGCGCTGCGTCGGCGACTTGCGCCACCAGCCGGCTCCAGCCGCCATCGAGATAGAGCACGCCCTTGTTCGCGAGCCTGAACTGATCGAACGCAGCGGTCGCATCCATCACGCCTGGCGCGTTTGAATAGCTCGACACGCGGATCAGCGCCTTGATCGCGGACTGCGCGACGAGGTTTGGCGTCAGGCGCGCCAGCGCGTCGTTCACCGTGTCGCCCGGCAGGCCCGCGAAATCCTTGCTGAGCTTGGCGGCCGCGCCCGCGAAGGCGAGCTTATCGCCCATGCTCATCGCGCTCGTCAGCGCCAGATCGGCCAAGCCTTGTGGCGCGAGATGCAGTTTCCCGTCGCGGATGAGGCTCGCGTTCTTCAGCACTGGGCGGCGGCCTTCTGGCCTCACGCTCACGGCCTCAAGCGTGCGGATCGCCGCGCCGCCCTGATAGAGCGCGTGCGGGCCGAAGTTGAACGCAAAGCCGCCCTCCTCCCGCGTACGCGCCCGCCCACCCAGCGTCGGCGCGCCTTCGAGCACCAGCGTCTTGGCCCCGCCGCGCGCCGCGAACGCGCCCGCCGTCAGCCCCGCGATCCCGCCGCCCGCAACGATCACATCAAACGCGCCCATGAGCGCCTCCTATCCCGGACAAGTTTTGTCCACTATATTCGGATATGATATGTCCACAATAGGGAAGTCTGGGATTCTTCGATGCGATTGAGTGAAGGCGTGGAATGGGCGGCGCACGCGGCGGGCATGCTGGCGGCGGTGCCGCGCGGGCGCGTCATGCCCGGCGCCAAGCTCGCGGAGTTTCTGGACGTGCCGCCCGCCTATCTCGCCAAGCAGATGCAGGCGCTCTCGCGCGCCGGCATCGTCGAGACCGAGAAAGGCCCCGCCGGCGGCTATCGCCTCGCCCGCGCGCCGCGCGAGATCACGCTCGCCGACATTCTCTACGCCGTTGAAGGCAAGGAGCCCGCGTTTCGCTGCCAGGACATTCGCCTACGCGGCCCCGTCAGCGTCTCGAAAGAAGCGTGCAAGCGCCAATGCGGCATCGCCAAAGCGTTCCTCGAAGCCGAGCGCGCCTTCCGCGCCTCGCTCGCCTCCGTCACGCTCGTGGAGATTCTGCAAGACGCCGCGCAGAGCTACGATTCGCGCAACACCAAAACGATGATGGCCTGGTTCGAAGACGCGGTGCGCTGAGCGTCACCAAAGCGCGCCACGGTGAAACAGCCATGCCGCGAGCAGCACGACGGGAATGCTTGAGAGAAAGCCGTTGATCGTCGCGCGCGCGGGGCGCGCTTCGCTCGCTTGATCTTCGTTCGGCGCCGCGAGCTCCCGCCGCCGCTGGCGCACGAAATAGAGCATCTGGTGCACGAGGATCAGCGCGAGCAGCACCGCCGCGCTCTTATGCGCCGCCATCATCGCGCCGCCTGCGAGCGTCAGCACGAACGCGCCCGATAGCAGCCACCAATTGCGCCCGTTATCGCTGACGCGCGCTTGCGGCGCCGCGCGGCCATCGTTCTCTGCGCTGTACGCATCGAGCGTGTCCAACAGCTCGTCGAGCTTGGGCTCCATCTGCAGCATGAAGAACGCTTGGCGTATGCCGAAGAGGCCGCCAATGAAATACGCCGCGCCGATGATGCGCAGCACCCATGTTGCAAGCTCAACGGTCGTCACAAGCCGCTAGCGCCCGTTGCGATCCCAATACGCGCGATCGGCCGCGTCGATGATCAGGATGATGAGCCCGATCACCAAGTGGAACGTCAGCAGCCCCACTTGCACCGGCGCAGATTCCGCCGTGAGATTTTCCGGCTGCAGCGATTCCGCCGACAGCGATTGCACAGTCGCGACCAAACCGCCTTGGCTCTGTTGCGTCACCGCCCAGCGCCCACCGTAGCAGGCAAAGCCAAGCAGCCAGAGCCAGAAGCCCTGCGTCCGGCGGATCAGGCGGATCGCCGCGATGAGGAAAAACAGTGCCGCGCCGAACCACAGCCCGGCCTCAAGCCAGCTCGATTGCGCGCCGAGTTCATCGAGCGCCGCGAGCGCGGGCGAGTAAGAAGCGATCGGCGGCAGGTTGAGATGCGCCGTCGTCGTCGCCACCGCCGGCAACAGCGAACCAGCCACCAGCACGAGTAACACCAGCACGACCGGCCAGCGCAGAATCCACATCATGGGCTCCCCCGCCTCACGTTACGCCCCCTGCCCCGGCGTCTGGCGGAAGCTCCCACAAAAGCACCGGCCGGCATAGCCTCACTTCCCAAACGGCGAATTGCCGCGCCGCAGCACGTCACATGGCGCCCGTTCGGCCCGGCGCGCATTGTCGGATCATGAGCATCGATCTCGCCCGCCATCATCCGGCGCGCGGCGGCTCCGATCGGGTCGCTCTCGCGCTCACCAGATCGCTCCGGTGGTTCGCGGACGCGTTTTTCGCCAAGCGTTACGGCGCGCGCGCCGTGGTTCTCGAAACCATCGCGGGCGTGCCCGGCATGGTCGGCGGCATGCTGAACCATCTCAAAAGTTTGCGCCTGATGCGCGACGACGAGGGCTGGATCAAAACCCTGCTCGACGAAGCCGAAAACGAACGCATGCACCTGATGACGTTCGTGGCGCTCTACAAACCCAGCATGATCGAACGCCTGCTGCTGATCTTCGCGCAGGGGGTGTTCTTCAATGCCTACTTCATCCTCTACCTCGTGAGCCCGCGCACCGCGCACCGCATGGTCGGCTATTTCGAGGAAGAAGCGGTCGTCTCCTACACGGAGTTTCTGGCGGAGATCGATGCGGGCAAGTTCGAGAACGTTCCCGCCCCGCAGATCGCGATCGACTATTGGCGCTTGCCAAAAGACGCGCGCCTGCGGGACGTCGTCGTCGCCGTGCGCTCGGACGAGGCTGAGCACCGCGATGTGAACCACAGCTTTGCCGCCGATCTCGACGGCAAGCGCAACGAAGCGCCCGTCAGCCCAAACCAAGCCGCGTGAACTGCGCCGCCGGCGCTTCAAGCTCCTTCAACACCGCGCGCAATTGTTCAGCCATCTGCGCTTCAATCTTCTGACCTATGAGATTTTCATTCTCGTCCGGATCGCTCTCGACCGCGTAGAGCGCATGCCCCGTCGGCTTAAAGCGCGCCCAGAACGGAATCGGATCGCCTTCGCCCCACGGCTGATGGATCACGGGAATATCCGACCCCGGCATCGTATCGAGAAACGCGCGCTTGTCTGGCAACGGCAGAGCGACGTTCCGGTCCACCACATGCGTCGGCATCGTCGACCAGCGGTTCGACATCATGGAAAGCGGCGCATTCGCGCCCACCGGCCCGCGCGCATATTTGTGCGTGCCCGTGACGAGATGCACTTCCCGCCCCCACACGCCCGTCAGCAGCCAATCGCGCACGCTCTTGGTCGCACCGTTCAACAGCGGCAGCAGCGATTTGCCGTGCGTGCGCTGGCGTACCGTGACGCCGAACAAATCCGCCAGCGTCGCGAAAATATCGACGCTCGTTGTCAGCGCGTCGCACACGCCCGGCGCAACGCCTGGCGCCTGGATCATCAGCGGAATGTGCCCAAGCGGCTCATAGACCGGCACGCCGGGCTTTCCCCAAATGTCCTTTTCACCGAGATAGTGCCCGTGATCGGTGCAGAGGATCACGACCGTATCGTCACCCAACTTGTTGCGCTCGATCGCATCGAGCACGCGCCCAAGCCAGTGATCGATCATCGAGAGCTTGGCGCCATACGCAGCGCGTATCTGCCGCGCCTCCGCCGCGCTCAGCACGCCCTTCTCGACCGCGCCGCGCATGTAAGGCGGCCAGATCAGCTGCGGTCCTTGCCAGGAGGGATCGTATTTCTTAGCCCATCGCTCGGGCGTGTCGAACGGCTCGTGCGGATCGAACTCGTCGATGAACAGCATGAAGCGGTCGTGGTGGCCCGCGTTCTCATCGAGCCAGCGCGCCGCCGCCTGCATCGTGCGCGGCCCCGGAAAATCCTCCTCGCCGCGAAACCAGCCGCGTGAATTGTCGTACGGCATGTGCCCGCGGCCGAAGCCCGGCGCGCCCGCCCAGCTCGGATCGGCGCGCGTTTTCCACGCGTCGCCCTCATGGCCGCGCTCGTACGCCCAGGCGTCGAAATCGCAGTGATAATTCTCGCCGCCTGTCTCGAAGAGATGCGGGTGATCGCTGATCAGCTGCGTGACGACGCCCCTCTTGCGAAGCTCATACGTAATCGCGTCTTCCCAGAGCTCCACACTGCCCCAGCACCGCCACAGAAAATCGAGCGCGCCGCACAGAATGTCGTGCCGCGCCGGCATACACGGCAACGAACCCGTGTAGTGCTTCGTGAACCGCACCGCGCCGGACGCGAACCGGTCGAGGTTCGGCGTCTCGAACTCGCGCCCGCCATACGCGCCCAGCATGTGCCGGTTGAGGCTGTCGAGCAGGATGACGATTGCGTTCTTTGGGCCGGTTGTCGGCGTGGTGTTTTGTGGCGTCTGGCTCATGGGCCGAGAATAGTCCAAGAGCGCCAGGACGCCAGCCGGAGCAATCCATGCCCACGCCCTCCCCCTCGCAGCAGGCCTATTGGAATGGGGCCGCCGGAAACATCTGGAGCACCGAGCAAGAGCGCCTCGACGCCATGCTCGCGCCCGTCACCGGCGCCGTGCTCGATGCGCTCAAAGCCGAACCCGGCGCGAAAATTCTCGACGTCGGCTGCGGCGCAGGCGTCACCACGCTCGCGCTCGCCGCGCGCGGCTATCGGCCAACCGGCGTCGATATCTCCACCGCCCTCCTCGTGCGCGCACGCGAACGCGCCGCTGCGGAAGGCGCAAGGATCGAGTTCATTGAAGCAGACGCAGGCGCCGCCGCTATCCCCGGTGCGCCATTCGGGGGGCTCTTCTCACGTTTCGGCGTGATGTTCTTCGAAGCGCCGCAAGACGCGTTCGCGCATTTGCGCAGCCAGCTCACGCCCGGTGCGCCGCTGGCCTTCATTTGCTGGCGCGCGCCGGCGGACAATGCGTGGAATCTGCTCTCCGCGAAGATCGCGCAGTCGATGATCGAGACGCCGCTGCCAAAGCCCGATCCGCACGCGCCCGGCCCGATGGCGCTCGCCGATCCTGAACGCACGCGCGGCATTCTCAGCGGCGCCGGCTGGCGCGACATCGCGATCACGCCGTCGGACGGCCACATCATCCTTGGCAACACCATTCCCGATGCCGCCGATTTGCTCACGCTGATGGCCAAGAGCCGCCTCATCGATCCCTTCGGCCTCGATCCCGCCCGCATCAGCGCCCGCATCGCCGAGGAGATCGCACCGATGGCCTCCGCGAAAGGCGTGCTGGCGCCCGCGGGGTGCTGGATCGTCACCGCGCGCGCGTAAAAATCGCAAGCACCCATGTCGGAACGCGCCCGCCCCGTTCGTCCTTAGATCAGATACGGAGGCAGCCATGCGCAAAGTGATCTTGGGTTCGTTCGTTTCCGCCGATGGCGTGATGCAAGCCCCTGGCGGGCCGAGCGAGGACACTGTGGGCGGCTTCCAACACGGCGGCTGGGTGTTCCCGTATTTTGACGAAACCGTCGGCGCCGCGATGGATGACCTTCTCACTCAGGAGTACGAGCTGCTGCTCGGCCGTAAGACGTACGACATTTTCGCCGCCCACTGGCCGCGCGCCGAAGACAGCCCGGACGCCGAAACCGCGAAGGTGTTCAACCGCACGCGCAAATGGGTCGTCACCTCCTCACGCGACCCGCTCGCCTGGAATAATTCCGTCGCGCTGCATGATCCCGTCGCCGACGTTGCGCGCATCAAGAAAGAAGACGGCCCGAACATCCTCATTCAAGGCAGCAGCACGGTCGTGCAGGCGCTCGTCGCGCATGAGGTGATCGACGAGATCACGCTGCTGATCTTCCCGGTCGTTCTCGGCAAAGGCAAACGCCTGTTCGGCGACGATTTCGCGGGCGCGCTGAAGCTCACGAAGTCGCAGACGTCACCGTCCGGCGTGGTCATCAATACCTACGTCCCCGCCGGCAAAATTCAGGTCGGCTCGTTCGAATTACCCGAGTGATCACAAAGCGTGCTATGCGCTCACGCACATCGTCGGGAGCGCGCAGCATGATGGGAACGATCGCCGCCTGGGGCGCGCTCGCGATGGCGGCGACGCTGGCCGCCAACGCCTACTTTCAGTTTGCGACCGGCGTGTCCGGTTGGGTCTACGTCGGCGTTGCGGCGATACTCGGGCTCGGGGCCTTTCGCACACTTGGAAAATTGTCCGGCGGATTGCGATTGCTCGCCGGCGCCTGGGGCCTGACGGCAGGCGTGCTGAGCGCACCGATTGTCATGTCGCCCCTTGGGTCCGAAACGGCGTTGCATGACACTTACGTTGTAGCGCCCTCGCCGCTCGCGATCGCGCTGGTGCTGATCGCCTTCGCGGGCGTCGCGCTCACGGTGCTGCACAAAGAGAAGAAGTAGCTAGAGCGTCGCCAGCGCCGCGCGCAGACCCGTAACGTCATCGCAGATCGCCGTTGCGCCCGCGTCGCTCAGCTCTTCGCGCGAGCCGTAGCCCCACAGCACGCCGAGCGCCTTGAGGCCGCTTGCCTTCGCCGCCACAACATCCTCGCGCCGGTCCCCGATCATCACCGCGTTCGCCACATCGACGCGATGCTCGCGCACCAGCCGCGCCAGCAGCTCCGGCTTATGCTCGCCCGTGGGCCCTTCGCCGTAGATCCCCGCGAACAGCGGCGTCAGCGCCAGCCGGTCGAGGATCACACGCGCGAATGTCTCCAGCTTGGACGTGCACACGAACAACGTGTGCCCCTCCGCGTGCAGCGCGCGCAACGCCTCCACGATCCCCCCAAACGGCTCGCTGAACGTGATGCCGACTTCGCCGTAATGCGCCCGATACGCAGCGACGCTCGTTTCGACATCGTGCCCGCTATCGCCCAGCAGCATCGTGAACGCCGCACGCACCGGCGGCCCGATCACACCGCGCAATACCTCATCGCCAGGCGGCTCAAGCCCGAGCGTCGTCAACGTGTGCCGCAAACTGACGAAGATCCCCGGCGCGGATTCAACGATCGTTCCATCGAGATCGAACACATACGCCGCCACGCGCTAGGCCCCGTCCATCGCCGCGCGCAAGCGCCCCAAGCTCTCGGCGGGCCACGCCGTATCGCGATCGTAGTCGTTGCCTTCAAACTGCGGCTCGTTTGGCGGGATGATCAGGGAGGGATGCTTCCGCTTGGTCCAGATGTGCGCGCGGATCTTAAGCCCGCGTGAATCGTCGAGCGTGCGCGTGTTCAGGAGCGCCGTGTGCGGCCGCGCCACAGACGTGCGCACCAGATATTGCCGGCACGCCACGCACACGCGCTCCGTGCGCCCAGGCTTTGGCGTCACCGCATCGAGCGCGCCGCTCACCAACGTGAAATCGCGCTCCAAGATGATCGTGGTCATCGCGAACGCGGAGCCGGATTTGCGCTTGCAGTCGAGGCAATGGCACGCGTGGACGAAGAGCGGCGGCGCAGCGAGATCATAGACGGCGGCGCCGCACTCGCACCGCCCGCTGAACTGCGACGCCATCTCCCCTCCTACAGATCCAGCAGCATGCGCTCCGGATCTTCCAGCCCTTCCTTCACGCGCACCAGGAACGTCACGGCCTCTTTGCCATCGACGATGCGGTGGTCGTAGGAGAGCGCCAGATACATCATCGGGCGGATCACGATCTGCTTGTCGATCACGACCGGGCGATCCTGAATCTTGTGCATGCCGAGAATGCCGGATTGCGGCGCGTTCAGGATGGGCGTCGACATCAGCGAGCCATAGACGCCGCCGTTCGAGATGGTGAACGTCGCGCCCTGCATGTCTTCGAGCTTTAGATGCCCATCACGCGCCTTGGCGCCGAGTTCGCCGATCTCTTTCTCGATTTCGGCCATCGTCTTCTTGTCGCAATCGCGCACCACCGGCACGACGAGCCCGCGATCTGTGCCGACCGCGACGCCGATATCGTAGTAATTCTTGTAAATCACGTCGTCGCCATCGATCTCGGCGTTGACGTTCGGGATTTCGCGCAGCGCGGCCACGCACGCCTTCACGAAGAAGCTCATGAAGCCGAGCTTCACG
>CAZMCA010000034.1:22879-23938 GCA_964564595.1 uncultured Caulobacteraceae bacterium
ATTGAACGTCGTCAGCATCGCGGCGTTATTTTGCGCTTCCTTCAAGCGGCGCGCGATTGTGGCGCGCAGGCGCGTCATGCGCACCCGCTCTTCGTTCGGGCCGATCGGCCGCGGCGGACGCGGCGCTTGCACGGGCGCCGGCGCTTGCTTGGCCGAAAGCGCGGCGAGCGCATCGCCCTTCGTCACGCGGCCGTCTTTGCCGTTGCCCGCGACCTTCGAAAGATCGATGCCGTTTTCCGCGGAGATGCGCTGCACCGACGGCGGCGCAGCTTGCGCAGCGGCGGCCGGCGCAGGCTTTGCGGCGACCGGTTGCGGCGCTGCGGGCTTCGCGGCCGCAGGCTTCGGCGCTTCAGCAGCTTTCGCCGGCGCGCTTCCCGCAGCGCCCAAATGCCCAAGCAGCGCGCCGATCTCGACCGTATCGCCTTCGGCGGCGACGATATCCGACAGCACGCCGTCCGCTTCCGCCGACACTTCGACGGCGACCTTGTCGGTCTCGAGTTCGACGAGCACGTCGTCCTTCTTCACCGCTTCGCCCGGCTTCTTCAGCCACTTGGCGACGGTCGCTTCAGAAACGCTCTCACCGAGCGTTGGCACAACAATATCGGTCATTTCATCACCCCAAAGCGTCGTTCAAGAACGCTTCGAGCTCCTTCATGTGCTTGCTCATGAGCCCCGCGGCCGTCGAAGCCGAAGCCGGGCGCCCGACATAACGCGCGCGTTTCGTGGTCATCGCCGAACGCTCCAGCGTCAGCTCAAGCCACGGATCGACAAACTGCCAGCCGCCCATGTTCTTGGGCTCTACCTGGCACCACACCAATTCCGCGTTGGGGAAACGGTTCAGTTCCGTGATCACCGACTTCATCGGCCACGGATAGAATTGCTCGAGCCGCAGCAAATAGACGTCGTCGATGCCGCGCTTTTCGCGCTCTTCGAGCAGATCGTAATAGACCTTGCCCGAGCACATCACGACGCGCTTGATCTGATCATCGCCCTTCACCTTGATCGTGGTGAGGCCGTTGTTCATCTCGCCATCGTCCCACAGCAAGCGGTGGAACGTCG
>CAZMCA010000035.1:0-23884 GCA_964564595.1 uncultured Caulobacteraceae bacterium
CGCATCGCGTGGCCTTGCAGATGGTGCGGGACAGCTCCTACCCCCACCCCCCCCACCCGGTCGCTTGGCGACCGGGCATTTCAAACTGCTGGGATCGCAAGCGATCCCAGCAGGGAGGGGGCAGGGGGTGGGGGGCGTTCAATCGCCGCTCGCTCTCGGAGAAATCGCGAACCAGCAACGCGCGTCAGCGCGAACGCCTGCGCACGCCCCCCGTCGCCCATCACCCCACCCCCTACCCCCTCCCCCTCTAGGGGAGGGGGCGCTAGCGTGCGACCATGACTCCCTCAGACCTCGCCCTCGCCCGCACCTGGATCGGCCGCACGGAAACGACGCACGACATCGTCTCCGCGCACGCCGTCGCCCAATTTCGCGCGACGTTCGGCGCGCACCTTGCGCCGCAAACCGAAAACGCCGCCCCGCTCGGCTTCCATTGGTGTCTCGCCACAGACGTGGCGCCGACGGAAAACCTCGACGATGACGGCCACGCCAAGCGCGGCGCCTTCTTGCCGCCCTGTCCGCTGCCCAAACGCATGGCCGCCGGCGGCGCGATCGAGCTCTACGCGCCGCTGCGCATCGGCGGCGCGATCACGCGCGTGTCGACGATCGAAGACGTGACGCTCCGCGAAGGGCGCGCGGGCCAGCTCCTCTTCGTCGCCATCGCGCATGATATCGCGTGCGACGGCGCGCCTGCTCTGCGCGAAACGCAGAGCCTCGTCTTTCGCGGCGCCGGCGCAAGCGCGGCGAGCGGCGAACAGATCTCTGAGAAAGCCGATATTTCCGAAAGCGTCGAAGCGCGCGAAGCGCTGCTGTTTCGCTATTCAGCGATGACGTTCAACGCGCATCGCATTCATTACGATCGCGACTATGCGCGTGAGGCCGAAGGCTATGCGGGGCTCGTTGTGCACGGGCCGCTGCAAGCGACCCTGCTGATGAACCTCGCCGCGCGCCTCGCCGGCCCCTTCAAGCGTTTCGAATTCCAGGCGCGGGCGCCCGTATTCGATGGGGTGTTCCAGATAGAGGGCCGTAAAACCGGCATAGGCGCGAGCGCGTGTTGGACGCGGAACGCGCAAGGCGGCCGCGCCATGAGCGCGACCGCCTCGTCGTAGATTTAGGGTGCTACGCAAATTGCGCGGCTTATGGCGCCCTGCGCATCATGCCCATGACGAGGCTGACGACGAACAGGACCAGGAACAGGAAGAACAGAATCTGCGCGATGCCGGCCGAAGCCGAGGCGATCCCGCCGAAACCAAACACGGCCGCAACAAGCGCGACCACCAAGAAAATCAGAGCCCAACGGAGCATCTCTCTCACTCCCGATCGATGTGCCGCGGGACGTCCGCGGCGTCGGGGAAGGAACGCCGATTTCCAGAGGAGGTTCCCGTTTCGAGACGTGCGGAGAGGCGCAGATTTTTTTCAGCGCCGCCGGAACCGCGCTGGGGGTTCGCGCGTCTTACCACCGTGGCTGAAACATGCCGCGGTCATCCGGCGCCTCGCAGCGCTCGATGGCGGAAGGCCGGGGCGGGCACCCCGCTATCGCCCCCCCCAACCCGTCCCGGCCCGCTTTCGCTTCCCGCAAAGCAAGTTTGGAAACGGCGCTCCCTCCCCCGGAGCGCCGTTTCTGTTTGCGCCCGCGGCGAAGGCGGAAGCCAGGCGGCTCCCGCCCACCAGCGCTCAGGCCGCGTCCTTGTGATCGGCGGGGAACTTCCACGGCGCGCTCCGCCCCGTCGCCGCATCGAACTGCGCATCGACGAACCGCCAGTCGATCAAGTTGGCGAAGAAGCTTTCGAGAAACTTCGGCCGCTCGTTCTTGTGATCGAGATAATACGCGTGCTCCCACACATCGATCGTCAGCAGCGGCGTCGCGCCATTGCCGATCGGCGTATCGGCGTCGTGCCGGCTCTCAAGCTTCAGCACGCCGTTCGCATCGGCCGTGAGCCACACCCAGCCCGAACCGAAATGCGCCACGCCCTCTTCGATCGCGGCCTTCTTGAACCTGTCGGCCGAACCGAATGCTTGCGTCAGCGCCTCACTCAGCGGCGCGCCCGGCTGGCGCGCGCCATCGGGCGCCATGCACTGCCAGAAGAAGGCATGGTTCCACGCTTGCGCTGCGTTGTTGAACAGCGCCTTGTCGCCGCGCTTGCGCGCATCGGCGATCGTGTCTTCCAGCGACAGCGGCGCAAGACCCGCCGCCTTCACCAGCTTGTTGGTCTTTTCGATATACGCCGCGTGGTGCTTGCCGTGATGGGTGCGCAGGGTGTCTTCGGACATGTGCGGCGCAAGCGCGGCGTAGGGATAGGGCAGCGGCGGCAGAACGAATGCGGACATGGGCGCTCCTTTAGGCTTGGCCAGCCAACGGATGCGCCCGCGCCTCAGTTCCGCGTAACCTTAAAGGTGAGCGTAGAGCATGTGCGCTTTATGAGGGTCGATCGGCCAGAGCTCGCCCAGAACGCCTTCCATGATCCAGTCGCCCGCCTCCGCGCGCTCGAGCCCTTCGAGCGTGCGCACCGTCACGGCGCGGCTGAGCGTGAAGTAGCGCAGGACGATATCCGTGCGCTTTGCAAAGCGGCCATCGCCCATAGGCCGATAGGTCGCCTCGAACACATCGGCGCGCACGACGAACTCGTCGCCATCCGAATGGCTCACAATATAGTGGCGGCCCGCAGCATAGCGCTGGTCGCCACGTTCGGTCGCCAGCACGCCGTCGCGCGTGGCCTTGCGCGCGCGCACGCCGCCATTCGGGCGCGGGCGCACTTCGCGCCACCACACGCCGGCGGGTGGGCGGTCTATGACGTCGAGCGGCGGCGGCGCAGACGGCGCCGGGCGGCGCCCGAACACAAGATCGACGAGTTTCATGAAGCGGCTCCTTCGCCGCCTAAACAGGTTGAGAGGCTCACGGTTCCCTCGCCTCCCCGGCGTAGTGCAGTGAGGTCACAGCACCGAGCGTCCTTGCAACGCGCGGCTAATGAACGTGATGACGAGCAGAACGAGGAAGATAAGGAACAGGATCTTCGCGATCGCGGACGCCAGACCCGCGAGTGCGAAGAACCCGAGATAGCCCGCCACGATGGCGAGCAAAGCAAAGATGAGCGCCCAAGCCAGCATGGCTCATTCTCCCAGCAGCGATGTGATGCGACTGCTACGCCCTGCCCCCGCGTGCAGTTCCCCACCGCCCCAGGCGCCCGCTGTGTTTCGCCAAATGCGCGCGTTTACCGTCTCTCAATAGGAACAGGTTGGCGCCGTCCGCGTTCAACAGCCGACCAGCGCGGCGCCGCCGCGATCCATTGTGGAGAGCCTGCCATGACCTATACGAGCGAACCGATCCGCCGCGCCAATGGCGCCAGCAAAACCGCGACGGCTGAAGTGAAGGAAAACCTCACAACGCTCCGCGACGACGCCAAGCAACTCGCCGGCTCCATCAAGAGCGCAGCAAAAGAACAGATCGACCATCAGCGCGAGAAGATCGCGGGCGCCGGCGCCGAAGTCGCCGACCGCGCGCAGACGATGTTCTCGCATCTTGAAGACCAAGTGCGCACGCGCCCGGCGGCCGCACTCGGCATCACGCTTGGCGCCGGCTTCTTGCTCGGCCTCATGCTGGCGGCCCGCCGCTAGCGACCGGTTGGTCGAACGCGCCGCCCTTCATCGCGTCAATTGGGCGGCGCGTTCGATCTGGCTGAGTGTCGCGGCGGTGCGGCTCGCCGCCGCGATGCTCAGCCCCAACATTGAACCGCCGCGCTCTCGGGCGTGGCGGTTTTTGTTTTGAGCTGACTCGGAACTTTAAGCCGCCGCAGCAACCAATGGTGGCGTCTCGGCCCAAACGCGGTAGCGCCCGTTGGACGCCTGACGCGCCACCTGCGCGCCGAGCTGGCGCGCGAACGCCTCCACCAGCCGGACCTTCGCCTCGGGCTCAACGGCGAGGCGCGGATCGAGCGGCGCGTTGATCGAAAACCGGATCGGCCCGCCATCGTCCTGCGTCATCCGCAGCACGAACTTCTCCCGCCCGCTCGGCGGTGCATGATCGAGCGCGTTCGAAATGCTCTCGGCGATCAAGAACCCCATCGGCACCGCGTGATCCACATCGCAACGCACGGCGTCGATATGCATCTCGAGTTCGATCTCGGCGATCGCGTCGCCACGCGATTGGGTGAGGTGCCGCGCAATGTCGCGCGCGATCTCATCGAGCCGGACCTCACGCACCTCACCTGACGAATAGATGCGCTGGTGTACGATCGACAGCAGCTGCACCCGGTCATGCGCGCGCGCGAGACCCCAGGCTTCGGACGTATCGTGCGCCGCGCGCGCCTGAATGTTGAGGAGGCTCGCCACAACCTGCAGGTTGTTCTTCACCCGGTGGTGAACCTCGCGCAACAGCGCGCGCTCCTCGCGCAGCGCCTCGGCAAGCCTCTGTTCCCGCACACGCAGCGTCCTCGCCATCGCCGTGAGCGTGCGCGCCAGAGACCGGATCTCGTCAGGCGCGTTCTCAACGTCCTCGTTCAGCTTGGCCTCGGCCCCCCGCACATAGCTGCGCGCCAATTCGTCCACCTGCGAAAGCGGGCGCGACACGAACGCCTCGATCGCCAGCCACCCAACGGTGATTGCGATGATCCACATCAGCAGCGGCGAGGCGACCGCAAAGCCGAACGCCAGCATGTCGGAAAAGCTGCGCGTCGGCGGGCGCCATGCCGAAACCTGGTAAAGGTCCGGCGCATGGAGCGGCGTGATCAGCACGTCCTCCGCCGCGCCGCGAAACAGCAATTGGTCTGCATGCAGCGCACGGCGCACCAGTTCAGGCGATGGCAGCGCAGCTTCTCCTGCGCGCAGAGGCGGCGCAACGCGCTCGCCGGAGCTATCGACCAGCGCCGCTGTCGTCGACGGCGGCATGTCCGCACGCTCCACGATCCTCAAAAACCGGTCGTAGGGCGACGACAGGCCGATGAAGCCGACAATGTTTCCCGCCTCATCGCGCAACGGCGTATTCGCGGCAATCACCGGCACGCCCGCGAGCCGGCCCCGCGCCACATAGCTGAACGCGATATCGCCGCGTTCCTTCGCCGTGAGGAACGCGCGCGACTGCACGCGCACTTGCGTGGGGGGCTGAGGCACGCTGCAGCGTACGACGCCGTCGGTCGACATCACAGCGATGGTGCCGATCCCGGAATATTGCTCGGTGATGGACGCAAGCGCGTTTCGGCAGCCTGCCGGCGTCAGCGCCCGCAAATTGCGCGCCGTCGAGAGCACGCGCAGCACGTCGGTCATTTCCTGCGCCGCACGCGCAACGCGCTCGCCGGCGCTCCGTGCATCCGCCGCACTGCGCTCGGCGACGGCCGCGCTGCGGCTCGCCGCCGTGTTCACGCCGGTTTGGATCGCGATCGCGCCGGCCGGCAGCAGGGCGAGCGCCAGGAAGAGCGCAAGCCGGCCCCGGATGGAGCTGATCGAGAGCGCTTTAGGCCAGTACTTCGCGATCTGCTCTGCGATCACCATGTGCCAGTGCGGCTCGCCGCTGGCTCAGCCTCGGCGGATTCACGCCCGGCCAGCTCTTCAGCGTTGAGGCCCAGCATGTCGGCGAGCTTTTTGCGCGCGCGATTGGCCCGGCTCTTGATCGTGCCGACGGCGCATTGGCAGATGCCGGCCGCCTCTTCATACGAGCAGCCCGAGGCGCCGATGAGGATCAGCACTTCGCGCTGGTCCGGCGGCAGCTGCGCGAGCGCGCGCTTGAAGTCTTCAAGATCGACGCGGTCGTCCTGCGAGGGTCGCGTCGCGAGCCGCAACGCATGCTGGCCGTCAACGTCCTCAACTTCGCGGCGCTGCTTACGCAGCAGCGAGTAATATTGGTTGCGAAGAATAGTGAAGAGCCACGCGCGCATGTTCGTGCCAGGCTCGAACTGCTCGGCGTGCGAGAGCGCTTTGACCACCGTGTCTTGCACGAGATCGTCAGCGCGCGCCGCGTTGCCGGCGAGCGAGTGGGCGAACGCCCGCAGGCTCGGCAGAAGGCTGATCAGCTCTTCTTTGAAGGTTGTCGCCGCACCGCTCATGAGCGCTCCTTGGACGCACCCGGGTCCGGGATGCGGTTGAGGATTTCGAGCAGGCTGTCGGGGACGTCTTCGCTTTCGACGTCATTATACACCTGCCCCAGCAGGCGCCCGATCTGCTCGTGGCTCTCATTCTTGCGCTTGCGACCGCCGTCACCCGGGCGATCTCCGCCGCCCGGCCCCTTATCCGTCATTGGTGACTCCAAGCTCTTTTCGCGGTCGCTCAGCATTGCTTATTCCCCAGGAGGTCCGGCCGGCGATCGTTACTCATGGGCGGCAAACGCCGGGTCTGGGAATTTTGTTCCCGCACCCCAGGAACCTTTTGGAACCGGGGGCGTTGGCAGACGATATCTTAGCGAGGAACGCCGCGCGCCCGGATCGTCCGCGACGCGGTTCTCCAGTGGAGGGAAGATGTCGCTCGCAAAGTCGCTCGCGCCGCACCTGCCCTATTTGCGCCGTTACGCCCGGGCCCTGACCGGGGCCCAAAGGTCCGGTGACGCCTATGTCGCCGCCACCCTTGAGGCGATCGTCGTTAGTCCGGACGTTGTTGCCAAACACGCCGATCTAAGGCTCGGACTCTACGAAGTGTTCCACAAAATCTGGGCGACTGCTCAGGTGGATGAGCACGCCGATATTCTCCCCCAGACGTCCTGGAACGAGCTGAAGGCTCAGGAGCGCTTGCGCGCCCTGACGCCGCTTTCGCGCCAGGCCCTGCTCCTGGTCACGCTCGAAGGCTTCACCGCCGAAGAAGCCGCCCGGATCCTGGGCAAGAGTGACCGGGACGTGACGGCGCTCCTCGATGAGGCGCTCGGCGAGATCGAGCGTCAGACCCGCGCCCGCGTGCTGATCATCGAAGACGAAGCCGTCATCGCGATGGATCTTGGGGATATCGTCCAGGGTCTGGGGCACCAAATCGCCGCCACGGCCACCACCGCCCGCGCCGCAGTCGAGGCTGCCGAGCGTGAACGCCCGACTCTCGTGCTTGCCGATATCCAGCTGGCCGATGGCTCCTCCGGGATCGATGCGGTGAACGCAATTCTGGCTTCCTTCAAGGTGCCGGTCATTTTCATCACCGCCTTCCCCGAGCGGCTGCTCACGGGCGAGCGGCCGGAGCCTACCTTCTTGATCACAAAGCCTTATTCGCCGGAAGCGGTGCGCGCGGCGATCAGCCAGGCCTTGTTTTTCGAAAGCACGGCCGCGATGGCCTGATACGAGGCCGCGCGGAGCGCCACATACGGTGGCGGGCGCCCCAACGTGAGGCTGACGCGAAAGCGCAACACTTGGGGCCAAAGGTTTGCTGGGGGTAGGTTTTCCTAGACTTGGCAAATTTAGGGCGGCACAACGACTCTAGGCGGATTGGATCGCATTCGGCCGGCGGGCGGGTCTTCACGGCGCGTGCTGCGGGAACAGTCCGAGACGGAGCTTACCGCCAGGGCCGGCGCGCATGCGCCGGAGCCAGGGATGCAGGGCCTCCGGGCCATGTGTTAGGCGGCGTTATGAGGGAGAACTATTATGGGATCTAAGATCACCAAGACGGTCGCATTGGCCGCCTTGATGGCTGGGACCGCCGGCGTCGCCAACGCGACGGATGGCTGGTACGGCCAAGCCACCGTCGGCTACTCGTTCGACGGCGGCGTCGAAACGGACCGCGTCAGCGGCCCGCCGACGAACCCGCCGGGCTTCGGCGGCGAGAACGATTTCGGCAATTATTGGTCGGGCGCTCTGTCGTTCGGCTACGCGTTCGACAGCGGCCTGCGCCTCGAAGCTGAAGCTTCGAACCGTCAGAACGAGATGGACCCGTCGGGTTACCTCGATCTCGGCGGCGACGCGAATGTTTGGGCCGGCATGCTCAACATGATCTTCGACCTGAACAAGGGCGGCACGATCCAGCCTTACGCCGGCCTCGGCGTTGGCTACGCGCAAGTCGATGCGGACATGAATGACGCCGGCCCCGGCGGCATCTCCCGCGTCAGCGACGAAGATTCGGGCGTTGCGTATCAGTTCCTCGCGGGCCTCGGCTTCGCGCTGAGCGATCGGCTGACGCTGGACGTCGGCTATCGCTACTTCGCCGTGCCGGACCTCGAGTTCACGGCCACGACGACCCCGGCGACGACGCGCACGATCGACGCTGACTACGACCACCACTCGGCCGTTGTCGGCCTGCGTTGGCAGTTCGCGGCTCCGCCGCCGCCGCCCCCGCCGCCGGCTCCCCCGCCGCCCCCGCCGCCGCCTCCGCCTCCGGTGGCCGCTGCGTGCCCGGCTGCTGACTTCGTGGTGTACTTCGAGTGGGATCGCTCGAACCTCAACCAAGCCGCGCTCGAAACCATCGACAGCGCCGTCAACCGCGCCCGCAACTGCAACCTCGGTGCAGTGTCGGTCACGGGTCACACCGATACGTCCGGCTCGCCGGCGTACAACATCGGTCTGTCCGAGCGGCGCGCTTCGGTGGTGCGTGATGCGCTCGTGGCGCGCGGCCTCCCGGCCGGTGCGATCACGACGGCTGCACGTGGTGAAACTGAACTCGCGCAAGCCACGCGCGATGGCGTCCGTGAGCCGCTCAACCGCCGTACCGCGGTGACGATCAGCTTCCGCTAATCGTAGCTGCACAAGCAAAACGGACGGGCCCGGCGCAAGCCGGGCCCGCTTCGTTTTGGGGCTACGCCAAATTGCGCTGCCGATAGATCGAGAACCCAAGACCGGAGCCGACGATCTCTGCGATCAGCGGCTTCAGATCGTCCACGACGCGCAGCGCGATCCCCGCCTTGGCATGTTCGCCGATCAGATCACCGACCGCCCCAACCGATAGCGGGCGCACCGTTTCCCGCGCCACCCAGTGCCCCGCCTCAGCGTCGTGCAGCACAAACGGCGCTGCATCGAACGTGTAAACATAGAGTGCACACTGGCGCATGGCCGCGAGCCAATCGCGCTGGATCGCGTGCATCCTGGCGCCGCCATCGAGAAGCGCCGCAGCATCGGGGCCGCCCTCTTCGCGCCGCCAGCAGCACGCACGCGGGACAGTCACGTGGAAACCAGAACTCAGGCGCGTGCGCTGCATCGACGGCCCACACGAGCGGCGCTTCACCCACACGGCTCGCAGCGACGTGCGGCGCAAATTCCCGGATCTCAGGATTTTCGGAGAAGTGAAGCAGCATGGGCGCTCCCGCGAACGCCCGGTCAGCTTAGCGCGCACCAATACGGCGCGACAGCACGTCAGCCGCGGCGCGCGGCATCGATCTTCGCGACGTCGATCTTCTTCATTTGCATCATCGCCGCGAATGCGCGCTGCGCTTCAGCGCCGCCGGCTTCCATCGCCTCGGTCAACGTGCGCGGCGTGATCTGCCAGGAAATGCCCCACTTGTCCTTGCACCACCCGCACTCGCTCTCCTGCCCGCCATTGCCGACGATGGCGTTCCAGTAGCGATCGGTCTCCGCTTGGTCTTCCGTGGCGATCTGCATCGAGAACGCCTCGTTGTGATGAAAGCCGGCGGGGCCGCCGTTGAGACCGATGCACGGAACCCCGCAAACGGTGAAATCTACGGTCAGAACGTCGCCGCCGCTACCGCCCGGAAAATCCGCCGGCGCGCGGTGCACGGCGCGGACGGCGCTGTCTGGGAACGTCTCGGCATAAAAGCGCGCCGCTGCTTCAGCGTCCTTGTTGTCGTACCAGAGGCAGATCGTGAGCTTGTTCACGGCGGTTCCTTTCAACGAGACAACAAGAAAACCGCGCCGCGTTGTGCGCAGTTCCGCCGCATGGCGCCGCTACTTTCTCAGGAACTCGGAAACGGAGCCATCCCAACCGCACTGCGTACAGCGCCCGTTCTCCATCTCATGCGCGCACGCGGGATAGCCGTAGAGCTGATGCGCGCACTCGGCGCACAGCCCCGCCATTTGCGAGCGCGCGCGAAAAAACACGCTGCCGCACTCGTCGCATTCGCCCTCGGCGTCGTCTGCCCCGCTCATCGCGCCTGTGCCGCGCCTCGCGGGCCCGCTCCGCTCATCTCTGCACCCGCATCGTCAGGCAGGCGCACGTACCAGAAGAGCCCGATCAGCGTGATCGCCGCCATCACCGCAAACACTGGCGACACGACGCCAACGGTGATCTCGGTCGTGTGATGCGCCTCAAGCGACACATGCAGCAGCACGGCGGCGAGCCCAACGCCAATCGATTGCGCGAGCTGCTGTCCCATCGAGGACAGCGTCGAGGCCCGGCTCATGCGCTCCTGCGCGATGTCGGCATAAGCGAGGCCGTTGAGGCTGGTGAATTGCAGCGAGCGGAAGAACCCGCCGACCAACAGGATCGCCAGTAACAGCACATGCGGCATCTGCGGCGTGAAGAACGCGTAGAGAAACATCAGCGCCGCGGAGATAACGCCGTTCCAGATCAGGATGCGCTTGAAGCCGAACTTGCGGATCAGCGGCGGCGCGGTCGTTTTCATCGCAAGCGCGCCGGCCGCGGCGGCGAAGGTCGTGAGCCCCGCCTCGAACGCGGTCATCCCGAAGCCGAGCTGAAGCAGCAGCGCGAGCAGAAACGGCGTCGCGCCCATCGCAAACCGGAGGAAAGCGCCGCCGACGATGGAGGCGGTGAAAGTCTGATGATGGAAGATCGTCGGATCGAGGATCGGGTTCGCAACGCGCTTAGCGTGCTGCAAGAAAAGCCACAGGCATGCGCCGCCGCCGAGCAGCATCAGCGTGACCACCGGCCAAGGCAGCGCGCCGCGGCCAAGGTTTTCGAACCCGAATACAAGACCTGCGCACGCGAGCGCCGTCAGCGCAAAGCCGGTCCAATCCAACGGCGCGCGCGTCTCTTCGCGCACGTCCGGCACGTAGAGCGACACAAGGATGACGCCGAGAATGCCGATCGGAATGTTTAGGAAGAAAATCCAGCGCCAGTCGCCGAACGTCACGATCGCGCCGCCGATCGGCGGGCCAAGCATCGGGCCTAAAAGGCCAGGCATGGTGAGGATCGCCAGTGCGCCAACGAGTTCGGCCTTCGGCACCGTTCGAAGCAGCACAAGCCGCCCGACAGGCATAAGCATCGCGCTCGCGGCGCCCTGCACAACGCGGGCTATCAGCAATTGCTCCAGCGACTGCGCAAAGCCACAAGCGGCGGAGGCCAGCGTAAAAACCACGATCGCCGACGTGAACACGATGCGCGCGCCGTAACGATCCGCGAGCCAGCCGCTGATCGGCAAAAACACGGCAGCAGCCAGCAAGTACGCAGTGATCGCAAGATTGAGCGCGAGCGGGCTCACCTCCAGCGCGTGCGCCATCGTCGGCAGCGCGTTGGAGATCACGGTCGCGCTCAGCGTTTGCATGAAGAGCGCCGAACCGATGATGACGGGGACCAGCCAATCGGGGCGCGCCTTCACAGGCGCTATGGCTTCACCTTCGATTGGATCGTCATCCGCGACCTCGCTCATCGCCCGTCCTCCGCGAGCTCGTTGAGCGCAGAGAGCGCGCCAGCGAGCGCCGCGCGGTCGGCGGCGCTGAGCTTGGCGAGGCGCGCGGCCAGCCAATCGTTCCGGCTCTTGCGGATGTCTTCGAGCGCGCGGGCGCCGGATTTCGTGAGCAGCAGGCCGACGCGGCGTTTGTCTTCGCTGTCAGCGTCACGCGCGATCCAGCCCGCCTCTTCGAGGCGCTTCACATGCGCGCTCATCGCGGGCTTCGAAATTTGCTCGCGCTCGGCAAGCTCCGAGACGCCGACGCCCGGGTTCTTCAGCACGATCGTCATCAGCTGCGCATCGAGCGCGGAGACGCCGAAGCGCTGGGCTTCGCGGCGAAGATTGCGGGAAAGGCGAAGGACGACGGGGCGGAGGCGCTCAGCCAAAGCGGCGGGCGCGCTCTCCCCACGCGTCGGCGCAAGCGAATCGGGCGGCGGCATGACAGTTAGGTATCCTAACTATCTTTCCAGAACAAGCGAGCGCGCCAGGATGCCGCATCGTCCCGGCGCGCTTCTGTTGACCTACGCCGGCGCGAACACCGGGACCGGCGGGCCGCCTTCGGTGGGCTGGAAGAGCACTTTGACCTTCATGCCGATCTTGAGCGCCTTGAAGTCGCAATCGACGAAGTTGGTCAGCACGTGCACGCCTTCGTTCATCTTGACGTAGCCGATGGCGTACGGCCCCGTCGGTGAGCGGTGCATGACGCTGTACGTGTAGATTTCGCCGACGCCCTTGGTTTCTTCCCAATCGGTGTTCGCTGAGAAGCAATACGGGCAGAGCGCGCGCGGATAATAGTGCGGCTCTTTGCAATCCTTGCAGCGTTTGATGAGGAACTTGCCCTCGGCGCACGCATCCCAGAAGGGCTTGCTTTCAAGATTGACGGCGGGCGCGGAGATTTTGCGCGGCCACTTCTTTTCGTCGGCCATGAGCCCTACTCCCGTTCCATGATGACTGTGGCCGAGCCGTGGCGCGTGCCGAGCGAACCGCCCGTGCCGTGCGCGATGACAAGGTCGCAGTTTTTGACTTGAACTTTCGGATGCGCTTCGCCGCGCGCCTGACGCACCGCTTCGATCACCTTGGTGATGCCGCCGCGATTGGTCGGGTGGTTGTTGCAGAGGCCGCCGCCATCTGTGTTGAACGGCAGCTTGCCAACACCGCTGATGAGATTGCCGTCGGCAACGAACTTTCCGCCCTCGCCCTTCTTGCAGAACCCGAGGTCTTCCAGCTGCATCAGCACCGTGATGGTGAAGCTGTCGTAGATCGACGCGTACTTGATGTCGCTCGGCTTCACGCCTGCTTCCGCGAACGCAGCGGGGCCAGACCAAACCGCGCCGGAATGCGTGAGATCGAGCGTCGCGCCGCCACGCGGGCCTTTCGGCGCTTCGCCGCCGCCGAGCACTTTGACGAGCGGGCGCTTCAGGCTCTTGGCGATTTCCGGCTTGGCGAGGATCACCGCACCGCCGCCATCGCTGACGACGCAGCAATCGAGGCGATGCAGCGGATCGGCGATCATGGGGGACGCGAGCACGTCTTCGACCGTCACAACGTCACGCAGCATCGCGTGTTCGTTGTATTGCGCATGGTGCGAGGCCGCGACTTTGATCCAGGCGAGCTGTTCGCTCGTCGTGCCGTATTCGTGCATGTGGCGCATGGCGCACATGCCGTAGGTGTTGTGCGTCGAGCCGCCGTAAATGTTTTCAAAGCCCGCTTCCGGCACTTCCGTCGGACCCGGACCACCCATCGAGCGCGGGCCGCCGGAATTTTGCCGTGGGCGCCCCGCGAGCGTGATGAGCGCGACGTTGCACTTTCCTTCCGCGATCGCGGCGGCGGCGTGGTTCACGTGCAGAATATAGGAGGAGCCGCCGGTCTCGGTTGAGTCCATGTAGCGGAGCTTGAGGCCCATATAATCGGCCATCGACATCGCGCCGAAGCCAGGCGCATCGCCCGCGCAAAAATAGCCGTCGATATCGTCCTTCGTGAGACCCGCATCTTCGAGCGCGCCCTTGGCGCTTTCTGCGTGGATTTGCGGCGTTGTCTTGTCGGGCGCGTTGCGGGTCGGGTGTTCGTACACCCCGACCGCATAGGCTTTGCCTTTAATGCTCATCTCTCGTCCTGCTCGCTTCAAATCTCATGCGGCAAAGTCGGCGTAGACCGCTTCGCGAATTTCTTGGCGCAAGGGATACTCGCCGCCGAAGTTCTGAGTCATCTGCACGACGAACGCATCGTTCGCGGGATCGACCCAGAAGTTGGTGTTCGCCGCCCCGCCCCAGCTCACGGAGCCGAGTGGATTGGTTGGCGTGACGGCTGCGGGCAGCGTCACGCTCATCCCGGCGCCGAAACCTGCGCCGCCGCGCATCAGCACGCCTTCCGGCATCAGATTCGAACACGCGAGCGCAACGCTCTCACGCGAAAGCACGCGCGCACCTTCGAGCGCGCCGCCGCGCAGCAGCATGGCCGCAAAGCGCGCATAGTCACGCGTGGACGCGACAAGACCCGCGCCGCCACATGGCATGCCCGTCGGGCTCGAATAGGCCTCGCGATCAGGCACGGCAGTGAGCGAGCCGTCCTCGCCGACATTGTAGTTGGTAGTGAAGCGCGCGAGCTTGCTCTGCGGCACATAGAACGCCGTGTCCGTCATGCGCAGCGGCGCGAACAGATTCTCCCGCAGATATTGATCGAATGGCACGCCCGACGCGCGCTGAATGATGAGCCCGAGCACATCGAGGCCAATGCTGTAATCCCATTCCGTGCCCGGCTCGCGCAGCAACGGCAACGGCGCAAGCGCTTGTCCGAACGCATCGAGCGTGGGCGTAAGCGGCGTATCACCCGGGCGCGGGATGAGCGTATAGCGGCCGACCGGCGTCACGCCCGCGCGGCGATACGGACCGTTGAGCGGGCTCTCGTCGGAGATGTGATAGCTGAAGCCCGCCGTGTGCGTCATGAGATGGCGCACGAGGATCGGGCGCGTCGCTGGGCGCGTCGCCATCGTCGCGGCGTCGGTGATGACGCGCATATTGCGGAACTCGGGCGCGAAATCGGCAATCGGCGTGTCGAGCGTGAGACGGCCGCGCTCGACAAGTTGGATCGCCGCAATACCCGTGACCGGCTTTGTCATCGAATAGACGCGGTAGATCGAATCCGCATTGCAAGGCGCGCCATCGAGCGCGATTTTGCCCGACGTGAGAAACTGCAGCGGCGCATGGCCCTTCTGTACGCCAACGACGATGCCGGCGACTTTGCGCTCAGCGATGTAGCGATCGATCAGCGCTTGCACGCGCGGATAGGCGCGTTCGCCCGTGGGGCGGAACGCGCGCGGGCGCGCTGTGTAGGATGGCGGCGGCGTCTGGCTCGTTGCGCAGCCCGTGAGCGTGGCCGCGCCAAGGCCCGCGAGCAGCGCGCGCCGCGACGTGTTGGTGAGATCGATCGCCATGCCCTGCCCCGTGTGTTCTTTAAGCTGTCTTCTTCGCCGCGATGCGCTCATCGCGCAATTGCGTCCGGCGGACCTTGCCGGCGTCATCTCGCAGCGGCTCGGTCGTGAACTCGTAGGTGCGCGGCTGCTTGTACGTCACCAGCATGCCTGCGATGTGCGCGCGCAGCGCCTCCTCCGTGAGCCCCTCGCGCGGCTGCACGATGGCGTGGACGATGTTGCCGTAATCTTCATCCGGCATCCCGATCACGCAGCTCGATTGCACGAGTGGATGCTCATCGAGCGCGCTTTCGATTTCGGCGGGATACACGTTCGAGCCGCCGACGAGGATCATGTCGGTGCGCCGGTCAGCCAGATAGAGGTAGCCGTCCTCATCGAAATAGCCGACGTCGCCAAGGCTTTCCCAGCCGCCTTCCATCGTGCGCGCTGTGGCGCCGCGATATTGGTAACTGGCAGGCGTGCCCTCTGGGCGGCGCATGTAAATCTCGCCGACCTCGCCAGGCGGCAGCGGATTTCCATCGGCATCGAACGATTTCATTTCGCCGAACGCGACTTTGCCGACAGAGCCACGATGTGCGAGCCATTCCGTGCCGGTGATGATGGTGACGGCCTGCGCTTCCGTGCCGGCGTAAAGCTCCATGATCACTTCTGGCCCGAGCCAGTTGATCCATGCTTCCTTGAGCCACGGCGGGCACGGCGCTGCAAGGTGCCAGACTGTGCGCAGCGTGTTCACTTTGTACTTGGCGCGCGTTTCTTCCGGCAGGCGCCAGATGCGGCTCATCATCGTCGGGACGAGGTACATCCACGTCGCGCCATAGGCGTCGACGGCTTTCAGAACTTCTTCCGCATCAAAGCGCGGCAGCAGCACGAGATGCGCGCCTTGGAACATGCCGCCAAACGAGGCTGTGAACGGCCCGTTGTGATACATCGGGCCGGGCATGATCATCACGTCATCGGGCAACGTGCGGTACGCACCCGGAGAGCCCGGAATGTGCACGCCGCGCTGGCCCGCAAGGATCAGCTTCGGGCGGCCCGTTGAGCCGCCGGACGTCGGCGCTTTGTAGATCGGCGCAGTGCGATCGGGCAGCGAGGATTCATCATCGGATTCCGCGAGCAGCTCAGCGGCGTCGACGCGCGGGCGCTTCGTTTGCATGTTCGCGAGCGCGATCACGAGCGGCGGATCCGCGAGCTCGACGACAGCTTCCAATTCGTGGTTCGGCAGACGCGACGACACAGGCTGGGGCGTCGCGCCCACCTTCCAGATCGCCCAGCACGCTTCGATGAAGCCGAGCCCGTTCGGCAAACCGATGGTGACGAGATCGCCCTCTTTCACGCCGCGCTTTTCGAGCGCGTGCGCCATCCGGTTTGTGCGTTTGTGCAACTGATCCCAGGTCAGCGTCTCGCCTTGGAAGGTGAGCGCGGGGTCGTTCGGGCGGTTGGCGGCGTGGTTCGCGATGACTTTCGCGAGCGAGATGGGTTGCGGCGCTTCGGCTGTGGTCATGGATCTAGGCTTTACGGAATGAGGAGCACGCGGCCGACAGCCTTGCGGCTTTCGATGTAGGCGTGCGCTTGCGCGGCTTCGGAAAGGCGGAACGTGCGATCGATGATGATGTCGATCTCGCCCTTCGCCGCGTCCGTCATCAGCTGCGCGATCATGTTGTAGGCGCGGTCCGTGCCGATCTCGGCGCCGAGGAAGACGCCGTTTAGCGAACGGTTGCCGCCCATCAGTGTCGAAACATCGATATTCATCGGTTCGCGGCCTGCTTGCCCGACCATCGAGACGCGCCCGCGATAGCCGAGTGAGAGGATCGAGCCCTGGAGTGTAGGCCCGCCAACGGAATCGACGACGAGATCGACACCCTTTTTGTCGGTGAGGCGCATCACTTCTTGGACGACGTTTTTGCTCGTGTAGTTGATGCCGTCGTCCAGACCGAGCGGCTTCAGCTTTTCGAGACGTTCATCGCTCGACGCTGTCGCGAGCACGCGCGCGCCAGCGCGTTTCGCAAGTTGGATCGCCGCAGTGCCAACGCCGCTTGCGCCCGCTTGGACGAGCACTGTTTCGCCCTTCTTCAAGCGGCCGAACTCGAACAGACAATCGTGTGCGGTGCCGAACGCGACGGGGATCACGGACGCTTTGCGCACGTCGAGGCCATCGGGCACGAGCCACGCGGTGCGCGCAGGCACGGCGCGCAATTCAGCGTGCGAGCCGAACTGGCCAGTGGTCGCGACTTTGTCGCCGATGCGGAAATTGGTGACTTCAGAGCCGACCTCAATCACCTCGCCGGCGGCTTGATAGCCAACGATGTGCGGGCGGGTGATCAACGGGCCGCGCCAGCGGTTGAGCGTATCGCCACCTTCGATGGAGACGGCCTCTACGCGCAGCACGATGCCTTTGGGATGGCAGACGGGATCGGGTGCGTCTTCGTACTTTAGAACATCCGGTGTGCCGTTCTCATAATATACGGCAGCCTTCATCGCGGCCTCCTCCCGGCGTCTCGCGCGCCCATTAAGCTTATGGCCCACCTCGTCTCACGCGGCGCCCGCGCGCGCAAGCGCCGCCCAACCGCTCCGCCTTCGCTTCGAAGATGCGGCATGGCGATTGCCCACACGCGACGGGCGGTTTTGCACCGCCGCGGCACGCCTTTCCCCAAACGCACGTCGCCGGAATGCGGCGGCCAGATGGCATGAGTTCCGCACCTTACGCTCCGGATAGATTCCGTGCGGGCGGCCGGATGACCGGGCGAATGGGGAAAAACGTGTCGAATTCGAACATCCTCGTCACGACGAGTGCGGCCAACGGGCGCCTGGTGCGCCATGCCGTGGACGGCGCGCGCCAACGCCGCGCTAAGGCTCACAAAGTAAGCGCGCTCGACCGCGCGGCCTCGCTGGCGGGCCTGATCGGCCGCTTCGGGCAAGGCTCGATCGTGGAAGATCCGACCGGCGCCTTCGACCGCGCCCGCCGCCTGGTGCGCGCCGCGCGCAAGACGCGCGACTACGCCAAGGGCAAGATCAGCACGATGCATCTCGGCCCCAATGGCCGGACGCTCTACGTGCGCGTCAAAGCGTACGAGTACCTTACGCTCGTCGCCCCGATCGCAGGCGACGTGTTTGCGCGCGAACTGGCCGGCACGGGCCTTGAGCTTGTAATCGTGGTGCGCATTGAGGCGCCGCCGAAAGGTTCGCTGCGCGTCGAGCAAGTGCTCGCGCACGCCAAGACCGTCGCGCGCCAAGCGCGCGCGGCGTCCGCCGCACTCGCGGTTTCGGGCTTCGCAACGGTGGCCGCGGCCCAACCCGCTTCTGCTGAATCCGCCGAGGCCGCGATCGTCTCGGCGCCCAGCGCCGATGCGCAACCGGCCAACATGCCGGCGATGGCCTCTGCGCCGCCGCGCCGCCCGCTGACGCCGCTCTCGCGCCTCAGCATCGACACGACGCAGTTCTGCGCCGACGACGGCTCGCTCCGGCTTGAGGGCGTGCGCCTAGTGCTCTCGGCGAACGACACGGTGCGTGTGGTCGAACTGCACAATCCAGCGAGCCCCGATGCGCCGCGCTTGGCGACTTTCGCCAACACGGTCGATCCGGCCGCGCTGCGCGGCTCGGTGCTGGACGTCACCGGCCAAGGCGGCGAGCAGATCGTCAGCGTGACGCGCTATGGCGTGCAGCCGGACGGCGGTGACTATTTCGATCTGCAGATCGGCATGTGCGCGGTCCCGGCGGCGAGCGCGGCCGCGCCTGAGGCCGCAGCGACCGAAGCTGCGCCCGCGCCGCTCGCCCGCGCCTATCGCGAAGTGAGCGCGGACTACATCAACCGCACGGTTCAACAGGGCCAGGTTGGCGCGCTTGAAGGCCAATGGGCGCTCGGCGACTCCTCCGCGCTCAACGTCCAAGGCGCCGTCGGTCAGATCGATAGCCAGGTCGCGGTTGGCGGCCAGGTGGCGTGGCAAGACTTCCGCCCGATGTTCAACAACACGGCCGAAGGCGCTATCGGGGGCTTTGTCTCGGCCGTGCGTTCGGAAGCGCCGAACCGTGAAACGCTCTCGATCTGGCGCGCAGGCGCTGGGCTCAGCGTGATGATGAACGAAGTGCAGATCATCGTGCGCGGCGGCTACGCGGCCGGCAACGGCTACACCGATCGCGATGGCGGCTTCGTGCGCGCCGAAGCGGCGTGGTTCCCGATCGAGCGCCTCGCCCTCGAAGTGATGGCGGAAGACGATCCGATCACCGGCACGGGCGCGGGCGTTGGTGCTTCGGTGCGCCCGTTCACGGGCGTTCTCTCGCAGTTGATGATTGACGCGGACGCGGCCTGGCACGACGAGGGCGAAGAAAGCTTCCGCCTCAGCGTGCGCTGGCTGATCGGCGACGCCGCCACCCGCACCGAGCGTGAACGGCGCCGCATGCGCGGCATGGCGCCCGTGCTGCCGCAAGAGTTCGAGCGCCTTCCCGACCCCGAAAAGTCGGCCGACACGAACCAAAGCTATTGCGGCGGCGCGACGGGCGTTGCCTGCGCGACCTAATCTGCTGCCACGGTTTCCAGGGGACGGCGCAGCGCGACATCGTAGAGCGCTGCGCCGTTGAAGCAGAAGAACGCGAACGGCCATTGCCGCTCAAGCGCGAACTCGACGACCGCGCGATGGACGCCGTAGCGGCCCATCGCGGGATCGACGTGCGCGAAATCGTTAAACACCAAATAGCCGCCCGGCTTTACTTTGCTGGCGCTCGCGCGCGCATCGGCGATCGCACCCTCATAAGCGTGGTCCCCATCGATGTAGATCCAGTCGAAGTAAGCGTCGGCAAAGGCCGCGATCTTCTCCGTGGTTAAGCCGTGGTGGCGCGTCGCGGCGGCGAGGCCTTCGGCATTGAACGCCGAGTAGTCGATGTCGATCAGGTGAAGCTCGGCCGGCGCGTTGCGGGCCATAATGTGGCGCGCGAAATCGCCCTTGTAGGTGCCAAGTTCGGCGACCCGGCCGCCCTTCGGGAGCCGGTCGAGCATGTCGTACCGCGTCGAGACCAGAACACAGCCATCGAGCAGCGTCTGGGGCACGTCCGGCGACATCGCCATCGGCGCCATGCCGCGCCCGGCCCGATAGAGCGCGCGCAAAAAGCGCGGCGCGCGCGGGCGCAAACGCATCTCCAGCTGCTTCACAAAGCTCATCGCGGCGCTTTCTGGCGGGGCGGCGGCGTTAACGCAAACGGCGCGCGCGCCCGCCCGTTCGCGCCTCAGCCGAAAGACTGGCGCCCAACGTGCCTCTTTAGGCTCCGAAGGCGCCAAAACCGCACGTTTGTGCGGGCCGGCGGCTGTGGGGAAGGCGATGAAAGCGCTGTTCGTGTCCGAACTGGGCGGTGGTTACGGCAATGTTGGCCCACTCGTGCACATCGCGGGCGCGATGGAGCTCGAGGGCGTGCGGCCGATTTTCGCCCTGTCCGACGCCGTCACCCCCGCCACCTTGTTTACCAACCGGCCCTGGCCGGTGCTGCCCGCGCCGGCGTTGCGCGATCCGCTGCGCCCCCGCCCCGGCCCCGCAAGCTACGGCGACATCCTGGCCACCTGCGGCTTTGCCGAGCCTGAAATGCTGTTCGCGCTGACGGCGCAATGGGATGCGCTCTTCGCCCTGACGCAGCCGGACTTCATCGTGGCTTCGCATGCGCCGAGCGCCATTCTGGCTGCGCGCGGGCGCCTGCCGGTGATCGCCGTCGGCACCGGTTTCACGCTTCCGCCCTCGCACACCGCGACCTTCCCAGCGCTGCGCCCAGACACGATGAGCTTTCGTCCAGAGTTTGCGGCGCTCGAAGCGGCGAACACCGTTCTCGGCGCGCGCCGCGCGCCGAAGCTCTCGACGCTTCCGGCGCTGCTTGCCGTTGAAGCGCGCCTCGTTGCGAGCGTGCGCGAACTCGATCCCTACGCGCCGCTGCGCAAGGACGCCTACGTCCAACTCGCACCGCAGCAACCGAACCTGATGCGCCCCAACGCGCCGGGCGTGTTCGCGTTCATGGACGTGAAGGGCTCAGAATCGATGCACGCGGTGGAGTGCTTGGCCGACATCGCCAAGCACCTGCCGGTCGAGACGCACCTGCGCGGCCCGGGCGCCAAGCCTGCAAGCGCATTCCTCAACCGTTGCGGCGTGCGCACGCATCTGCAACCGGTGCCGATGGCTGAAGCGTTGTCACGCGCACGCGTCATCGTGAGCCAGGGCGGACATGGCACCTGTCTTTCGACGCTGATGGCCGCGCGCGCGAGCGTCGTGCTGCCAGCGCACTTCGAGTCGATGCTCAATGGCGTCGCGCTCGAGCGGCTCGGCGTTGGAAAAGTGGCCTGGGGCGGCGAAACATCGACGATCCTCGAGCACCTCGAATGGGCGCTCGATCTCGATCCGGGCGTTGCGCAAGCAGCCGCAGATAAAATCGTGCAACCGTATGCGCTCGACGTTTCCGCGCTGCTTTCGCACATGCGCGCGTGCGGACGGAGGGCGGCATGACATCGCTCACCGTTCTCGTCCCAACTTATAAGCGGCCAGAAGATCTGCGCGGCTTTCTCGCCTGCGTGCGTCCGCAAATCGTGGGGCGCGCCGATCGTTCGCTCATCGTCGTCAATGACGGCACACATGACGAAAGCTATGCCGCCGTACTCGCCGAGCATGATGGCTGGTTCACGTACATCGCAAAGCCGCAGAACGGCGGCCCTGCAGCGGCGCGCAATTTCGGCGCACAGGCAGCGACCGGTGATTTCATCGTGTTCACCGATGACGATTGCCGGGCCCCGCCGCATTGGCTCGATTACCTCCAAGCGCGCCTCGAAGCAGCGCCGTGGCTCGATGGAATCGCCGGTTACACGCGCCCGGTGATGGAAGACCCCAAGAGCTTACGCGAACGCATGATCGCCAACTCCGCCGTGCTGCCTGGCGCCACCTACGATGAAGTGGGCCGTTTGATTTGCGCTGTGACCGCCGCGTTCGCGGTGCGCCGCAGCTTCTTTGTGCGCGTCGGCGGATTTGACGAAACGTTCCGCCCCTCGGGCGAAGACCTCGATCTCACGCAACGCGTGATCCGCGCGGGCGCGATCCTCGATGCGGATTCCAATTGGTGGACCGGCCACACCACAGCCGACACCATCAAGAGCTACCTCAAGCGCTACTACACCTACGGCATGGGCTCAGCGCGCTATGCGATGACGCGCCGCGACTGGACCCACCCGGACGTGCGAAATTACGCGACGCCCGAAGTGCGCGCCCGGACCGTCGCGGGCTGGGTGAGCGGGCTTAAGGGCAGCCGGAAATATCAAGCGGCCGGCTGGCTCGAGCGCGCCGCGCTCCGCTGGTTCACTGGCGCGGTCGCGCGCGAATACGCCCGCGGCTACGCGGAGGGCGCCGAGAAATTCTGCCGGCCGGGCGCGGAGCCGCCAACCGAAGCGTGGATGCTCTGGCCGCGCCTTGGCTACGCAGCCGACGGCCTCCCCCGCCGCTAGCCGCGACGAATTCGCCAAATTCGCGAACGGGTGGAACAAAAGTCACCGCCAAGGTCTTGATTTCCCGCAATGTTGGCGGATGCGGGCAACGTCTGATAGCGTTCCGCAACGACACCCGCTTTCGGGGGAGCCAGGGCATGGGGCTCAGTCTCGGTACGCGCACGCAGCACAGCGGCTCCGCTGTGGCCGGCAACGCGCCGTCTGGTCTGTCGGACTTGGCAAAGTCGGCGCTGCTGATGGCGGCGGCCGTCGGCGCCCTCAGCTATTCCTACCTTCGCACCAGCTATGCGGAGACACCCGCAGCGCCAGAACCGCTGGCAGCCGACACGGGCGGCTTCCACACCGGCCCGCAGTCCTCTGCTGCGCTGATGGCGGCAACGACGCCCACGGCGCTTACGCGAGGCTCCCTGGCGCAAGCAGCGCTCGCGATCGCAACGCTTCCCTCGGCTGAGGAGCCCGCCTTCGTTGCGCGCCACGATCCGCTGATGAACACGGGCGCGGCCCAGCTCAACGCCGTGACGCAATCGGCCACGCTGGCGGCGCCTGCTGTGCGCGTGCGCGGCCCGATCGGCCCGAGCGCTTTCCGCCTCCAGGCGCCGGATCTCACCGCCACCGGATACGCCGCCCTGCGCGACCGCCATGAGCCAGTGACCTGGACGAGCACGCCGGCGCGCACGCCCCCGGCTGGGCGCGGGCTGCAGGACTTGGAACGCGAGCTCACCGCGCCGCTGCCGATGGCGACGTGGGACGCGCCCCGCCTCTTCCTGTTCGCCGCTTCGGACGATGAAGCCGTGATCTGGACGCCCTCAGCTTCGCCGACCAATGGCGGCGTCGCGCGCGGCGGATCGCTGGCCTACGTGGAAGATCAGGTCGAGGTCGGCGAAGTGCACGCGGGCGTCGGCATTGAGGCCGAAGGGCTGCGGCTCTCGGTTGGCTACACCGAGCACGATGTCGAGACGCGCTTCGGGAATCGCGGCGAAAGCTATGCGGGCTTCAATTTGACCTGGCGGCGTTAGAGCCAGGTAGAGCTAGGTCGAAATCACTTCGACCAAAGCACATCCAAGTGTGAGGTTCGCGCTTAGGCCGTGACGGCGCCAGCGTCAGCCATGCGCGCCTTCAGCAGCGCAAAGACACGGTCACGCACGGCGCTGTTGTCTTCGGTGCGCACGGCGTTCTCGAGCGTGGCGAGATCGGTGGAAGAAACCCACGCATTCGCCGAGCGCTGCGTGACGCGATAAACGTCGGCGAGCGCCGTCTCCTTCGCTTCCTCGTGGCGGTCGTAGAGCGCTTCGCTCAGCTTCTCGCCTTCGCGAAGGCCCGTGTAGACGATCTCAACCTCGCGGCCGGCGTCGGCCATCATCTGGCGGGCGAGATCGACGATGCGCACCGGGGCGCCCATGTCGAGGTAGTAAGACGCCGCGCGGCCAGCGTCCGCGTCCTCGAACGCGGCGACCGTGAGGATGAGGCGAACCGCATCGTTCGCGCTCATGAAGAAGCGCTCCATCGCGGCGTGCGTGATCTCGACCGGGCCGCC
>CAZMCA010000036.1:0-23625 GCA_964564595.1 uncultured Caulobacteraceae bacterium
CGAATCACTTTCGTTGCTTCGATGAAATCGACGGCGTAGTTGTCGTGCTCGGCGATGCCGGTCGCGACCGCGAAGATGTTCGGATCGAAGATGATGTCTTCGGGCGCAAAGCGCGCCTTATCGACCAGCAGGCGATAAGCGCGCGTGCAAATCTCAATCTTCCGCGCCGCCGTATCGGCCTGCCCCTTCTCGTCAAACGCCATAACCACGACGGCCGCGCCGTAGCGCTGCACTTTCTTGGCCTGCTCGAGAAACTGCGCCTCGCCCTCTTTCATCGAGATCGAGTTGACGATCGCCTTGCCCTGCACGCACCGAAGGCCCGCCTCGATCACGCTCCATTTCGAGCTATCGACCATCACGGGCACGCGCGCGATATCCGGCTCGCCCGCGATGTAATTGAGGAAGCGCGTCATCGCCGTCGCGCCGTCGATCAGATCGGCGTCCATGTTGACGTCGAGCACGTTGGCGCCGTTGTCGACTTGTTGGCGCGCAATCGCGGCCGCCGCCGCGAAGTCTTCCTTCTCGATCAGCTTTCGAAACTTCGCCGAGCCCGCCACGTTCGTGCGCTCGCCGACGATGATGAAATTCGAAGACGCGTTGGTCAAAACCGGCTCATTCGTTCTGAAGTAGAAGCTGCGCTTAGGCCGCGGCGTTAAACGGCTCAAGGCCCGAAAGCCGGAGCTTGGCCTCGTGCGGTTTGAACGCGCGCGGCTTCACGCCCTCTATCGCATGCACGAGGTGCGAGATGTGATCGGGCGTGGTGCCGCAGCAACCGCCGAGCACATTCACCAACCCGCTCTTTGCCCACTCCGCGTAGTGCGCTTCCATCGAGTGCGGCGTTTCATCGTAGCCGCCCATGGCGTTCGGCAGCCCCGCGTTCGGGTGCGCCGAGATCGGGCAGTCGGCAACGCGCGCGAGATCGGCGAGGAATGGACGCATGTCTTCTGGCCCGAGCGCGCAGTTCAAACCGATCGCCCACGGATTGGCATGGCGCACCGAGTTCCAGAACGCTTCGGTCGTTTGCCCGGAAAGCGTGCGGCCCGAACGATCCGTGATCGTGCCCGAAATCCAGAGCGGCAATTCTTCACCGATCTCATCGAACGCTTCCCACGCGCCCCAGAACGCCGCCTTGGCGTTCAGCGTGTCGAAGATCGTCTCAACGAGCAGAATGTCCGCGCCGCCCTCGATCAGCCCGAGGCATTGCTCCTTGTACGCCGCGGCCATGCCTTCAAACGTCGCATCGCGCCGCGCCGGATCGTTCACGTCCGGCGAGAGCGACAGCGTCTTGTTCGTCGGCCCGATCGAACCGGCGACCAAACGCACGCGCTTGTCCTTCGCCTCAAGCGCATCGCACGCCTCGCGCGCAATCCGCGCGCCGGCCGCGTTGATCTCGCGCGCGATCTTCTCCATCCCGTAATCGCCCTGGCTGATCACGGTGCCCGAGAACGTGTTGGTCGACGCGATATCGATGCCCGTGCCGAGATACGCATCGTGCACCTGGCGCACGAGATCAGGCCGCGTCAGACACAGAATGTCGTGGTTGCCCTTGAGCGGATGGTTGTGGCTTTCGAAGCGCGGCCCGCGATAGTCATCTTCCGTCAGCTCAAAGCCCTGCAGGAACACGCCCCACGAGCCGTCGAGCACGAGGATGCGCTTTTTCATTTCCGCTTGCGCCCAGGCGAGGCGTTCGGTGCGCGTGCTCATGCTGCTTCCTCCTCGGCGGCAGGCGCCGGCGGCGTTTTGACACCGAGCGTGCGGCAGAGCGCCAGCACCAGTTCGGCACGGTTCAATGTGTAGAAGTGAAAGTCCCGCACGCCTTCGCGGCGCAATTCCGTGCACAATTCGATCGCTTGCGCGGCGGCGACGAGCTGGCGCGTTTCCGGATCCTTATCGAGCCCGTCGAACAAGCGTTCGAGCCAATCAGGAACGCTCGCGCCCGCCGCCAGCGCCATGCGCCGCGCGCCCTTGAAGTTCGACACCGGCATCACGCCCGGCACGATCGGCGCATTGATCCCCGCGCGCGCCGCTTGATCGCGAAAGCGCAAGAACACCTCGGCCTCGAAGAAGAACTGCGTGATCGCGCGCGCCGCGCCCGCATCGATCTTGCGTTTCAGATTGTCGATCTCTGCGTTCCAATTGCGCGAGTCCGGATGCCGCTCGGGGTAGCACGCGACCGAGACTTCGAACGGGGCGATCTTCAGCGCGCCTTCGACGAGATCGGATGCATATGCGTACCCACCCGGATGCGGCTCATATTTTGCGCCAATGCCGGCCGGCGGATCGCCGCGCAGCGCCACCCGGTGGCGCACGCCCGCATCCCAGTAATCGCGCATCACGCTATCGACTTCTTCGCGCGTCGCGCCCACGCAGGTGAGGTGCGCTGCCGCATGGAGCTGCGTTTCGCGCGCGATGCGCGCCACCGTGCCGTGCGTGCGATCGCGCGTAGAGCCGCCCGCACCGTAAGTGACCGACACGAAGGACGGCCCGAGCGGCTCGAGCCGGCGGATTGCGCGCCACAGCTTTTCTTCAAGCTCCGGCGTTTTCGGCGGCGAAAACTCGAACGAGAACGTGAGGCCCGCTGTATTGCGCACGGCCTGCGCGATCGGGCTTTCGTGTGGCTGAGTCATCGGATTGCACCGGTCATGCTGCCTTCTCCGCGGCGGCGGCAAGGCCCGCCTTGTCGCCTGCCCAGATCTTCACTGTCAGTTGCTGCGCGCCCGCGCCTTTTGGCGCAAGCGTGGTTGTGTGAATGTTCGGCACGCCTGCATCTGCGCACCACGCGGCGATGTCGGTGTCCGAAAAGCCGAGCCGGCGGTGCGCGTGCTGCTCGCGCAAAAACTCCAGCGCATGCGGCGCAAAATCCACGATCACCAAGCGCCCGCCCGGCTTCAGCAAACGCACGGCTTCCTTCACTGCGCGCTTTGGATCGGCCAGAAAGTGCAGCACGTGATGGATCGTCACTAGATCGGCAACAGCGCCCGCGACTGGCGGATCGTAGATATCGCCATACCGGATCGCGGCTTTCGATTCTGGCAGCCCATCCAACGCCGCACGCGCGACGGCGAGCATTTGCCGGCTCGTATCGAAGCCTTCCGCGCGCTGGACGCGGTCGGCGAACACTTCAATCAGCCGCCCGGCGCCAACGCCGGCGTCCACCATCAGATCGAACGGCCCTTCGCCCGCCGCCGCGAGCACGGCCGCTTCAATGTCCGCCTCCGGCAAGTGCAAGTTGCGGATGCGATCCCAATCGGCGGCGCTCGATTCAAAATACGCCGCCGCCGCCGCATCGCGCGCCGCGCGAATGTCCCGCAGCCGCTCCACATCACGGGCAAACACAGGATCGGCCGGATCGGCGAGGCCCGCGATGAGATCGACGAGCGCCCGCTCCGTCCCCGGCGCACCGGCCAGCCGGTAGAACACCCATGCCCCCTCCGGCGCCCGGGCCACGAGCCCCGCGTCGGTCAGCACCCGCAAATGCCGGCTCACCCGCGGCTGGCTCTGCCCCAACGCCTGGGCGAGCTCGCCCACCGCCAATTCCCCCTGAGCCAGAAGCGCCAAGGTCCGCAGCCGGGTTGTCTCCCCCGCGGCGCGTAGCACCCCTACCAGCCTTTCGGCCGGAAGCGGGCTCGCAAAGCGAGAGGGAGATATAAACATACCTTTATATGACAGGCCCGAAGCGCTGATGCAACAGCGGTTCATCTGCGGATCAGATCAGCCCCTCCAATCATTGATTAACCGAACCCCTCTTCATATGTGGCGGCGGGGACCACGTAGAATGCGCATTCTCTTTTTTACATTCGCGGCCGCCGCCTGCCTGGCGGGAACCGCTCACGCGCAGGAAAGCGCGAACGACCCGGCCGAGGGCTTCAATCGCTCGATGTATTCGGCCAACGAAGTGGTCGATCGCGCGGTGCTCGAGCCCGTCGCACGCGGCTACCGCGCTGTTACGCCATCACCTGTGCGCTCAGGCGTGCGCAACTTCCTGCGCAATCTTCGCGGCCCAGTGATTTTCGCGAACGATCTTTTGCAAGGCGAGTTTTCGCGCGCGGGCAACACCGCGAGCCGCTTTGCGATCAATTCCACGTTCGGCGTCGTGGGCCTTGTCGATGTCGCCGGTGAAGTCGGCATCGAACATCACGATGAAGATTTCGGGCAAACGCTCGCGGTGTGGGGCGTGCCGTCCGGCCCGTACGTGTATTTGCCTTTGTTCGGGCCATCGAATGTCCGCGATAGCGCGGGCCGCGTCGTCGATGTCGCGCTCAATCCGCTGACCTGGGCCGAATTCGATGGTGAAGATGAGTTCATGGCAACACGCAGCGTTGTTGGCGCCGTTTCCACGCGCGAAGAGTTGATTGAGCCGATCGAGGACGTTCGCAACAGCTCCATCGATCCCTACGTTACTATTCGCAGCACCTACGCGCTCACGCGCGAAAGTGCGATCCGAAACGGCCTTCAGGATGTCCAAGACTTGCCGGAATTCGACCAGATACCGGCAGAGGAGGCAGCGCCACCGTTTGAGACCGACGGCGCTGTTGTAGAGGGCGAACAGGGGATACCACAGTGACCTCGCTCAGTTTTACGCGTTCGGGTTTCTTTGCAGCGCTTGCGGGCGCGATGCTGATGGCCGCCGCGCCCGAAGCGCACGCCGCGCGCAACGCAGCCGCTGAAGGCTACGTGCAGGAAAACGCGACCGCCGCGCTCAATTCGCTCGCGAACCGTAGCCAAACGGCCGATGCGCGCCAACAGCAATTTGGCCGCCTCATGGGCCAATTCGCCGACGTGCCGCGCATTTCGAACTTCGTGCTCGGCCGCTATTCCACGTCGCTCCGCGCCGACGCCGCGCTTCGAACCGAATGGCAAACCACGTTCCAGGAATACGCCATCGCGGTGTACGAAGACCAACTCGATCGCTTCCGCGGTAACGCCATTCGCGTGACCGACTCAGTCGAGCGCGTGCCGGGCCGGGACGTGATCGTCCGCAGCCAGGTTACGCCGCGCGGCCGCACCCAGCCGATGAACGTGCAATGGCGCATCCTGCGCTCGAGCGATACGGCCGCATGGAAAGTTGTCGACGTCTCCCTCGTGCTTGATGGCAACGAGATTTGGCTCGCTCAGCAACAGCAACGCGATTTCCTCGCGCAGCTTGACCGCAACAACGGCAACATCCGCGCGCTCATCACGAGCGTCCGCGCCTCGACCGCCGAAATGCGCCAGCGCATCCGCGCCCGCACCTAAGCGATCGGCCAAGGAAACGCGAAGGCCCCGCTCCGGCGGGGCCTTTTGCTTTTGGGCTTAGGCGAACAGCGCGCGCGTCGCCGCCGGCAAATCCGGATCGGGCCGGTGAAACACAAAGCTCACCTGATCGTCGCGCACGTCGTAGAACAGCACGCTCACGCCCAGCTCTTCGAACGCCGGCATGAACGGCGCCAGCGCTCGCGAGTCATCCCGCGGCGCGGGCAACACGAAAAAGCGAGTCAGCCCTGCCCCGCGCGGCGCGGCCAGCGCGAGCTGCCCCACGCCGCGCACGAGATCGGCGATCTCGGCATCGCCGCGAATTTCGAACGCGAGCGTCTCAGCGCCCTGCGTCATCGCGAAATCCGCTTTCAGCGGCCCAGCCGACGCTTCATCGAGCCGATAGCCCTTTACCGATAGCGCTTCGTAGAGCGCAGCCACCACGCGGCGCTGCACCTTGTGTGCGCGCGCCACGTTGCGCGAAATTTCGTAGAGCGATGTCTCCAGCCGCTCGTCTTCATCGGCCGCCAGCGCGCCGAGCTTTGCGATGTGGCGCGCGAAAGCCGGGCTGAGCCCGGCCACCGCCAGAAACGCATCGGCAATACGCGGCGCATCGAAGGGCCCGAGCAGCACGTAATCGCGCCCGCCGATCTCCGCACGTTTTGCGAGCGGCGCGCCCGCCAGACGGCGGAACGGATCGCGGATGTCTTGTTCCGCAAGCACTTCGGCCGACAGCAGCAAGTGATGCTTGCCCGCATCATCCGCCGCGATCGCCACGCGCCGTTTCCTGCGCGCCGGCGCGTCGCGCATGAACTCAACACGCAGCAGATTCTGATCGCGCTCCGTCAGCGCCGCGCCCAGCGCGATCTTATCGTTGGTGCGCTCGAGAAAGAGGTGCACGTCATCCCGGCGCGCATAGCTTGCGCCCTCGCCCGCAGGCTCCAGCGCATCGCGCGAGGCCCAGCGCTGCGGCGGCGCCCACGCGCCCCAGGCCGCTGCGAGCGCGGCGTAGGCGGCGTCCAGTTCGGCGGGGTCTTCGATGATGCGCATCGCCCGTTCATCGCCTGCGAAGGGGCGAGCGCCAACCGCGCGCGCCAGTAAAGCGAAAAACGCTCAGCGCAGATCCACGCCGACGGCGTCGGCCACCGTCGCGAAGCCCTCCGCCTCCAGCCGCGCCGCGAGGCTGCGCGCGATCTTGGCCGCAAGCGTCGGCCCTTCGAAGACGAGCGCCGTGTAGAGCTGCACCGCGTTCGCGCCGGCCTTGATCTTCGCGAGCGCGCCGCCGCCGCCCTCGATCCCGCCCGCGCCGATCAGCGCCACACGCCCCCCGATGGCGCGCGCGAACAGCCGGAGCATCTCCGTCGATGGCGTGAAGAGCGGCCGCCCCGAAAGCCCGCCGGTTTCGCTCCGGTATTTCGATGCAAGGCTTCCCGGCCGCGCGATCGTCGTGTTCGACACGATGATCCCATCGAGATGCGCGTTCAGCACCACCGCGACGATATCGGCCACCGCGCTTTCATCGAGGTCGGGCGCGACCTTTAGGAACACTGGCCGCGCGCCATGCTCAGCAGTGAGAGGCCCGCGCGCCTCCGCCATGCGTCCAAGCAATTCTTCGAGCGCGCCGCGCTCCTGCAGGCCGCGCAGACCCGGCGTGTTCGGCGAAGAAATGTTCGCGGTGACATAGCTCGCGAACGGCCAAACGCGCGCCATGCCGATCACGTAATCGGCCGCGCGATCGGCGCTCTCTTTGTTGGCGCCGACATTGGCGCCCACAATTCCGTGTTGTTTCCGGCGCGCCAGACGCTGCGCAAAGCCTTCCAGGCCTTCATTGTTGAAGCCCATCCGGTTGATCGCGGCGCGGTCTTCCATCAGCCGGAAGAGGCGCGGCTTTGGATTGCCCGGCTGCGGCAGCGGCGTGACGGTGCCGCATTCCACGAACCCAAAACCGGCGCCCAGCATGCCATCGGCGCAGCGCGCGTCCTTATCGAAGCCGGCCGCGAGCCCGACCGGGTTTGGCAAGGAAAGCCCCGCAAGCGTCGTCTTCAAACGCGGCCACGCGTCGTTCCGCGCCCGCGGCCCGAGCCCCGCCGCCATCGCCGCCACCGCCAGCTTGTGCCCGCTCTCGGGATCGACGACGCGGAACGCGCGCGCCGCAAGATCATGTGCAACGCTCACAGCGAGACCACATGCTTGCCGTCGGCGCCGAGCGGCGCCGGGATCACGCGGCGCACCATCGCCGGCGTCAGCCCGGCGTAGAGGTGCGGAAAAAGATCGCCCCCGCGCGAAGGCTCCCACTTGAGCGCCCCGCCCAGCGCAGCGGGATCGACCTCGAGCAGCACCAGCCCGTCACGCCCGGCGTAATGGCGCGCCAGCGTCTCCGCGAGCTGCGCGGCGGTTGAGAAATGGAGGAAGCCGTCCCGCATATCGTGCGCGTGGCCCTGGTAAACGCCGGCCGCCTCCGCCGCCGTCCATTCCGACTGGGACAAGGCCCGGTAAATGTAGCCCGTCACGACTTTTGTCCCGTCATAGGAACTTAGCCCTAGATACAGGTTGATAATCCGCTTCACGGGAGTATAGGTTGGTGAACTCGCCGGTCCAACCAGGTCCCGGCCGCGGTCCATGAGGGTCCGATGCAGCACGCCCAGATCTGGCGCGGGATCGATGCGCTGGCCGAAAGCCGGGGCCTGACCACATCCGGCCTCGCGCGCCTCGCGGGCCTCGATGCGACCACCTTCAATCGCTCCAAGCGCATGGGCGCCGATGGCAAGCCGCGCTGGCCCTCCACCGAAAGCCTCGCGCGCGTGCTCGACGCGACGGGCGCCACGATTGACGATTTCGCGGCGCTCCTTGCGGGCGGCGCGGCGGGCGCCGGGCGCGCGATCCCGATCGTCGGCCTTGCGCGCGCGGGCGCCGACGGCTTCTTCGACGATGCGGGTTATCCGGTCGGCGCCGTCGAGACGCTGCGCTTTCCGGGCGCGGGCGAAGGGCGCGTTTATGCGCTCGAGATCACCGGCGACTCGATGGAGCCGGTCTATCGCGATGGCGACACCGTGATCGTCGAGCCCGGCGCGCCGGTGCGGCGCGGCGATCGTGTTGTCGTGCGCACCAAGGCGGGCGAGGTGATGGCCAAGACGCTCGGCCGGCGCAATCTGCAAACCGTCGAACTCATCTCACTCAACCCCGCCTACCCGCTGCGCACGCTCGGCGCCGAGGACGTCGATTGGATCGCGCGCATCGTGTGGGCGAGCCAGTGAGGATTTTTATCGTTCGCCACGGCGAGTCCGAAGCGAACGCCGCAGGCACGTTCGAAGGCTACGCGGACGCAGCCCTCACCACGCTCGGGCGCGCGCAAGCTGCGCAGATCGCGCAACGCGCGCCGGCTTGGCGCATTCAAAGCGCGCGCCTCATCACCAGCCCCATGCAGCGCGCGCGCCACACCGCAGACGCGATCGCCGCGGCGCTGTCGCTCACACCGCAGATCGACGCGCGCCTCGTCGCCGGCGAAGGCCGCGTCAAGCTCGATCTCGACGAGGCCGGGTGCGAAGTGGCGGGCGCCATCGATGAAATGCGCCCGCCGGGCGGCGATCTCATCGCCGTCAGCCACCGCTTTCCGATCCGTGCTTATCTAAGCGTGCTCTATGGCGCGGACGAAGCGATGGCGATCGTCGAGCGGCTCGGCAATTGCGATGCGCTGGAAATTTCCGGCGCCGCGGCGCCGATCCATCACCGCGTGTCATGACGGTTCAACATGACGATAAAGAGGCCGCCGCAGTTCACGCGAGCGCACGCCACGCGCTGGCAAGACGTGGATGCCGCGCGCGCCTACAAGCACCGCCCGAACTACCCGGCCGAGACGTTCAACTTTCTCGTTTCGCTCATCACTGACGAGCCCCGCGCCGTGCTCGATCTCGGCTGCGGCACCGGCAACATCGCGCGCCTGCTCGCGCCGCGCGTTCAGCGCATTGACGCGATCGACATCGCGCAAGAGATGCTGGACGAAGCGCGTACGCTGCCCGGCGGCGGCGGCGCGAACATTCGCTGGACGTGCTCGCCCGCAGAAACCGCGCCGCTCACGCCGCCCTACGCGCTCATCACTGGCGGCGAGAGCCTCCACTGGATGCACTGGGAAACGCTGATGCCGCGCCTCGCCGCCGCACGTACGCCGAACGCGATGCTGGCGGTCGTGAAAGTCGAAGAGCCCACGCCGCCGCCCTGGCACGCGGACTTGCTCAAGGTGATCCAGCGCCACTCGACCGCGCAAAACCACGTTCCGTTCGACATGATTCCCGCTTGGGAGAACGCCGGCCTCTTCGCCAAGCACGGCGACATCCTCATCGCGCCCGCTCCCACCGAACAGCCGCTCGCGGACTACATCGCAGGCTTCCACGCCATGAGCACGCTGACGCGCGCGCATATAGATCACGCCGCATTCGATGCCGAGGCCCGCGCCGCGATCGCGCCGCACTGCCCCGACGGCATCGTGCGGCGCGATCTCGGCGCGCTCATTGTGTGGGGCGTTCCGCTTGCGCCGCAGACCGCCTAAGCTCCCGATAGGGAGAGACCAAACATGGCGCCAGAACCCATCCTCGAACCGGACCTGCCGATCATCGATCCGCACCACCATTTGTGGGACCGGCGGGGCGTGCTCGCGCAATTGCCGCCCCCCAAGCACGGCTTCGAGAACGTCATCCGCCGCGCGCCGCTCTACCTGCTCGACGAATTGCTGGCCGATATGAAGAGCGGCCACAACGTGCGCGCCACCGTGTTTCTCGAATGCGGCGCCATGTATCGCGCCGATGGGCCAGCCGAGATGAAGCCGATCGGCGAAACCGAGTTCGTCAACGGCGTCGCCGCGATGTGCGCGAGCGGCACGTATGGCGATGTGCGCGCCTGCGCCAGCATCATTGGCCACGCCGATCTGACGCGCGGGGCTGCTGCGGGCGACGTGCTCGACGCGCACATGGCTGTCACGCCCCGTTTCAAAGGCATCCGCCATTCCTGCTCGTGGGACGCGGATCCGAACGTGCTCGGTCCGCTCGCGCGCGGCGAAGGCGGCCGCTACGCGCTCAAGACGTTCCGCGAAGGCTTCGCAGAACTCGGCAAGCGCGGCCTTTCGTTCGACGCGTGGCTGCTGGAGCCGCAACTTCCTGAGTTGATTGATCTCGCACGCGCTTTCCCGGGCACGCAGATCATCACCGACCACGTCGCCACCCCGCTCGGCATCGGCGCTTACGCCGGGAAGCTCGGCGAGCGCTTTGACGTGTGGCGCGAGAACATCCGCGCGCTCGCGCAATGCAAGAACGTCGCGATGAAGCTCGGCGGGCTCGCCATGCCGTTCGCCGGCTTCCCGAGCTTCATGTCGCTGCCGCCCGCTTCGTCCGAGCAATTGGCAACCGAGTGGAAGCCCTACATCGAGACCTGCATCGAAGCGTTCGGGCCCGAGCGCTGTATGTTCGAGAGTAACTTCCCGGTCGATGCGCTCTCTTGCGACTACCCCACGCTCTGGAACGCCTTCAAGCGCATCGCCGCCCACTATAGCGCCGGCGAGAAGCAGGCGCTGTTCTACGGCACGGCCGCGCGCGTCTACAAAGTCGAACTCTAAGGGAGCCGAACATGGCCGATGTGCATGGCGAGTCGCGGCTCGCGGGAATCAAAGAGGTGATGTCCGCCAACCTCGATAGCGGCGCGGACGTCGGCGCCTCGTTCTGCGTGACCCAAGGCGGCGAAACCATCGTCGATATCTGGGGCGGTCACGCCGATGCGGCCAAAACCAAACCCTGGGGCAAAGACACGATCGTCAACGTCTACTCAACGACGAAGACGATGACGGCGCTCACCGCGCTTCTCATCGCCGATCGCGGCGACCTCGATTTCGATGCGCCCGTCGCGAAGTATTGGCCCGAGTTCGCCGCCAACGGCAAAGACGGCGTCAAAGTCTCGCACCTGATGAGCCACTCGGCCGGACTTTCCGGTTGGAAAGAACCCATCACCACGCAAGACCTCTACGATTGGGATAAATGCGTTTCGCTGCTCGCGGCGCAGGCCCCGTTTTGGGAGCCCGGCACGGCGAGCGGCTATCATGGCCTCACGCAAGGCTATCTCGTCGGCGAAGTAATCCGCCGCATCACCGGCAAAAGCGTCGGCACGGTGTTTCGCGAAGAGATCGCCGGCCCGCTCGGCGCCGACTTTCACATCGGCCTGCCCGCTTCGGAAGATGATCGCGTCGCCGAACTCATTCCACCCGCGCCCGGCACGGGCATGGGCGAAGCGGCCGGGCAAACGCCGCTTCAAGCCAACATGGCGACCAATCCGGGCGTCGATGTGAGCGAAACCAAAACGCGCGCGTGGCGCGGCGCGGAAATTCCGGCAGCCGGCGGCACAGGCAATGCGCGCGCCGTCGCGGAGATTCACACGATCCTCGCAAACGGCGGCGTCGCCAAAGGCGGCAAGCGCATCATGAGCGAAGCCGGCTGCCGCAAAGCGCTCGAACTGCAGATCGACGGCACGGATTTGATTTTCGCCGGCCCCGCGCGGTTCGGCATGGGCTTTGGGCTCGCCGGCGGCGCCGTGCCATTCCCGCATCCGAACACAATCTACTGGGGCGGCTACGGCGGCTCGATCGCGATCATCGACATGGATGCCCGCACGACGTTCTCCTACGTCATGAACAAGATGCAGGGCACAACGACGGGCGACATGCGCGGCTTCTCGCTGCTCGGCGCGGCGTGGAGCGGGCTCGCTACCGGCTAGCCGCGATGTCGCGCGCAACCTCCGGCATCGCGCGGTCGAGCAGCGCAAGGCACGCGCGATAGCCCTCCATGCCCAGTTCGTACGGATCGAGAATGCCGCCCTGCGCGCCGTTCGCGACGATCACGGCCGCCGCATGCACGCCCAACGTCGCGCGTACGCGCGACGCCTCATCCTCGCCGACGCAAACAATCCAGCGATAATTCGTCAGGTCGAGATCGCCAATGAACCGGCTCCTGTGGCCGCTGAGGTCGACGCCGCGCTCCTGCATGCACGCGACCGAGCGGTAATTCGCCGGCCGTCCCGCCAGCTCCGGCGTCAAACCGGCGCTCTCAACCGCGTAGGCCGCGCCCAACGCTTCCTGGAGCACGGCCGCCATCATCGGGCTGCGGCTGATATTGCCGACGCACACGCACAGGACCTTATCCATGGCGCGAACCTACCCCTACTCCCCGTGCGTCACCACGCCCGCCTTGCGCGCAAGCGCGGGCGCAGCTATCTCCGCGCGCATGCATCGCCCCGCGATCAAACGCACGATTAAGACCAAATCGGCCAAGATTATCATCTTGGGGCCGATGGCGGTTCGTGCGCGCGCAAGCGCAGCTTAAGCCAGCCATCAGCCCCGAAAGACGGGGCTCGTCATCGCCGCCCCGTCTCCCAAAGCCCACGGAGACTTCGCGCAATGCCTTCCTCTTCTCCCCGCACTGTAGCCGTCGTCGGCGCCACCGGCGCCGTGGGCGCCGAGATGATCAAGTGCCTCGAGAGCCGCGCGTTCCCGGTCAGCAAACTGGTGCCGCTCGCCTCGCCGCGCAGCGCCGGCACGAACGTGCGCTTCAAGGGCCAGGACGTGCGCGTTGAGGCCGTGAGCGCGGATGCGTTCAAGGGCGTCGATTTTGCGCTGTTCGCCGCCAGCTCCGGCGTCTCCAAGGAGTTCGCGCCCGCCGCTGCACGCGCGGGCGTCGTCGTGATCGACAATTCCTCCGCGTTCCGGATGGAGCCGAACATTCCGCTCGTCGTGCCGGAAGTGAACGGCGATGCCCTCAAGCGCCACGAGAACCTGATCGCCAACCCGAACTGCACCGCAGCCCTGATGGTGATGGCGTTGAAGCCCCTGCACGACATCGCACCCGTCGTGCGCGTGATCGCGTCAACCTACCAAGCCGCTTCCGGCGCGGGCGCCGCGGCGATGCGCGAACTTGAAGATTCCACACGCGCCTACCTCGATGGGAAGGCGTACGAGCCGAAAGTTCTCCCGCATCCCTACGCGTTCAACCTCTTCAGCCACAACGCCGCGATGAACCCGGATACGGGCTATAACGGCGAGGAAGAAAAGGTGATGGCCGAGGTGCGCAAGCTGATGAACGCGCCCGACATCCGCATCGGCATCACCTGCGTGCGCGTGCCCGTTCTGCGGGCGCACGCCGAAGCGCTGACCGTGGAGTTTTCTAAACCGATCTCGGTGCAGCAAGCGCGCGACGCGCTTTCCAAATTCCCGGGCGTGCGGCTCGTGGACGACCGCGCCAAGAATTACTTCCCGATGCCGATCGAAGCGAGCGGCGGCGAGGATGTGCTGGTTGGCCGAATCCGCGAAGATCTTTCCGATCCGGGCGGCAAGAGCCTGTGCCTCTTTCTCAGCGGCGATCAACTGCTGAAAGGCGCGGCGCAGAACGCGGTGCAGATCGCGGAAGCGCTGCTCTAATCCTCGCGCGCCGGGCGCCACGCGGCGATGAACCGCGCGCCCGGGGCTGCGATGTCGGAGCCGGAAACTTCGAACGCGGCCCACGCCGCCGTTGGCATATGCTCGGCGGCGTCGCGCGCGGCTTTGGCGCGCTCGTAGGACGCCTCCACCAGATGCGCGACGAGCGCGTGCATGCCCGGATTGTGCCCGATCACCACGACCGTTTCGCCGGGCGACTCCAGCGCCGCGGCCCAGATCGCTTCGGGCGCGGCGAGGTAGAGCGCAGGCGTCACACGCGCATCGAGCGGCGCGATCGCGGCAAGCGCATCGGCGGCGGTCTCGCGCGTGCGGCGCGCGTCGGAGATCATGGCGAAGTCGGGCTTGAGGCCGGCAGCCGTGATCGCAGCCCCCGCGGCCGCCGCCTCCCGGTGGCCACGCGCCGTGAGCCCGCGCTGGCGGTCGCTCGGCGCTTCGTGCTCGCGCACGGCCTTGGCGTGGCGGAAGAGGATCACGGTCTTCATGGGCCAAGTCTGAAACACCAGGGCGCCACTTCCAAGGCCTTCCGCTTTTTGCGTCCGGCCGCTTTGGCCTGTAACTGAACGTCACCCTCGGGAAGCTAGATTCGCTGATGTCCGACCAATCCACACTCGCCCAAATCGCCAAGGCTTGGCCGTTCGAGCAGGCGCGCGCCGTGGTCGAGCGATTGAAGAAGCGCCCGAAAGACGTCGTGCTGTTCGAAACCGGCTACGGCCCCTCGGGCTTGCCGCATATCGGCACGTTCGGCGAAGTCGCGCGCACCTCGATGGTGCGTCACGCCTTCCGCGTGCTGACGGACGACAAGATCCCGACGCGCCTCGTCGCCTTCAGCGACGATATGGACGGGATGCGGAAGATTCCGCCCAACGTGCCGAACCGCGAATTGCTCGAGCCGCATATGGGCAAGCCGCTTACGGACGTGCCCGATCCGTTCGGCACGCATCCGAGCTTTGCCGCACACAACAATGCGCGCCTGCGCGACTTCCTCGATAGCTTCGGCTTCGAATACGAGTTTCTTTCGTCGACCGAGCAATATCGCTCCGGCCGGTTCGACGAGACGTTGCTCAAGATGCTCGATCGTTACGACGCGATCATGGCGATCATGCTGCCAACGCTCGGCCCCGATCGCCGCGCAACGTATTCGCCGTTCCTGCCCGTCTCGCCGAAGACCGGCCGCGTGCTGCAGGTACCGACACTCGCGCGCGACTTCTCCAAGGGCACGATCGTGTTCGAGGACGAGGACGGCGAGAAGACGGAAATCCCCGTCACCGGCGGCAACGTGAAGATCCAATGGAAGCCAGACTGGGCGCTCCGGTGGACCGCGCTCGACGTCGATTACGAAATGGCCGGCAAGGACCTCATCGACAGCGTGAAGGTCAGCTCGCAAATCTGCCGCGCGCTCGGCGGCACGCCGCCGGACGGCTTCAACTACGAGCTCTTCCTCGATGAGAACGGCGAGCGCATTTCAAAGACGCGCGGCAACGGCCTCGCCGTCGAAGAATGGCTGCGTTACGCGCCGCAAGAGAGCCTTTCGCTCTACCAATTCCAAAAGCCGAAGACGGCCAAGCGCCTCTACTTCGATGTGATCCCGAAGGCGGTCGACGAATATCTCGCGCACCTCGAAAGCTATCCAGGCCAAGCGCCGGGCGATCAGATGGAGAACCCGGTCTGGCACATTCACAACGGCGTCCCGCCCGCGCCGGAAGCGTCCACGCAATTTGCGCCCGCCACCAACGCAGCCGCGACCTCCGCGATCACGTTCGCGCTGCTGCTCAATCTCGTTTCCGCCGCCAACGCCGAGACGAAGGCGCATCTGTGGAAGTTCATCGGCAAGTACGCGCCAGGCGCATCGCCGCAAACGCATCCGCGGCTCGATCAGCTCTGCGGCTTCGCGCTCGCGTATTACGAAGACTTCGTGAAGCCCTCGAAGCGCTTCCGCGCCGCGAGCGAGAAGGAGCGCGCCGCGTTCCTCGATCTCATCGCCAAGCTCGATGCGCTGCCGGCCGATTGCGCGGATGGCGCGCTCATCCAGAACGAAGTGTTCGAAGTCGGCAAGGCGCACGCGTTCGATCCGCTGCGCGATTGGTTCAAGGCGCTCTACGAAGTGCTGCTCGGCCAAGAGCAAGGCCCGCGCTTCGGTTCGTTCGCAGCCATCTTCGGCGTGCGCGAGACCGCAGCCCTGATGCGCCAGGCGCTCGCCGGCGAGCTCGTCAAAGCGGCCTAACGACCGCGCAAAGCGCACGGCGCTGAAGTTCTCCAATAGGCGCCAACATTTACCGTAGCGAGAAAAATTTCCACTTACTCTATTTTAGATTGCGCAACTCAACCGCGAGCGCGTGGCGATTTTCTCGCAATGTAGACTTCACTCTGCGTCAACGAGAAGACGCGGGGCGAGGCAATGGACGGGGGCGCGCATCAACGCCTGCACGCGGCGCACGCGATATCGTGGCGCACCCTGATCGAGATCGAGCCGGACCGCTCCGCCCACCGGCGTCTCACCTACCCGCAGATGGCGGCGTTCGCGCTCATCGCCGCCGCGCTCATCGCGGCGTTCGCCGCCGATCCAAGCGCAACCGCGATCTGGCTCTCGATCGTCGCCTCGGCCCTGTTCGCCGCCGCCCTGGCGTGGCGCCTGTGCGCGGCCGCCAACGCGCTTGCAACGCCGGCGGCGCCTCTCGCCACGAGCGAGGACGCGCCGCCCTACACGATCCTCTGCCCGCTCTACCGCGAAGCGTTCGTGCTCCCCGCGCTCGTCGCCGCGATCGACAAGCTCGACTACCCAAAACAGCACCTGCAAGTGCTGCTCGTGCTCGAGCCCGACGATGAGGAGACGATCGCCGCCGCGCGCGCGCTCAAGCTTGCGCCGCACTACACGATCGTGATCGCGCCGGACGAAGGCCCGCGCACCAAACCGAAGGCGCTCGACGCCGCCCTCGCGCACGCGACTGGCGAATTCTGCACCGTCTACGATGCCGAAGATCGCCCGCACCCGCTGCAATTGCGCGCCGCCGTCGCCGCGTTCGCGCAAGGCGGCCCGTGGCTCGCGTGCGTGCAGGCGCCGCTCGTGATCGACAATGCGCGCGTGAGCTGGATTTCCGCGCAATTCGCCGCCGAATACGCCGTGCAATTTGGGCAGATCCTGCCGCTACTCGCGCGCCTTGGCCTGCCGCTGCCGCTGGGCGGCACCAGCAACCATTTCCGCACCGATGCGCTCGTCGATATCGGCGGATGGGACGCCCACAACGTCACAGAAGACGCCGACCTCGGCTATCGCCTCGCGCGCCACCGCTACGCCATCGGCGCAATCACGCCGCCGACCTATGAAGAAGCGCCGGTGCGGCTCGGCGCCTGGATCACCCAGCGCACGCGTTGGATCAAAGGCCACATCCAGACCTGGCTTGTGCTGATGCGCAATCCGTGGCGCACGCGCGCCGAGCTTGGGCTTGGCGGGCTCCTGGCGCTCCACGTCGTGCTCGGCGGGGCGATCCTCGCCGCGTTCGCGCACGGGCTCTTCGCCGCGCTCCTCATCTACGCGGCGCTCTCGCCCGAGACGGTGCTGCGCCCAGCGGCCTTCGCACTGACGCTCGCGGGCTACGCCATCGCGCTCTACAGCGGGCTGGTCGGCGCCGCCGCGCAGCGCAACCCGCGCCTCATCGGAGCGGCACTGACCATGCCGCTCTATTGGCCGCTCGCCACCTTCGCGGCCTTCCGCGCGCTGGCCGAGTTCGCGGCGCGCCCGCATTACTGGGCCAAGACCGCGCACGGCGTTTCCGCCCGCACCGAAACGCCCGCCCTGGCCGTCGAGCCCCGCAGGCGCGGCGATGCGCCGACGCCTCGCCAAGCGCGCGCGGCGGCGCCATCTTCCCGGCGGAGCACAGCGCCCGCACGCCGCGTGCGCGCGCCTTCCGCCCGGTAAGCGATCAGGTAGTTTTCGATGATCCAGACGTTCGCGCCGCCGCTCGCGGTGCTTGCCGCTTTCGGCGGCCTCTTCGCCTACGCTTCCTGGCGCGCGGCCAAGCCCGCAGACCCGCTGAACCCGCGCATGATCCCGTGGCGGACGCTCTCCGTGCTCGCAGGTTTCCTCGCGATGCTGGCTCTGATTTATTTGGTCAGTCAGTTCCGTTCCGGCGCCAGTTGAGCCCGGCGCGGGGCCCGTCTAGTACATACCGGAAATACGAAAATACCTTCGGGAGGATCAGTGATGGCGGACGGCGCGGCAGGCCTTGAGGCGTTCCGCAAAGAGACGCGCGCGTGGCTCGAAGCCAATTGCCCGCCCTCGATGCGCACCCCTGGCGGCGATCCCACTGGAGAAGACGACGCTGTCTGGGGCGGCCGCAACGCGACCTACAAAAATCCCGAAGCCAAACTCTGGCTCGACCGGATGGGCGCCAAGGGTTGGACCGCGCCGACATGGCCGAAAGAATATGGCGGCGGCGGTTTGAACGCGGCTGAGAACGCGATTCTGCAAAGCGAGCTTCGCCGCCTCAACGCCCGCCCTGCTCTGCTTTCGTTCGGACTCTGGATGTTCGGGCCGGTGCTGCTTGAGTACGGCAACGAAGAGCAAAAGAAAGAACATCTGCCGAAGATCGTGCGCGGTGAAATCCGCTGGTGCCAAGGCTACAGCGAACCCGGCGCCGGCAGCGATCTCGCTGGCCTGCAAACCAAGTGCGAAGACAAGGGCGATCACTGGCTGATCAACGGCCAAAAAGTCTGGACGAGCTACGCCGACCAAGCCGATTGGTGCTTCTGCCTGGTGCGCACCGACACATCGAAGAAGCACGAAGGCATTTCCTTCGTGCTGATCGACATGACGACGCCCGGTGTCGAAACGCGCCCGATCAAGCTCATCTCCGGCGCCTCGCCATTCTGCGAAACGTTCTTCCAAGATGTGAAAATCCCGAAGAACCAAATGGTCGGCCGGCTCAATGGCGGCTGGGAAATCGCCAAGCGCTTGCTGATGTACGAGCGCACCAACATTTCCGGCTTCGGCTCCGGCGCCGTGATGGGCGTGCAGGACTACGCGAAAAAATACGTCGGCGTCGAAGACGGGCGGCTTGCGGATGAAGATCTCCGTGTGCGCGTCACCGAGCTTAAGATGCGCGAGCGGGCCTATGCGCTCACCTCGCAGCGCGCGGCCGCGGAAGCGAAGGCCGGCCAGAACGTCAGCCACATGGCGTCGATGTTCAAAATGGCGGGCGCGACGCTCAATCAGGATCGCTGCGAGCTGATCGTCGAATGTCTCGGCAACAAGGCGTTTGGCTGGGAGGGCGCCGGGTACGACCCGGTCGAAATCGCGCAGACGCGCGCCTGGCTGCGCTCAAAGGGCAATTCGATTGAAGGCGGCACGACCGAGGTGAACACCAACGTCGTCTCCAAGCGCGTGCTCGGGCTGCCGGATCCGAAGTAATGGCCGCAAGCGTCGCCGAAATCGCCCCGGATGTATTCCGCATCTCAAGCTTCGCGCCGGAGCTTGGGATCGGATTCAACCAATTCCTCGTGCGCGATGAGGAGCCGCTACTCTATCACACCGGCTTTCGCCGGATGTTTCCCGACACGCTGGCCGCTGTGAGAACGCTGATCGATCCGGCTAAGCTCAAATGGATCGGCTATTCGCATTTCGAGCCGGACGAGTGCGGCGCGCTCAACGAATGGCTCGCGGTTGCGCCAAATGCGACGCCGCTCGCGAGCTTCGTCGGCGCGAACGCGATGCTGTCGGATTATTGCGACACGCCCGCGCGCACGCTCGGCGATGAGGAACGGCTGCAAACCGGATCGAAGCGCTACCGCTTCATCTCAACGCCGCATCTGCCGCACGGTTGGGATTCCAGTTTCCTGTTCGAAGAAACCGGCGGCACGCTGTTCTGCTCGGATCTGTTCTTTCAGCCTGGCGAAACCGCACCATCGACCGAGAGCGATATTCTCGGCCTCGTCGGCGACGTGATGAAGGCGAGCCTTGCGGGCCCGTTCGCGCATGACCTGCCCTTCACGCCGCAAACCGAAAGCGCGCTCGCGCAGCTCGCGGCGCTGAAGCCCAAGACCCTCGCCGCGATGCACGGCGCCTCGTACCGGGGCGACGGCGCCAAGGCGCTCGCCGATTTTTCCATTGTCGTCCGAGAAGTTCTCGGGTCACATTAAGTCCATAGGGAGAAGACAGATGTTCACGCTCAACGAAGAGCAGCAGATGCTGAAGGACGCCGCCAAGAGCTTCCTTCAAGAGCAGGCGCCGGTGACCCGTTTCCGCAAGATGCGCGACGCCGGCAAGGATGGCTGGGACGAGGCGCTCTGGAAGGAAATGGTCGAGATGGGCTGGACCGGCATCCTCGTGCCGGAAGAATACGGCGGCTCGGGCCTTGGCTATCTCGGCATCGGCGTTGTCCTTGAGGAAGCCGGCCGCACGCTCGCCGCCTCGCCCCTTCTCTCCACCGCGCTGATCGGCGCTTCCGCGCTCGTGCTCGGCGGCAACGACGCGCAAAAGAGCCAGTACCTCCCGAAGATCGTCGATGGCTCGGCCATCTTCGCGCTCGCGGTCGATGAAGGCCCGCACCACAACCCGGCCAAGACCGCGCTCAAGGCTGAGAAGGCCGGCGCCGGCTACAAGCTCACCGGCAAGAAGAGCTACGTCGCCGATGGCCACCTCGCGAACACGCTGATTGTCGCGGCGCGCACCAGCGGCAAGCCGGGCGACACGCAAGGCATCACGCTCTTCCTCGTCCCCGCGGACGCAAAGGGTGTGACGCGCACCACGCTGAAGACCGTCGATAGCCGTGGCGCCGCGGACATCACGTTCCAAGGCGTCGAAGTTGGCGCTGACGCCGTGCTCGGCGGCGCGGATGCTGGCGGCGCGCTCCTCGATCAAGTGCTCGATCGCGCCCGCGTCGGCATCGCGGCCGAAATGCTGGGGCACTCCACGCAGAGCTTCGAAATCACCAACGAATATCTCAAGACGCGCGTGCAGTTCGGCCAGCCGATCGGCTCGTTCCAGGCGCTGCAGCACCGCGCCGCGAAGATGTTCACCGACATCGAGCTCACGCGCTCGTGCGTCATCGCCGCGCTCGATGCGCTCGATGAAAACCGCAACGACGTCGCCGAACTCGCCAGCGTCGCCAAAGCGCGCGCGGGCGATACGGTCCACGTCGTGTCGAACGAGATGGTGCAAATGCACGGCGGCATCGGCATGACCGACGCGCATGACGCCGGCCTCTACCTGAAGCGCGCCCGCGTGCAGGAAGGCCTCTACGGCAGCGCCAGCTTCCATCGCGACCGCTTCGCCACGCTGAACGGCTTCTAAGCCGCCAGCGCCAAGCACAAAAAACGAGAGCGCCGCGGGCCACCGCGGCGCTCTTTGTTTTGCGCTGCGCGGCTACTGCTGCGCCTGTCTTGCCGCGGCGCCTTGCCGGATCATGTGCATCTGGCCGCGTTCTTCAATCTCGAGCGCGAGATCGAAGCTCGCTATCTCGAGCGTCGCATCGAACGTGCGCTTGGATACGCGCAGCGCATCGGGCGATGTCGCGAGCAACTTGCCCGCCAGCGCCGCGCCCGCGTCATCGAGCGCATCGTCCGCCACGACTTGCGCGACGAGCCCCGCCGTCAGCGCCTCTTGCGCCTTCATCGGCTCGCCCGTCAGCAACATCAGCCGCGCGCGGTTCATGCCGATCATCCGCTGCAGCCGCCAGCTCACGCCAAGCTCGCTGCCGGAGAGACCGATCTTCGTGAACGCCGGATGAAACGCCGCGCTCTCGCCGGCCACGATGAGATCGCTCGCAAGCGCGATCGCGAGCCCGCCGCCCGCCGCCGCGCCCTTCACGAGCGACACCACCGGCTGCGGGCACGCGCGCATCGCCTTCATCAAATCCCGCAGCACCCAATCGCCATTAGGCCCATCGCGGAGCCGCTCCGGCGTACCGCCCGCTTTCAAATCCGCGCCTGAGGAAAACGCCCGCCCCGCGCCGCGCAGCACGATCACGCGCGTGGCCGTATCGCGGCGTTTGCTCTCGAAATACGCCAGCAGCGCATCGGCCATCGGCTGGTTGAGCGCGTTCAGCCGGTCTGGCCGGTTCATCGTCACGGTGTCGACGCCGTCCGCCGATTTGACCTCAAGAATATCGCTCATCGCATCCTCCGATTTTGCGCCGATCATGCGCCGCACGCGCAAAGGACGCCAGCGCTTGCGCGTCGCTCCCGCGCGCGCGACGTTACGGCATGTGCAACGAATATCGCTTGAAGCGCACCGCCGAAGGCTGGGCCTGGGTGCACGTCGGCGGCGACGCCGTGATCAAGGACGGCGAGGACGATTTCTTCGACGTCTTCCCGGACCGCATCGCCCCCGTCGTCGCCAAAGCGAAGGATGGAACGCCGACGTGGCGCGACATGCGCTGGGGCTTTCCCCCGCCAAGCGCCGGCGCGCGCCCGGTCACGAACGTGCGCAACACTGCGTCCGGCTTCTGGCGCAATTGGCTCGAGCCACGCTGGCGCGTCGTCGTGCCATTCGACGAATTCGTCGAGTTCACCGACGCAACGGCGAAGCGCAAATTCTACTTCAGCACGACCGACAATCAGCCCGCCGCCTTCGCCGGCATCTGGCGCCCGTGGACGGGTGTGCGGGGCACAAAGTCCGCGCCGATCGACGGCGAGCATCTCCTCTACGCCATCCTCACCACCGCGCCGAACGCCGTCGTCGCGCCCATCCACGCCAAAGCGATGCCAGTCCTGCTTGTCGGCGAAGACGAACACCGCGCCTGGCTCGAAGGCAGCGTCGAAGACGCGCTCGCCTTCCAAGCCCGCACCTTCCCACCCGAACGCCTCCGCGCCCGCGAAGCCGTCGCGTCCGACAAAACCGTCGCCGTCGCGCCAGTTAAGCCGGCGCAAGGCGATCTCTTCAGCTAGCAGGCGCTTCTTCCAACGCGCGCGGCGCCGCGAGCAAGCGCGCTTGCTCGGCGCGCGAGCGGTACAGAAAGTCGTACGGCAGCCCAAGCCGCATGCTCGCCTGGCACGCGGGCGATGATTTCACCGGGATGCGCTCGGCCAACGCGCCGGCGCTCTTCAGCGCCAGCGTATCGGCCCACGTCAGATCGAACGCGCGCCCGAGCTTCAGCACATCGCGCACAGACTGAGGCAGCAACGAAACGGAAGCGCGCGCCAGCGCGACGTGCAAAAATTTCGGAATGCTCGGCGCCGCGCGCCCCGACTGAATGATGTCCAGAAACTCCGTGACGATCGGATGCGCTTCAAAGCCCGGCGCAAGGCGCGCGAGCATTGCATCGAAATCCGCCGTCGAGAGAATTGGGTTTTGCGCGCCGTAGAGCCGCCCAACCGTCGCGCCTTCGCGATAGAAGCGATCCTGCTCCGCCAGCGTCAGAGGCGCCACGAAACGTGCATACGCCGTGCAAAACCCATACGCCGCCGTCGCCGCCACCCAATCGAGCAGCTCCACATCGAGCGCCTGATACGCGCGCCCGCTTGGGGTGTCGCCGCGCACCCGCGTATGCATGTTCGTGACGCCCGCGATCACGCGCTCGGCGGCATTCTTGGGCCCATAGACGCCCACCATCGCCGCAACGCCCGTGCGCTTGGAACGCCCAATCGGATCGGCCTTGTACGTCGAGTGATCCCACACGCCCGAGCGAATGCGCGGATCGGCGAACTCCAGCAGCACCGCCGCGATCCCGCCAATGCCGAGCGCGATCGGGTTCTTGTAGATGCGCCACTGCATCGAATCGGGCGCGAAAAATGCCGGCGCGCCCGGCGGGTTCGCAAAATCGATCTTCCAGCCCAGATAAGACGTGATCTCGCTCATGGCGCGATCCTACCGGAGCGCGCCCACGCCCGGAACCTGACGCTTCAACCAGGGCGCCGCTTGCGCCCGCCGCCCATTTTTGGGAAGACCACCCCGCTGCGGGTGTAGTTCAGAGGTAGAACGTCAGCTTCCCAAGCTG
>CAZMCA010000037.1:0-7226 GCA_964564595.1 uncultured Caulobacteraceae bacterium
TATCGTGCCCATCACGAAGCAGTTGAACAAAGTGACGGAGCGCCCAGTGCCGGCGCCCGCGATGATGCGCCCGGCGGGCAGAAACTTAAAGTCGCTGAGCGCTCTCTCAAACTGAGTCCGCCAATAACGCCGCGCTCCTGCGGGCTCCGCCTCGGCAATAGCGGCGGCCACGCGCGCCCAAGTCGCATCGACGTCTTCATCGCCGCACGCGTCATCGGACCGGAAGCGATATTTCGCGTTCCAGATTTCGGCTGAGATTTCGGCGTCGAACGGCATTTCTCATGCTCCATCACAATTGTGCACGAGCCAGTCTTCGTGAGTCTAAGGTAATGCGAAGGTAAATTTCATGAAGGGCGACAACGCGGCGCACTTCTTAGCGGATGTCGCGCGCTCTCTTGATGCGTGTCAAACGCTGCAGGCGCGCGCCCGTGTGGCGCGATGACTGGCGCGGGCGTGCGCGGTGCCGATTGTGAGGCGAAGACCGACACCGGCCGCGCAAGCGGACGTCGTCGCCGCGCGCCGCCGCAAACGTGCTCGATCGTGCCTCGCGCGCTACGCCAGCATGCGCTTGTAGGCTTCTCTGCTCGCCTGGAAGCGCTCGAACGGAAATTTGATCGGCACGCCTTCGAGCGCCGCCGCCAACATTTCCAGGTGGGCCTCCCACCCCGCGCAGCTGCGCGCGACGTCTTCGTCACTTGGGACGCCCAGCGTAAGCGTCAGGCGTGTGCCGACGCCGTCCCGATCCAGGTCCCAGCGAACGGGCCGCGGGGGATCGCCAAACTTGCCCCAGGAGTAGCAGAGCGTTCGATGCGGCTCGCACGCGGTAATCTCGCTATCGATCACGATGCCGCTGTCGACGAAGTTGAGCTGCGCCAGGCCTCCGACGCGGGCGTCAATGGCGCCGGGCGCGAGCCACTGCGCGAGTTTCGCGGGGCCCGTAAGAAACTCCCAAACTTGCTGTGGCGGATACGGAAAGCGTCGCGTGATCCGCGCCTCGATCCGGTTCCCCTTGCGCTCGAGCGCACCCAGATCCGACATGCCTGCTCCCTAGAGGCGGCAATCTAGCGCGGCTTTGGTTCGGGCGCTTGACGCCGATCAAGCGTGTCGCGCTGCATGGCGGATTGCTTGCCTCGCCGCGCGAGATCGACAGGTCCTGGGTTGCGAATTCGATCGGAGGACAGGTCGTTGCCGAGCAATATCGAAACGGCGCGCGCGTTCGTTGCGGCCTGAGCACGCCTGGATGTGGAGGAGCAGGTCCAGTTCTTCGCCGAGGGCGGCGTCTATCACAGCATGCCGATCGGTCCGGTCGTTGGCCATGCGCGTCTGCGGCCGTTTATTGCGGCCTTCCTGAAGAGCTGGACGGGCACGCAATGGGACGTCCCAAACCTTGCGGCGGCGGGCGATGTAATGTTCGTCGAGCGATCGGATCGCACGAAGATCGCAGACAAGAGCGTCGATCTGGCCTGTTGCGGGGTCTGAAGATTGACGCCTCCAATTCCGCTCCGGCGCTGGCAAACGGGAGCTAAAGAGAGAGTCGACCGCCGCTAGCTTGAGCGGAAACCGACCTTTGCGTGCGTGCCGTCGCAGAAGGTTTTGGTGTTGGATTGGCCGCAGCGGCAAAGGCGCGCTGCTTGTTGGCGCGCGATGACGCGGCCCGTGCCAGAGATGATCTCCAGATTTCCGCGCACCATGAGGGGGCCGTCGAGTTGGGGCGACACCTCGACTGGTCCATCGCGCACCGGGAGCTTGTCGGTCTTGTCGCCCGTGGGCGGCTCGCCGCTGGCGTTGAAATGCGCGTCGTGATGGGACCGGTCGCAGAACGGTTTGTTCTTTGAGGCGCCGCACCGGCAGAGCGTGGCGCGGTAGCCGATCGGTTTGCCGTCGATGCTGAGATCGCCGCGAAAGCCATAGGGGCCGGCTTCGCGCACTGAGATGAGATTGACGGGCGGCGCCTGCTCCTCGCGCCCGCCATCCTTGCGCCGATACTGGATGGCGCCGGAGGGGCATTCGCGCGAGACGGCCATCAGCTCTTCAGCGTCCATATCGTCCGGGTGGATCCAGGGGCCTTGCACGTTTGCGAGGAACACTTTGGGCGCGCCGGTGACGCAGAAGCGCGAATGGATGCAGAGCTTGCCATTGAACGTGATCTGCAGCGTTTCGCCTTCCACCACTTCGGCGCCGTCGATCAACACCGTGGGCGGCGCGGGCCTGGCGGCCGGCGCGGCGGGCGCTTGGCTCATCGCCGGCGGCGTGGACATTTCGTGGCAGCGTTGCGCGCGCGCGGCGAGCGCCTTGAGGAGGCCGCCAGCGCGCGCGACGCGCTGATCGCCTTGATCCAAGCGCGCCGCATATTTCGAAACTCGCTCATGCGCTCGGCGAAGAACCGCCGCGCGCTGGCGCCTTGCGGGAAGGGCGCTGAATCGCGCAGCGCCGTAAAGGACATGCCCGCGTTGCAGCCCGGATTGGAGGGGCCCGCCGGGCGGCGCGCGGCGCTTTCCGCCAGCAGCGCCATCGCTTTCATCAGATCGACGCCGAGATCGACCGCGAGGCTCTTTTCCGCGCTCGGGCCATGTAGCGAATAGGAATAGGCGAGAAGCCGCAGCATGGTCTGATAGGCCGCGTTCGCCACATCGACGATCGAGGAAGCTTCCTCGTCTTCCAGCCAAACGCGCCCTTCCGCGATGGGCGGGCGGCGCAGCACAGGGTTGGTCGCAGCCGGATGCGCAGGGATGAAGTCCGGGTTCTTCAGCGCTTGATATTCGTCGCGGATCGCGCGGAAGCGACAGAAGTGCGAGTTCGGGCTTTCTTCGCTCGCGCCTTCGCCTTCGGTGACGATCGCCGCGCAGGCCGCGATCGCGGTCTTTGAGCACAGCACTTGCTGGGCGCCCTTGAGATCGATCTCGTTCGGCGAGAGAGCTGCAAGGCGGGATCGCCGCAGAACAAATCCGCCTCGCCAAGTTTATTGGCCATGAATTGCAGGGCGAATTCCATGGTCTGATAGAATTGCCCGACGGTGTCGTAATCGATCGCCATGGGGCGTCAGGCGCGGCTTGGGCGCATTGCGCTTGAAGAAATGATGCTGGAAGCCCGCGCCATCCGGCTCGTCCGAACCCTCCGGCCGCTCAAGATGGATAAGGTGCTGCAGCACATCCATGCTGAAGGGCGCGAGCTTGACGACGACGCCTCCTGGCAGCCCGCCCGGATCGAGCGGGAAATTGTCACGCCCGAAAGCGGGGCTGCCCCCCAGCGCGGACGTGATATTCCAGACCGCCGTCAGATGGCCCATTTCGTCGATCGCGACATCGAGGATCGCGCGGCGCCAGCGCTTCACGGTGGCGGCCTCTTCGGCGCTGAGACCTTCACCCTCGCCATACTTCAAACTGAAGGCCGCGTAGAGATAGGTGCACATCAGATTGTGCTCGAGTTCCGCCGCCTCATAGAGCGAGTGGATCAATTGCTCGCGCGTTGGCGTAAGGATCGGAGCGGCTGGCATGATTGATCTCCAGACGTGATCTTCTTGCGTTCCTCGCTTTGGCTCAAATCATATCATGGTATAGTTGGCGGCCAGAAGGAGAGCGGCTTAGGTGACGCCGATGGATGCGCCAATCGTGCACATTATTGACGACGACGCCTCTTTGCGCGGCGCGCTAGATAGCCCGTTTCGCTCAACCGGGCAGGCCACGCGCCTTTATGAGTCCGCCACCAGCTTCATAAATGCGCCCTTGCCGGATGCGCCGGGCTGTCTCGTGCTCGATGTGCGCATGCCCGGCGTGAGCGGGCTTGATTTTCAACAAAAGCTTGAAGGGCTCGGCGTGCGGCTGCCCGTGGTCTTCATGACTGGGCATGGCGATATTCCCATGAGCGTCCGCGCCATGAAGGCTGGGACGGTGGATTTTCTCGCCAAGCCTTTCCGCGATCAAGAAATGCTGGACGCTGTTGCGGCCGCGCTGGAACGGGATAAAGCCCAGCGCGCGGAAGGCGGCAAGCTGGATGCGTTGAAAACGGCTTACGCTGCGCTAACGGCGCGCGAGCGTCAGGTCATGGCGTTGGTCACCGCCGGCAAGATGAACAAGCAGGTGGCGGGCGATCTGGCGCTCAGCGAGATCACGGTGAAGATCCACCGGGGCTCCGCCATGCGCAAGATGGGCGCAAAGACCCTGCCGAAGGCGGCGATGCAGCACCAGCGGTTCGATAACGAACAACACGATCATGAACGCGGCCCAAACCCCGAACATGGCGTGCATCCACCAGAAGCGCGGATCTTCGAAGCGGGCCCATAGCTCTGCGCGCCACGTCATCCAGAGCCCGCTTGCGCCGGCGAGCAGCACCCAGAAGCGCGCCTGCCAAACGAACCGGCTCTCGAATTGATGGAAGGCGCGAAGGCGCTCAGACGGCGGATGCATGGTGCGAATGGCCGGCGTCGCCACCGTTGTCACGAACGCAACGCCGCCAACCCACATGACGATGGCGAGGATATGCAGCGCGCGGGCGATGGCGAAGTCGTCCATGCTTGTCTCCTACGAGAGCTCTGGCGGCGCGTCATAGAAATCGACCCGCATACGGACGGTGCCGATCGGCGTCACGAAGTGCGTCTGTTGCGGCTCGACGATCATGCGCGCGCCGGCCTCCAGTTCCGTGTCGAGCGCAGGCTCGGGCCGCGTGAAACGAAGCCTGCCCTCTAGCACATTGATGACGCCCCAGACGCCTTCCTTGGTGCGATGCTCGCGGCTGAGCGCTTCCGGTAACGTCACTTCATCAAACACCGGGCTGGAGCGATAGGGTGAGGTCATCACGCGGCCTTCGCCCCCAGATGTGCGATCTCCGCGGCGTGCTCCGGATAGGGCGCATGCTTTCCGTGATCGACTTCCGCGCCGGCGAGTTCGCTGGCGAAGCCGTGATTGACATCGCGGTGATGGGCTTCATCGGCGCGCACGACGAGCACGACATCGCGGAGCGTGGCGTTGTCAGGAAGTTTCCAATAGCGCTTGGCGATCTCGGGGGCGGACACGTTCGCGCTGCGGCCTTCATCGATCTCCTTGAGATAGTGGGTGTAGGAGATAACGGCTTCTTCCTCGAAATAGCCCACGACGCGATGTGCCGTCTTAGCGCTGACGAGGTAAAGCGCAAAAAAAGTCGAGATAGAAAACCCACTGCGCGGCGAGTACGACGAAGCGCTCGAACAAGGTAGGCTTGGCGACCTCGATGAAGGTCATCAGATGCATGCGCTCGTTCTCGGCTTCCTCCATGAGCGTGCGTATCCAGCCCTTATCGTCTTCCATGCGCCGCAAGCACCGCAGATGCGTGAGCGTCGCGCCAACCATGCCAGGCACGGCGGCGACCGTTTCAAGCACGATCGCACGGTGCCCATAGCGCTTTGCAAAGGAGGTGTCGGCGCACCAGCGCAGAAGTTTGGTGAAGCCTAGTGCGAAGCGGTCAGAGACGCCTTTGGCGGTGTGGTGGACAGTGAGGTCGACATGCGGGGTTGCGGTCACGAGGTGCCTTAATTGCTTCGGCGCGCGGGGCGCGTCGTCTTCGGGGCGATAGAAGAGGGCCAGCTTAAGGCTTTCGCCGATGCGTTCGGCTTTCGCCTGCATTTCAGCTGCGGCGGCCGGCGACATGACTTCGCTTGTGGTCTGGCGCCATAGCGCGAGCCAGCGCGTAAAAATGTTCAGGCGTGATGCGCGCACGATGGATGAGATGCTTGAGCATCGGATTGCCCTTGTAGCGTCCACTCGTCAGCATCACCGAGTGCCAGAAATCGGTCAGCTTGCCGAGGTGATGGGGCCAGTCCTGGATGGCGTCATTGAAGATCGGCCCAAGGTCCGGGTCTTGGCGGACGCGCGCGTAGAAGAGCTTCACAAGCTCCGCCAGCGTCTCTTCCGTGATGATTTCACAACCTTCCGGCATGGCTCCAAATCCAAACAGGTCCTTCTATGGGCCTGCCATGCGCCTGACCCGGTACACCGACTACGCCTTGCGCGCGCTGATCTATCTCGTGCTGCACCCGATCGCCTTTGCACGATCCCGGAGATCGCGGGCGCCTACCGCATCTCGCAAAACCATCTCACCAAGGTGGCGCACGATCTCGGCAAGGCGGGCTTCGTCGAAAGCGAGCGTGGACGTTTCGGCGGCTTACGCTTGGCGAAGCCGGCTGCGACGATCAGCGTCGGCGCCGTCGTGCGCATCATGGAAGGCGAGGATTGCTTGGCCGACTGCGATACGTGCGTGATCGCGCCTGCCTGTGGGCTTGCCATCGCCCTCGAAGCGGCGCGCGATGCGTTCATGTCGAGGCTTGATGCGGTCAGCTTGGCCGACATTAGCCGGAAAGGCGGCGCGCTCAGGAGGCTGGTACACGCGGCCTGAGCCGAGTCGCCACAGTCAAGCATGCTGCGACTAGTCCCGCCATCACCAGCGCCTGCACAGCCAGCATCAACAGCGGCGCGCCAATGGCCATGGAGATGGCGAGCACCGCCGCCATTGCGACTATGGCGGCGGTTTTCGCGGGCCGGCTGATCGCGCCGTGCGCACGCCAGTTTTGGATCATTGGCCCAAAACCGGGTGGCCCATCAGCCAAGCATGCCAGCGGTCCGAGGAACGCGCAAAGGCGAAGGCGGCGAAGAGAACGAAAGGGGCGGTCGGCAACAGCGGAACAATCACGCCAACAGCGCCAATGCCGAGGGCCGCAAGGCCAAGAGCAAACCAAGCGGCGCGCTTCGGTGTCATAGCGAGAGGCTTCCGGTGCATTGTTGCTGCGCTCTCATGATCGGTGAGTTGGCGAATTGCGGTTATGGTGCTGAAGACTGCATGTGCATCCAAAATCGGCTAGTGTGGTTAAGTCGTTTAGCGAGGTAGCGAAAGCGGCCGCATAGCCGTGAACGAAGCAGGCGGGGACGATCTCGGGAGCTTCGACGACGTTCACGCCACATCGCGAACGTCAAAGGTCTTTGCTAGAAGCGCCCGCACAAAGGCGTCCCACTTTTCCATGGCCGCGCGCTTTTCCGGCATGTAGCTCCATCGGTCGTAGCTCTTTGAACTCACGTCCTGAAGAGTGTGATTTTGAATGCGGTCGCGGATCTCCTTGGAAATCCCGGCTTGGCCCGCAAGCGTCTTCCACGTCCGCCTTAGATCGCGGTTCGTAACGTAGGGAATAACCCCCGTCTCCCGCTGCCGCCACATGAAGGCATAGAGCGTCCCGTGCGTCACCGGCTTCGCCGGGTCCATCGCTG
>CAZMCA010000037.1:7236-23616 GCA_964564595.1 uncultured Caulobacteraceae bacterium
AAAAACCAGCCGTGCGGGTTCGGTTCAATCTCCTCCAGGAGTTCAATTGCGAGGCCGGGCAGGGGAATTGTGTGCGGCTTGTGGTTCTTGGTCGTCGACCAATCCAGAAGCTTCTGGCCACGATCGTATTGTTTGCGGTTGAGCGAGGCGATCTCTTCCACGCGCTGGCCCGTGAGCATCAGAATGCGGACAGCGCGCGCATAGGGCGGGTGAACCGGGCTGCTGGGATTTTCCAGCCAGCGATATAGGCGCACGAACTCTTCGTCGTTTAGCCAGCGCGTGCCCACGACCTTCGGCTCTGTAGGAATGCCCGCAGCCGGATTGCGCAAGACCCCGAACCGACGGGGCGACGTGCTCCGGTAGTCGTGTTCGGACTTCATCGCCCAGGAATAGGCGGAGCGCACGTAGCTGCGCACATGGTCAGCCATCGACCGCTTTCCCCGCAGATAGATCGGACGAAGGACATCTGTGATCTCCTCGGGCTCAATTTCGCGGGCCAAGCGGTGGCGACCAAGCGTGTCGGCGATCTTGTCGAGGCCCTTCTTGGCCTCCCTCCAGGAGCTCTTGTTGGAGATGCGGAGGTATTCCGCATAACCATCGAAAAGGTCGCCCACGGTCCCCGTGCGCACGTCTCGCGCCGTCTTGATGCTCCGACCCTTTTGTATGAGCTCGGCGTAGTCGCGCTCGAATACCTCGCGCGCCTGGGCGAGGCTCATTGCCGGGTAGTCGCCCAGCTTCACCTTGGCCGGTTTTCCCTCTCGAAATTGCACCGCCATCCAATAGGTGGTCACACGCTTCGGCATCGGCCGAATGATGAGGGTGAGACGTCCAACGCCTAGACCCTCACCATCACGAAGGATCTCTTCGCGGCCTGTGGAATGCACCCTTTTGATCGCTTGCCGGATCAGCCCATCGCTCAAAATCGTCACGTCTTTAGGTCTCCGCGATAGGGTATAGTCGTGCGCTTTTGTTCACGTTTTTTACTATACCCTGTGACACGCTTTGTTCTCAGGCGTGCAAACGTCAAGAACGAAAAAGTTCTCGATGTTTCAGCGGGATGCAGCGTTACTCACAGTGATCGAAAATTAGTGAGTAGGGTGATTGTGCACGAGGATGACGGAGGCGGCCGAGAGTTCGAGCGCACGGCGCGCGACTTCGCGCGGATAGACCGGCGCGTGATCGACGGTGCCGCGGTTGAGCACTTCGTCGTGGATCAATTGGTTCTTCGTATCGAGGAACAGCACGCGAAATTGCTCGCGCCCCTCATGCTGCATCGCCGAGCGGCAATAGGAGATGAGCTGCGACCATGAGCCAATCACCGGGCGCTTGGTGATTTCTGCTTTCGCCGCGCGCTCGAAGAAGGCCTGCAGGACTTTGAGTTCTTGTGCGACCGCGGCGCCCGCGCCTTCGACTTCCGCGATCAGGCGCGGCGGGGCGGCGAGGACGCCGGAGAGATCCTTGAACCGGTCGAGCAGCGCCTTCGCGAGCGGCTTGGTGTCTTTGCGCGGGATCACGCGGAAGAGCAGCAGCTCCAGCAATTCATAGTCCGCCAGCGCGCCGGGGCCGCCGTCTTCGAAGCGCTGCCGGAGGCGCGCGCGGTGATCGTGAAAGTGCGGCTTGACCGGATCGGCGGGCGCTTTGCGCGGGCGCGTATCGGTGACGGGGATGGCTTGCGGCGCGCCGTCGATCTCGAACAGGAAACGCGTTGCGTCTTCCACGGCGCTTTGCAGCGCGGCTTGGTCCTTCGCGCGGCGCGCCTTGCGCGCGTCTTTCGAGGCTCGCGCGCCTTCCTCGCTCACGTCACGCGACCGCTTGCGCGCTAAGCGTATGTGGGGTGTGCAGGCCCTTGGGCGAGGACGTGAAAATCTCCACGCCCGTTTCGGTGACGCCGACCGAGTGCTCGAATTGCGCCGAGAGGGACTTGTCCTTCGTCACCGCCGTCCAGCCGTCGTTCAGGATCTTCATGTGCGGGCGGCCGATGTTGATCATCGGCTCGACGGTGAAGATCATGCCGGCCTTCAGTTCGGCGCCTTTGCCGGGTTTGCCGAAGTGCAAGATGTTCGGCGCGTCGTGGAACACTTGCCCGAGGCCGTGGCCGCAGAACTCGCGCACGACCGAGCAGCCTTCCGCTTCAGCGTAAGATTGGATCGCGTGGCCGATGTCGCCGAGCGTTGCGCCTGGCTTGATGACGGCAAGGCCGCGCATCAGCGACTCGTATGTCACGTCCATCAGCCGGCGTGCTTTGCGCGGCGTTTCACCGGCCGCGTACATGCGCGAGTGATCGCCGTGCCAGCCATCGACGATCACGGTCACGTCGATGTTCAGAATGTCGCCATCGCGCAGCGCGCGGGGGCCGGGGATGCCGTGGCAGATGACGTGGTTGAGCGAGGTGCAGACGGTGTGCCGGTAGCCGCGATACCCGACGCAGGCGGGCAGGGCGCCGTTGTCGAACACGAACTCGCGGGCGAGATCGTCGAGCCGCTCGGTCGTCACGCCCTCGCGCACTTCGCCGACCAGCATGTCGAGGCACTCGGCGGCGAGCCGGCCGGCCTTGCGCATGCCTTCGAAGGCTTCTGGCCCGTGGATGCGGATGGAGCGCAGGTCGCGCTGGTCGTCGTCGGCGGCGGCGTAGGTCATGGGGCCCGGATATAATGCTTGGCCGCTCCCATAGCACGGTTTGCCGGGCGCTTCTTCCCTAACGGCCTGCATCCGATCCGGCGCTTAGCGGCATCTTGGGGTTAAGGAACGCGAGAGGCCGGCCATGACTGGGTTCGAAGACTTCAACTGGGGCGCCCTGGGGATTGGGCTCTCGGCGGCTTTGGCGCTGGTCTGGGCCGTGTTCGCGGTGCGCAACCGGCCAAGCGCGACGGCGCTGGTGGTGGGCCTTGCCCACATCGTGGTGGCCGGCTTCCACAGCGTGGCCCCCATCCGCGGGCTCCTCGACCCCCACTATGTCGGCTACAGCTTTGGGATGCTCAGCGCGTCCAGCGGCTGGCAGGTGACGGCGCTGGCGGGCGCGGTTTTTGTTTTGGCGGCGGTCGGGGCGTTCAACGCGCTGGCGAGCGACCGGCGGGCCCGCATCCGGGTGGCGGCGACCTCGACGCTCTTCCTCGTCAATGTCGGCGGGGCCTGGCTCCACAACGCGGTCACGGACCTGCGGGGCAACGTTATCCAGTTCGGCGAATACGCGACCATTCCGGGCGAGGCCGGCACCGCGTTGCTCTTCGTGCTGTTCGTCGCGCCGTTCTTCCTGGGCGCGCTCTGGGCCGGCAAGCGCGCGCTCACGCCCGCCGCTTAAAATGCTAAGGAGAGGCCATGGCCTCTCCCGCAACCGTCAAAGCCGCCGTCCTTCTGATCGGCGATGAACTCCTCTCCGGCCGCACGCAGGATGTGAACCTGCAGACGATCGCGAAATTCCTGGCGCCGCTCGGCATCCAGGTCGCGGAAGCCCGCGTCGTGCCCGATGAGCCGGACGAGATGATCGCGGCGATCAACGCGCTGCGGACGAAGTACGCCTACGTTTTCACCACGGGCGGCATCGGCCCCACGCATGACGATAAAACAGCTGATTGCGTCGCCGCCGCGTTCGGTGCGCACATCGATGTCCGCGCCGATGCGCGCGCGATTTTGGAAGAGCATTACAAAACGACCGACATCAACGAAGCGCGCTTGCGCATGGCGCGCATCCCGGATGGCGCCTCGCTGATCGCGAACCCGGTGTCGAAAGCGCCAGGCTTTCAGATGGAGAACGTGTTCGTGATGGCCGGCGTGCCCTCGATCATGCGCGGGATGTTGGAAGATATTGGCCATCGGCTCACGGGTGGGGCCGTGTTGCGGGCGCGTACGGTGCGCGGCAAGGGGCTGAAGGAGGGCGAGCTTGCCGCGCCCCTCAAAGAGCTGGAAGCGAAGTACGACGGCGTGGGGTTTGGCTCTTATCCGTGGTTCGCGGCGGATGGGCATGGCGCGCATCTGGTCGCGCGCTCGACGGATGCCGCCGCGCTCGAGGCAGCGACAGCCGATCTCATCGCGCTGGTGCGTGCGCTGGGGATCGAGCCGGAGTTGTTGGAAGACGCCTAGGTCGGCGCGAAGAGGCTCGCGGCGAAGTTGATGCTGACGGCGAGCACGACGGTGTTGAACAAAAACGCGACGATGCCGTGCACGGTGACTGTGCGGCGAATCGGGCGGCTCGTGATGTCGATATCCGCGGTCTGGTTCGCCGCGCCGATCACGAACGAGAAGTGCACGAAATCCCAGAAGTCCGGCTTCTGCCCGCCGTGGAAGGTAAGCCCTTCGGCGACGCCGCCCGCTTCGTCGGGCGCGTAATATTCGTGCGCGTAGTGCGAAGCGAACACGAAATGCGTGAACGTCCAGGAAAGCGCGATGGTGGCGAACGCAAGCGCAATGCGCGCGCCGCGCGCCGCCGCCGGGCCATCGCGCGCCGCGCTCAGCTCGAACGCAATCGCGGCAACGCTTGCGCCCGCAGCCAAGATACAGAGCGCCAGAATGGCGTGGCGGCCCTCGTCCTCGTCCTTCGCGTGCGCGGCCAGCACTTCGGGCGTCGCGCGCCGCTTGGCGATCACCAGCATCGCGATGAACGCAAGCGCGAACACGTCCCACGTGATCAGCGCGCGCGTAAGCGCAGCAAGCGTGTTGGGCGCAAGCTCGAGCGCCGCATAGACGCCCGCTCCGGTGAGGCCGGCGCGCCAGAGAAAGGGATGTGAGCGAAAGAGGCCGCGCATTGCTCCGGAGGGTGACACGCGCACGCCCCGCCAGCTAGAAGCTTCGCGCGTGCGGACGTGGCGAAACTGGTAGACGCACCGGACTTAAAATCCGTTCGCCGCAAGGCGGTGTGGGTTCGACTCCCACCGTCCGCACCAGCCTTCGCTCGCTTCGCGAGCTACGGCTAGGCGAGCCAGACTCAACGGATAGGGCGAAGCCGAAGCCCGTCTGGGCGAAGGCGGGCGTGCGTAACGCCCAGATACGGCGAGGCAAGCCGACCCATACATTTGTTGACTTGGAAACCATCGGCAGATAGTTGACTAGGAAACAAAGGGCCGCGATGCCACAAGCGTCTCAATTGACAGATCACCTCGGCTATTGGCTGCGGCTGGTGTCGAACCATGTCTCGCACGCGTTCGCCGCGAAGGTGGCGGCGCGCGGCGTGACGGTGGCCGAATGGGTGGTGTTGCGTGCGCTCTATGATGGTCCGGCCGCGCCGAGCCGCGTGGCCGATACGCTCGGCATGACGCGCGGCGCGATCACCAAGCTCGCGGACCGGCTGATCGCCAAGGCGCTCGTGGCGCGCCGCCCAAGCGCCGAGGACGGGCGCGCGCAAACGCTCGCGCTGACGGCCAAAGGCGCAAAACTCGTGCCCGAGCTTGCAGCGCTCGCCGATGAGAACGACGCGGCGTTTTTCGGCGCGCTCACGGCTACCGAGCGCAAGACGCTCGAGCGTCTGATGAAACGCATGGCCGCACGGTTCGACATGACGGCCGCGCCGACCGAGTGACGGAGAACAAGCGGATGCAAGAGGCGATGATTGCCGTGGCGACGGCGTGCCGCGATGGCGCCGAGAGCGGCGCGATGACGTTTCCGCAAATTGTGGCCGCGCTGGCCGGGGCGGGGATCGAAAGCTACGCCGTCGATTTCAGGCGACAGACGATCACGTATTTCGCTCAGGACGGCGACAGCCTCGAACTGGCGACGCATCGCGTCGAGACGGCGATTGCGCCGCGCTTCGATGTTGCGAAGATTCAGGCCGCGATCAGCGAAGCGCAGACGCTCGCGCCTGGCTACACGTATCGCGGTTTTTGCCAGAAGGCCGCCGCGGCTGGGTGCGCGGGTTATGTCGTGTCGCTTGTGGGCCGGCGCGCCGTGTATTTCGGCCGGACCGCCGAAACACACGTCGAGCACTTTCCAGATTAAGCCAAGTTCGCTTCGAACAGCGCGAGCAGGCGCGCCCAGGCGCGGTCGGCTTGGACTTGGTCGTAGACGCGCGAGTCGATCGAGCACCAGCCGTGTTGGGCGGGATAGACTTCGATCTCGGCGGGGCGGTTCGCAGCGTCGAACGCCGCGCGCAAGCGTTCCTTGGCGCCTGGATCGGCGGCGTCATCGTTTTGCGCGATGGCGACGAGGTAGCTCGCGCGCATTTGCGGAATGAGCAGATGCGGTGACGTAGGCGCGTCGGTCGCAAGGCCGCCGCCGTGGAACGAGCCGCCCGCGCGCACGCGGCTCGGCACGGCGGCTGCGGTGCGCATCGTGAGCGCGCCGCCCATGCAATAGCCGGTAGTGCCCACGCCTTTGCGCGTATCGACGGCGGCTTGTTGATCGAGCCAGCCGACATAGGCCGTCGCGTCGCGCGCGATGGCTTCGGGATTGAATTGCGCCGTGTAGCTCATCAGCCGCGCGCGCACGTCGGGCTGCGTGAACGCTTCGCCTTCGGCGAGCACGGGCGCGCGGGCGCTGCGATAGAATGGATTGACGGTGAGGACGGCGTAGCCGCTTTCGGCGAGCCGCCGGCCCATCGTGCGAAAGCCGGGGCGGAGGCCCCCGATGTCTGGCCACACGAGCACGGCGGCATGGCGCCCGCGCGTGGGATGCACAAAATGCGCGTCGCACGTTCCGTCCGGCGTGGTGATGGTCACGTCCTGCTCGGTGAGCGTGGCTGCGCCCGCTGTGGTGGAGCACGCCGCGAGCGCGCCCGCGCCCAGGAGCGCAAAGCCCCGGCGCGAGACATTGGCGGCGTCGGCCAGGAATTCTTCGTCTTCATGGACTGTGCGCTCGTCACACATGGCCGGGCTCCCTCTCTTGTCGTTTCGGCAAGCATAACGGGGCGCGGGCGGCTGGCTAGGCAGATCACGCCCGTGTCAGCGCGCGATGCAACCAAGGCGGGTTCCAGGCGTTTGCCGCCCAGTGCAGGGGCAGGGCCGATGGAGCTGAGACGATGAGATTTCAAATTGCCTGCGCCGCAGCGCTTGGGTTCGCCGCGATGGGCGCCAGCGTCGCCCCCGCCTGGAGCGCGAACGACCCGACCTCGGTGGCGCGCCAGCAATATCGCGCTGAGTGCAGCCGGTTCGAGCCAAGGGAATGGTGCGAGTGCATGGGCGCCGGTATGGCGCAAACGCTGACGCCGGAAGAGATGACGCTGGCGCGCCGCGCGCTGCGCGACCGGCACGTTTCAGTGACGCCTGCGCGCGCCGAAGCGACCGAAGCGACGATTGCATCCGTCGGGATGGATCCGGCGCGGGATGATCCGTTCGAGCGCATCCGCGAAGTGGAGACGCAAGTCTCCGCGCCCTGCGCCGTGTTCCGCCACGATCCGCCCGCAAGCGCGGCGGAGGCGCGCGCGGAGTCTGCGATGGAGCCCGAGCAGCCCGCGAAAGTTCCTGAGGGCTAAGCTCTCGCACAGCGCTGCCGACGCGCTTACGCTCCCTCCAAACGAGAGGGAGCGTTCGCATGCCAGAAGTCACCAGTGAGCGCCGCGGCGCGGCGGCGGTGCTGAAATATTCCAACGCGCCGAAAGGCACGATGACGGCGAGCGGCGCGGCGATGTTGCTGGAGGCGTTCCAGGCGGCCGTCGCCGATCCGTCGGTGCGCGTGATCATCGTGACGGGCGCCGAGCCCGGCATGTTCATCCGCCACTACGACGTGGATGAACTCGTGACTTACGGCGATGCGCTGAAGAAAGCGCCGCCGGTGCAAGCTGGGCAGGGCGGGGGCGCGTTTGGCGCGCTGGTCGATCTTGCAGCGTCGTGCCCAAAGCCGGTGATCGCGGCGATCAACGGCATGTGCATGGGCGGCGGCTTCGAATTCACGCTCGCATGTGACATCCGCATCGCGGCGCGCAGCGCCGAGCCAATCGGGCTGCCGGAAACACGCGTCGGCATTTTTCCGGGCGGCGGCGGCACGCAGCGCCTGCCGCGCGTGATCGGAGAAGCCAAGGCGCTCGCGTTCATTCTGGAGGGCATGGTTGTGCCCGCGCCGCAGGCGTTCGAGCTTGGGCTCGTGCACGCGCTCGCGGATGACGCGCTCGAAGAAGCGCTGGCTTGGGCCGAGCGGCTAGCGGCAAAGCCCGCGGGCGGGCTCGCCGAAGCCAAGCGCCTCGTGCGCAGCGCGCTCGACCGGCCGATCGCGGAGGGCCTCGCCGAAGAGCGGCGCGCGTTCGCGGCGTTGGTGCAGAACGACCCGGATGCGGTCGCGGCGATGCGCGGCTCGCTTGGGCGGCCGATCCAGGAAGCGTGAGGCTGGGAGCGTGGCGCGGCGACGCAGCGTGAGGTCACGTTCACGTTGGCGGCTTGACCGCGCGCGCGCGAGCCGGAACAACGCCGCGCGTACTTAGCCGACCCGTAAGAGGCCGCCCGTTGGAAATTGCCGCTTCTGATATCGCCGCCCTCATCCAGGTCATCCTGATCGACCTTGCGCTGGCGGGAGATAACGCCGTCGCCGTTGGCCTTGCGGCCTCGGCATTGCCGCAACATCAGCAGCGCGTCGCGATCTTCTGGGGCATCATTGGCGCGCTCGTGCTGCGCATCTTCTTTGCGCTGATCACGGTTCAGCTCCTGCAGTTCAAAGGCATCCTGCTGGTCGGCGGGTTGCTACTGTTCTGGGTCGCGTGGCGCATGTGGCAGGATTTGAAGGCGCACCGTGTTGAAGCGCCGCTCGCCGAACCAGAGCAGGGCGTAAAGGCGGCCGAGAACGTCGCCGCCGCGGCAGCACCCCCGGCGAGTTTTGGGCGCGCGCTTCTCACCATCGTCATCGCCGATGTCTCGATGTCGCTCGACAACGTGCTCGCCGTGGCGGGCGTGTCGCGCCACTCGCCGGCGATCATGGCGTTCGGCCTCGTGCTCGCGGTGATCCTGATGGGCGTGGCCGCGGGCGTGATCGCGCGCGTGATCGAGAAGTACCGCTGGATCGCGGTGCTCGGGATCGTGATCATCGTGTTCGCGGCGTTCCGCATGGTGTGGGAAGACCTGCACGTCTTCTTCCCGGCGGTGATCCCCGCGCTGCCGGGCTTCCTTGGCGCGCATCCGCCGGCCCATTGATGCACTACGCGTACCTCGCCGCCGCCATCCTGGCCGAGGTGATCGGAACGAGCGCGCTCAAAGCGTCGGCCGGGTTTACGCAGACGCTGCCGTCGATCATCTGCGCGGCGGCGTATTCAGCGGCGTTCTACTTTCTCTCGCTGACGCTGGAGCGCATTCCGGTCGGGATCGCGTACGCGATATGGAGCGGCGCCGGCATCGTGCTGATCGCGCTGATCGGGTTCTTCCTGTTCAAGCAAACGCTCGATGCGCCTGCGCTGATCGGCATGGCGCTGATCATCGCGGGCGTCGTGGTGATGAACGTGTTCTCACGGACCGCGGTGCACTAGCGCCGCGCGCTAGTCTTTCCGGATTTGCTCGCGGATGATGCGGCGCGGGATTTCTTCGACTTGGCCTGGCTCAAGAAGGCCGAGTTGGAAGGGGCCGTAAGCGGTGCGGATCAGGCGGTTCACGCGAAGGCCTAGGCCCTCCAGCACGCGGCGCACTTCGCGGTTTTTGCCTTCGGCGATCGAGACCGTGATCCACGCGTTGGCGCCTTGCTGGCGCTCGAGCTTGGCTTCGATGCGCCCGTAGCGAATGCCGTCGATCGTGACGCCATCGTGCAGCGTGTCGAGCTCGCCTTGGCCGATCACGCCGTAGGCGCGCGCGCGATAGCGGCGGATCCAGCCGTTCGCCGGCAGTTCAAGCTTGCGCGCCATCGCGCCGTCATTGGTGAGCAGCAGCAGGCCTTCGGATGTGAGATCGAGCCGGCCGACGGAGACGACGCGCGGCAGGTTCTGCGGCAAGCGCTCGAACACGGTGGGGCGGCCTTGCGGGTCGCGGTGCGTGGTCACGAGGCCCGAGGGCTTGTGATAGCGCCACAGGCGCGTCGGCTCGGCCGCCCCCACCAACTGGCCATCGACCTGAACTTTGTCAGCGCTGGTGACTTTCACAGCAGGCGTATCGAGCTTCTTGCCGTTGAGCTTCACGCGCCCATCGGCGATCAGCCGCTCGATGTCGCGTCGGGACGCGACGCCCGCGCGCGCTAGATATTTGGCGATGCGCTCGCCCTCGATGTCGGCCATGCCTTGCGCGTAGGGCTTGGGCGTCTTGGCCGCAGCCTTCTTGGGCGGGCCGCCGGATTTCGTTTCAGGGGATTTCATGTTCGCGGTCATTTATCGGTGGCGGGTCATACCAGGGCGGGAGGCTGAGTTCGAGGCAGGCTGGCGGGACGGGACCGCGGCCATTGCACGCGAGTTCGGCGGCTGGGGCTCGCGGCTCCATCGCGGCGCGGACGGGGCATTCTTCGCCTACGCGCAATGGCCCGACGAAGCGACCTATCAGAAGGCGATGGAAACGCGCATGCACCATTCGAACGAAGAAGCGCGCCAGAAGTATCGCAACGCGATAGCGGAGGGCGGCTTTGAGACGATCCTGCTCGGACCAGTGGTGGCGGATTTGCTGGAACTGAAACGCGCGTGAAGGGCGTGATGTGAAAGACAAGGACTACATGCGGATGGCGCTCGGCTTTGCCGAGAGCGCGGCCGAGGCCGGCGAAACGCCCGTCGGCTGCGTGATCGTCGATGAATCGACGGGCGAGGTCGTCGCGGGCGCATCGAACGCGCCGATCGGCATGCATGATCCGACGGCGCACGCCGAGATCGTCGCGCTGCGGCGCGCGGCGGAGCTTGCAGGCAATTACCGGCTGCGGCCGGGGCTGACGCTCTACGTGACGCTTGAGCCCTGCACGATGTGCGCCGGTGCGATCAGCGCAGCGCGCATCGCGCGCGTTGTGTATGGCGCGAGCGATCCGAAGGGCGGGGCGGTCGTGAGCGGCGTGAAGTTCTTCGAAGCGCCGACGTGCCATTGGAGGCCTACGGTGACGGGCGGCGTTCTGGAAGACGCGAGCGCCGAACTGCTGCGCGCGTTTTTTCGCGCCCGGCGCTAGTTTTGCCAGCCCCGCGCGCTGGGGATAAGCTCCCGCGAGGCGGGAGGGGATCGTGGTCGCTGCGCCAGCCGTAACCGGACGAACCGCGTTCTCCAATGAGGACGCCGCGCGCATGCGTGCGGGGCTTTCGTTCAAGTTCACGCACCCGCTTGCGCACGATCCGGCGCTGACGCTCGACTCCGTCATCGCAATTGCAGAACGGCTGCTGACGGCGGAACGCTACGATCAAGTATTCTATCGCGGGCCTAACTCGGGTGGGAAAATCCGCTATGCGACGCGCGAGACGCGCGACGACGCGATTGCTTCACTCAACGGGCTGGAGGCGGGCGAAAGCTGGATACGCCTGACGCGGATTGACGACGCCGATCCGCGCGTCGCCGGGATCGTCGAGGCATGCTACGCGGACCTTTCCGCGCTCTATGGGCGGGACGTAAAGGCCGAGACGTTCAAGACCTTCGCCACGTTGTTCGTGTCCGGGCCGAACGCGGTGACGCACTATCACTTCGATCACACCTGGAACTTTCTCCATCAAATACGCGGTTCGAAAACCGTCTATCTTTTCGATCCCGACGATCCGCGGGTGATCACGCAGGCCGACAAGGAAGCGTGGTACGTGCAACGCCCGACGCCGATCGCGAAGGACGATGCCTACGGCCGCGCGTTCGCAATTGCGCCGGGCGAGGGCGTGCACCATCCCGTGAACGCGCCGCACTGGGTGCAGAACGGGCCTGCGGTTTCGATCTCGCTGTCGCTTGGGCTTGCGCTCCACCGCTCGAACCGCGCGGCTAAAATTCATCAGGCCAATTATCTCTTGCGGCGCGCTGGTCTGCGCCCAGCCGCACCGGGCGCAAGCGTTTGGCGCGACGCAGTGAAGGCGGGCGCCATCGATCTGTTTTCGGTGCGCAATCCAACCTCGTTCGATGATGTGGTGTTCTCCGGCATCAATCGGATCAAGCGCACGCTGAAGCCGCGGCGGAGCGGCGCCGAGGTCCGCCCGGCTTACCAGGAGTGAATCTGGCTCGGCGCGACAGCCTGGCGGTGGCGCCGGACGGGATCGTGATCAACGAGAACACGTCGGAGAAGTATGCGGCGGAAACGGAAGCCGGCGATGTGCTCCAGCCCGCGCTTGCAGCGCGCTACGCGGCGGTCGCGGCGCCTGCGGGGCGGCGCATTTACCGGCGCGTGCGCTAGGCGAGTGCTTTGCGGGCGGCTTCGGCGTCGGTGAGGATTTGCGCCTTTAGCGCGTCGAAGCTTTCGAACTTTTGTTCGGGGCGGAGGAAGGCGATGAGGTCGACTTCGAGCGTCTTGCCGTAGAGATCGCCCGAATAGTCGAAGAGGTGCGCTTCCAAGAGCGGCTCGGGCGCGGCGCCGACGGTGGGTTTGACGCCGATGTTGGCGACGCCGTTGACTTGCGCCCCATCGACCTTCGTGCGCACGGCGTAGACGCCGTATTTGGGGCGCACGTAGTCGCTCAAACCGATGTTGGCGGTGGGAAAGCCTATGGTGCGGCCGCGTTGCGCGCCGGTGATGACTTCGCCTTCGATTGCGAATGGGCGTGTGAGCAGCGCTGCAGCGTCGGCGACTTTGCCTTCGCCGATGAGGGCGCGGATTGCGGTCGAGGAAATGCGCTGGCCGTCTTCCAGAACAGGCGGCGTGACGGAGACGGTGAAGCCGAGCGTTTCGCCGGCGCGCGCGAGCGTGCGCACATCGCCGCCGCGGTCTTTGCCGTATTGAAAATCGGCGCCGACGCTGACATGCGATGCGCCAATCTCTTCGGCGAGGATCGTGCGCGCGAAATCGTCAGCCGGGCATTCGGCGATCGAGCGGTCGAACGCCATCTGGAAAACGAACGCGACGCCGGCGGCTTCGAGCGCGCGCACGCGTTGCGCGGCGTTCTGAATGCGGAAGGGCGGGCTGTCGGGGCGGAAGTAGTGACGCGGATGCGGCTCGAACACGGCAGCGCCCAGCGCGCGGCCTTCGTGCCTGGCGGCGGCGATGACGACTTGGTGGCCGCGATGCACGCCATCGAGCACGCCGAGCGCAACGCCCGCGTTGCGTGCGTCCGCTGGCGCGCGCGCGCGCCCGGTGAAAACGCGGATGCTCACCCCTTGCGCGGCGCCATCACGACGGCTTCGCCTTCGACGACGCTCTTGCCATCGACCGTGCACACGCATGTCAGCGTCGCGCGGGCTTTCTCCGCGTCGAGCGATTTCACTTCGCAGCGCGTCACAACGATTGCGCCGATCTTAACGGGGCGGCGGAAGGAAAGTGTTTGCGAGACGTAAATGGCGCCGGGGCCTGGCAGGTCCATGCCGATGACGGCGGAGATATAGGCGGCCGAGAGCATTCCGTGCGCGATGCGCTCCTTGAACGGCGTGGTCGCGGCGAAGGCCGCGTCCAGATGCACGGGATTGCGATCGCCCGAGACATTCGCGAACGCGATGATCACGTCTTCGGTGACGGTGTTGGTGCGTTCGGCGGCTTGGCCGATCGACAAATCTTCAAAGAAGAGGCCGCTCATTCGTTCACCTGTGCTTAAGGCCCATTTTACCGAATATTTCTGAAGGTTTGCTACATCTCACTCAATGGTGGGCGCAAGGCCGGTTCGGGCGTCTTAAAGACGCGGGGCCGGCGGCGGTGCGGAAAGCGCCGTTCGCCAAAGGGTGTTGGGAGCCAAGAATGGCTGTGTCCTTGTCGACGCCGATCCTTGTGGTCGACGATTACAATACGATGGTGCGCATCCTGCGCAATCTGCTGCGCCAACTTGGATTCTCGAACATCGACGAAGCGAGCGATGGCGCGGCCGCGCTCAACAAGATGCGCGCCAAGCAATATCAGCTCGTGATCTCCGATTGGGGCATGGCGCCGATGAATGGCGGCGAGCTCTTGCAGCGCGTGCGCGCTGACGATCGCCTGAAGGATACGCCCTTCGTGATGGTGACGAACGACGGCCGTCCTGACGCTGACAGCGCCGTGCGCCGCGCCGGGGCGGGCGCCACGATCGTAAAGCCCTTCAACGCGATGGCGCTGAAGCAGAAACTCGTGAGCGTGCTCGGCGACTTCTAACGCCAGGCGAAGACGGGTTGCTCTAGGTCAGCGACGCGCGTGACGCGGCCGGCGCAAAGTTCGCGAAACTGGTAGAGCATCGCGGCGGTGGGCGCGTGGATGTTGTGCCCTTCGAGCACTTTCAAACGGATCACCTGGCGCGGGCTTTCGGGGATGGTCTCGAACTCGACGGCGTCTTCGCGCGCGATGTCCGAAATCGGGATGCGGTAGATGTTCTCCACTTCATCCGGGTTGGCGACGGGTTCGGCCGCGCCTTCCGGGCGCCAGAACACGACGGGCGTGATGAGATAGCCAGAGCGTGTCGGGTAGTCGTCGAGCTCGCCGAGCGCATCGGCGGCGCTGAGTTTGAGGCCAATCTCTTCGTCCATTTCCCGTAGCGCGGTTTCGACGGGCGTTTCGCCCGCGTCGCAGCGCCCGCCCGGCAGCGCCCATTGGCCGCCATGCGCCCGCAAGCGCGGCGCGCGGCGCGTGAGCAGGAACGCTGCGCCGTCTTGCGCATCGTTCAGTGTGAGCGTGATGGCGACGGCGGCGCGCTTGAGGGCGCTGTGATCGCCCTCCGGTTCAGCGCGCGCGAAGGAACGGAAGCGGGAGGCCAGCGTTGCGCGAGAAGCGGGATCAAACTGCATCGCCGATAGATTAGCGAACCCAAACCACCTCTGTCATTCCGGCCGAAGCCGCACCGCGGCGCAGAGCCGGAGCCCAGGGGCCAATATCGCGCACGTTGCCCTTGGGTTCCGGGTCACGCCTCGCGCGCCCGGAATGACGAAATTTGTTGGCGATCTACCAGGGCGTGATGGCGTCGGCGGCGCGCTGGCCCCAGCTTGGGCGCTGGACGGCGCTGATCTGGCCGCGGCCGCCATAGGAGACGCGCGCTTCGGCGATCTGATCGTTGCGGATGGTGTTGTCGGCCGCGATGTCCTCGGGGCGGATGATGCCGCTGACAGTGAGTTCGCGCAGTTCAGCGTTGATGCGCACTTCCTGGCGCCCCGCGATGACGAGATTGCCGTTCGGCAAGATGTCGGTGATGACGGCGGCCATCGTGAGGTTGATCTTTTCCTCGCGGTTGATGGTGCCTTGGCCATTCTGCGAAGAATCCGCTTCGGCGCCGACGAGGTTCGAGGGATCAAAGCCCCCGGGCAACACACGGCCCGGGATGTTTTCGAGGCCAAAGAAGTTCGACACGCCCGCATTGGTTGAGCTGTTGCGCTGACGCGCGGAGGAGTTCGAGAGCTCGGCTTTGTCGGAGATCTCGATGTTGACTGTCAGAATGTCGCCGATGCGCGACGCGCGCTGGTCGTTGAAGAAGCTGCGCGAGCCTTGGCGCCACAGCGAGTTCGCGGCGCTCGGCTCGTAGTTCACGGCGGCCGGCTGTGGCATCGAATGCGTGTTCGTGCCCGCAAGCGCGGCGGGCGTTTCGACGTTGGCGAGCTGCGGCGGGCCCATCGCGCGGCGCGCGGCGCTGTAGGCTTGGCCGGGCGCTGCGCGCGCATCGTCCGCGAAGGCCTGGAAGTCAGCGTTCGAGGGCGTAGCGCACGCCGTGAGGAGCGAGGCGGCAAAGGCGGCGCTGAAGGCGAGGCGCAGGGTCATGTGTGCTTTCGTTGATGTTCTAGTTGACGGCCGCGGCGCCGGGGCCGGTGACGGTGGCGTCGATCGTGCGGTTCGATTGCAGGTTCACGACGCGGATGCGCTGGCCGACTGCGCCGGGCTGCAGCGCGCGCGCGCGCGTCGTCAGCGAGAGGCCGGGCGCCGCGAAGGTGAGCGCGATGCTTTCGTTGCGCTGCACGGCGGGCGGCTCGGCGGCTTGGCCGTATGTTGGAGACGATGCCGCGATGGTTGCGCGCGCGCCGCCCGGGCGCGTGACGCGCACTTCGTTGACGGTCGGCGTCCAGTCATGGCCGGCGGACTGCGCGGCGGCGACGAGGAAATCCGCAGGCAGCGTCGCGGTTTGCCCAGCGGACGGGGAGGGCGCGATGGCGCGCGCCGCTTCCGCACCGGCGCCGGTGAAGACATCGCCAAGCGTGATCGCGGGGCCGGTGACCTCCACGCGCGGGCGCAGCGTAAGCGTGTCGGCGAAGGCCGGCGTTGCGAGCAGGGCAAACGCACAGAGCGCGCGCGCGAGAACATGCATGGCAGGGCGTTTCCTGAAGCGGCGCTGCGCACTTCCGGCGCGCTCCGCTTTTGCCCGCCGCGCATTCGTGCGCAGCCTTTGTTTCAAAAACGACGCGTTCGCTTAAAGAGGCGTGAACGCTACCTCAGCTGCGTCGTGGTCTGCAGCATTTCGTCGGCGGCGGTGATGACCTTGGCGTTCATCTCGTAGGCGCGCTGGGCTACGATGAGGGCGGAGAT
>CAZMCA010000038.1:0-23288 GCA_964564595.1 uncultured Caulobacteraceae bacterium
GGCCGCGGCATGGGCGCGGGGCGCGGTTCTGGCGTGCGCTCGCTTTGTAGCGTCGGCAGCGCCGCGGCGGCGGAGGCCGCGCGCGCCAGCTGCACGAACTCCGCGCGCCAGCCATATTGATCGCGCCCGCGCGCGCCTTGCGCGAGATCGATCACGTTCTGCCAGCCGTAGCCGCGATCGAGGTAGGGATCGCCGCGCAGAAGCTGGCCGTAGCCGGCGACGGCGCTCGCCCAGCGCGTTGCTTCCGGCGCTTGCGCCATCGTCGCGAACGCATCGGCGTTGGTGATCGGGCGCTCGATCAAGCGGCTCGTGGTTTCGCCAGGCAGTTTGTAGCGGATGCGCAGGAACGCGATCTCGTTGGCGAAGCTCGCGGTGGCGTCCGGATCGCGCGGCCGGTTTTGCGGATAGCGCGACGGTTCGTTGAGCGTGCGCCCGCCTGGGGGCGTGAGTTCGTAGATCGCGGTGACCGAATGACCCGCGCCAATCTCGCCAGCATCGACTTGATCGTTGTTGAAGTCCTCGCGGTTCAACATCCGCGTTTCGTAGCCGATCAGGCGATATTCGGCGACGCGGCCAGGATTGAACTCGACCTGGATTTTGACGTCATTTGCGATCGGGAACATGGCCGAGGCCATTTCTGTATCGAACACGCGGCGCGCTTCGGCGAGATTGTCGATGTAGGCGGCGACGCCGTTTCCGTTTTGCGCGAGGCGCTGCATCAGCAGGTCGTTGTAGTTGCCGCCGCCATAGCCGAACACGGAGAGGTAGATGCCGCTCTCGCGCTTGCGCTCGACGAAATCCTGCAATTGCTCGGGATCGTTGATGCCGACGTTGAAATCGCCATCGGTGGCGATGATGACGCGGTTGATGGCGTTGCGGTTGAAGTTGCGTTCTGCGAGCGCGTAAGCGAGCCGGAGGCCTTCGCCGCCCGCCGTCGAGCCGCCTGCGCGCAAATTGTCGAGCGCGGCGGAGATACGCGCGCGGTCGTTTCCGGGCGTGGGCGCGAGGATTTCACCAGCCGCGCCGGCGTAGACCGCGATGGAGACGCGATCGCGCGCGGTGAGTTGCTCGGTGAGAATGCGGAAGCTCTGCAGCGCGAGATCGAGACGGTCCGGGCCCTGCATGGAGCCGGACACATCGATCAGCAGCACGAGATTCAGCGGCGGGCGCTCGCGTGGAATGACGTTGTAGCCTTGCAGGCCGATATGCAGCAGCTGTCGCCCTTCCGCCCACGGCGAAGGCGCGAGCGCGACCGTTGGCTCGAACGGGCGCGAACGCTGCGCGGGCAGGCGATAATCGTATTGGAAATAGTTGATGAGTTCTTCGACGCGCACAGCGTCGCGCGGCGGCAGGCGGCCCTGCGTGAGCATGCGGCGTGTGTTTGAATAGGACGCGGTATCGACATCGACGGAGAACGTCGAAACCGGCTCTTCGGCAACGGCGCGCACCGGATTGGGATCGACGTTTTCGTAGTTTTCGCGATCGACCGTGCCGGGCATCGGCTGCGGCGCCATTTGCGCTGCGGTGAGCCCGCCGGCCATGCGGCCCATCGCGTAGCCCTGCTGCATGGGCGCGGCCATAATGGGTGGCGGCGGAGGCGGCGGCGGCGAGGGCGGCGGCGGCCCGTCGAAGCGGTCTTCGGCGCGCGCTTCCGCGGCCATGTTTTTGGGGCCTTCGGCCGATTGCGTCGTGCAACTCGCCAAAACGAGTGCGCCGAGCGCCATCGCCCAGCGCTTCTTCAGTCGGATTGTCATGCTCGTCCTCCCGCATGAACGCGATTCAAGCGTGGAGGCGAGGCCGCGCCCGGATCGCGGCGGCGGTGTGGCGCGGTTTTGCCGGACTTGCGGCGTGGAAAGATTTTGCCGGGGTGTGTCGTTTGCGCGGCGTTCGGCCACGCCACGGCTTGATTGGCGTCAAACTGCGCGCGGGCGCTACGCGGCTTGATCCCGGCGGGACGCGCGGGAGAAGAGGCATGAGACAGGTTACGTGGGCGGCGTGCGCCGCCTTCGCATTGGGGATGGGCGCGCTTGCCGCGCCGGCCAATGCTTCGGTGCTCGACAATGTTCAGATCAAGCTCGGCGTGATCGCCGTGCTGCCGGATGAGAGCGCAACGATTTCCGGTATCGGCGGGACGGCGGAGATTTCCGACGAGGTCGTGCCCTCGGTGCAGCTCGAATACTTCTTCAATGAGCACGTCTCGGCCGAATTGCTGTGCTGCATCGCGCAGCATGACGTGGCGGCAGTGAACACATCGCTTGGGCGCGTCGATCTCGGGCAGGTGACGCATTTCCCGCCGACGGTGACGCTGAAGTACCGCTGGACCAATTTCGGCAACGTCGAGCCATACGTGGGCGCGGGCGTGAACTACACGCACTTCTTCAACGAAGAACTGCCCGCGGGCGGGCCGGTCACGAACATTTCGTATGACGACAGCGTCGGTCCGGCGCTTCAGGTTGGCGCGGACATCCGCCTGAACGACCACTGGTCGATCAACATCGACGCGCGGCGGATCTGGATCAACAGCGAGGTCTCGCTCAACAACGGCGCGATCCGCGCCGACGTGGACATCGACCCGTGGGTGATCGCGACCGGCGTCGGCTATCGGTTCTAGCTAGCGGCGGGCGGCTTCTTCGGCGCGCGTGGCGATCCACGCGCGCACCTGGCCGCCGAGCACGGAGAACGGCAACTCGCCTTCGTGCAGGACGCTGTCGTGGAAGCCTTTGAGGTCGAAATCGGGGCCGAGGCGATTGCGCGCTTCTTCGCGCAACGCCTCGATCTCGCGCCGGCCGAGTTCGTAGCTGCACGCTTGGCCCGGCCACACGACGTATCGCTCGACTTCGGACACGATCACGCCCGGCGCGTCGCCTGTGGCTTGCGACAGGTACGTGATGGCTTCCTCGCGCGTCCAGCGCTTGGCGTGGATGCCGGTGTCGACGACGAGGCGCGCGGCGCGCCACAATTGCCAGCGCAGATAGCCGATGCGCCCGACCGGATCGCGTTCATAGAGGCGCTGCTCATCCGCGAGTTGTTCGGCGTAGAGGCCCCAGCCTTCGGCGTAGGCTGAAAAGCCCATCAGGCGCCGGAGCAGCGGAAGATCGGCGCGTTCGCGCGCGAGCGCGATCTGGAAGTGGTGGCCGGGCGCGGCTTCGTGATAATCCTGTGTCGGCAGATCGATGCGCGTCATCTCCGCCAGGCTGCGCATGTTGATGTAGTAGACGCCCGGCTGCGAGCCATCCAGCGAAGGCGGCTCGTAATATGCGCCCGACGAGGCGGCCTCCGCTGCGAGCGGCACACGGCGCACTTCGAGCGCAGCGCGCGGCAACGTTGAGAACCAGTTTGGCGCAAGTTGCATGACGTGCGCGACGCGCGCGCGCACGTCGGCGAGCAATTGCGCGCGGCCTTCTTCGGTTTCGGCATAGCGGTGGCGGGGATCGGCCGTCATTTGCGCGAGCCGCTCGCCCACGGTGCCTTGCGCCATGCCCTGGCGGCGGAGCGCGACGTCGAGCTCGCGTGTGAGCGCGGCGACGCGCTGCAGGCCGATCTGATGGATCTGATCGGGCGTCAGATCCGTCATCGTCTCGATTTTGAGCGTGGCGCGATAGAAGGCCTCGCCTTCGGGCAGGCGCCACACGCCCGCGTCGTTGGTCGCGCGCGCGCGCAGCGATCGCAGCAGCGCGGCGGCGCGCTGATTGGCGGGCGTGATCCGGTCACGCACAATCGCTTCGGCTTGGGTGATGAGCGCTTGAGCGCGTGGCGCGTCTGGGTGCTGCGCGCCATCGGCGCCGGGCGCGGTGAGCGGCGCAAGGCGATCGCGAAGGCTCGTGACGTAGATTTGCGCGCCAGCAGGCACGCTCACGGCGGAATCGAGATTGGCGATCGTGCGATCGATGATGAAGAGCGGCGGGATGATCCCGGCCTCTGCGTCGCGGCGCATGCGGGCGGTGTCGCCATCGATCGCGGCGGGCGCGGCCCGCAGGCGCGCGACGTAATCTTCCGCGTCCGCGAGGGATGTGATGGCGTGGCGCGTGTCGAGAAAGTCGGGCAGCTCGAGATAGGCGCCGTCGAGTTGGTTGAAGGCGTAGGGCGTGGCGCCGCCGAGCTGGGTGAAGCCGCCGAACGCGAACGCGGCACCTTCGGCCGCAGCGGCGAACTGCGCTTCGAGCGTCTGGTAGGTGATAGCTTCTTCGCCCGTGAGGTCGCGTGCGGAGATGGCGCGCAGTTCCGCCACGCGCCGGAGCGCGGCGGTGCGGCGGCGCTCATCGGCCTCGGGGCTGCGATCGTCAAGCCGGCGGCGGAAGCCTGCGCCTGCAACCTCCTCATCGACGCCGGCGCGTGTGGCGAGTTCCGGGCTCTCGGCCAGGATTTCGCGCGTCCAATCGCTGACGCGACCATCAAAGGCGCTTTGGGGCGTCGGCGCGCGTGGGCCGCAGGCGGCCAGAACAAGGACGAGCGCGAGGGCGGCGAAACGAGTCATGGCGCGTGTTTAGCGCAAGTCTTGCGCCGCCACCCTCTTTGCGGATCAGGCGACGACGGCGCGGCCGTTCTTGATGACGGTCACGTTCGGGCGCTCCTTGATGTAGGCCTCGAACGAGACGGTATCGCCGTCCTTCCACATCTTGGTGACGATCGTTTCGCCCGGATAGACTGGCGAGGAGAACCGCACGTCGAACGCCTTGAGGCGCGCCGGTTCGAGATCGCAGTACGATTCGAGCACCGCCCGGCAGGTCACGCCGTAGGTGCACAGGCCATGCAGGATCGGGCGCGGGAAGCCAGCCTTTTTGGCGACGTCGGGATCGGAGTGAAGCGGGTTGCGATCCCCGTTGAGGCGGTAGATCAGCGCCTGGTCGGGGCGCGTGGTGATTGCAAGCTCTTTATCAGGCGCGCGCTTGGGCACTTCGTGGACGGCCGGGCCGCCTTCGCTGGGGCCGCCCCAACCCCCATCGCCGCGTGCGAACGTGGCGCCAGTGAGGGTGGCGACGGGATCGCCGTTCTTCTCGCGCCACGTCGTCTCATTATAAATGACCGCGCCCTTTTCCTTGCCCTTGTCGACCGCCGCGATGAGGCGGCTCTCGGTGGTGAGTTCGTCTGCGGGTTTGAGTGGGCGGTGGAGCGTCAAGCGCTGCTCGCCGTGAACGACCATCAGGAAGTTGATGCCAAGCGAGCGCGAGCCGCCGCCGCCGCGCGCCGCGCCTGCGGTGAGCACGGTCGCGGCCGTGGGGACAACCTTGAGGCCCTTTTCGTACACGAACGGCAATTCGCGCTCGTTCATAGGGTCTGCGCCCATGCCGATGCCGAGCGCATAGAGCATCACGTCCTTATCGCCATAAGAGAACGGCCGCGGCTCGGGCTTGGCGGCCAGGGCTTCTTTTACGGCGTCGAGTTCGATCGGCATGCGCGGGGCCTCCCTTGGCGCCCGCTCAGCCTCCTGGCGGGCTTTTTCCTAGCTTTTCGGGGGGATCGTAGCATGCGCCCCGTTTCTGAAAAGGCGGTATGTACCGGCGCCCGCGTGTTGCCTCGCACGATCTTTCGTGGTTGAGAGCGCGTCCAGCGGGATAACCGGAGTGTGAGAATGACGACGGCGGGCCAGGGCGAACAATCTCTGGGACAAATTCTCTTTTACCGGCAGCTCGAACCGCTGTCGCAGGAGAAGCATCGCGGGCTCGGCGTCAGCCAGGTTCAAAACCCGTTCTCGTTCCTCGCGGAAACGCATCTCATCCCGTTGACGGTCGATGAGTTCGGCCTTGCGGCCGTGTGCTACCCGATCATTTTCGACACGCAGACCAAGACGCCGCTCGCGGTCATGGGCCTGCGCCCCGGCATGAACGTGTTTCTCGCCGGCGATGGCGCGCTCGATCCGGAAGTCTATCTGCCGGCTTTTGCGCGCCGCTATCCGTTCTTGCCGATCATCGCTGGCGGCCCGCAACCGCAGGCGGCGCCCGCGCAGAACGGCCAGGAAGGCGACCGGGTGCTGGTGTGCATCGATCGCGCCGCGAAGATGGTGTCGTCCTCGCCCGAACTGCCGTTCTTCGAAGGCGATCAGCCTTCGCGCTACACGCAGGAAGCCATTCAGTTTTGCCGTGAGTTCGACGTGCTCGGCCGCCGGACCCAGGAATTCGTCAAGCTGATGGAAGATCACAACCTGTTCGAACTGACGCCGCTGGCGCTGCCGCGCGCCAAGCCGGATGGCACGCCGGACGAGCCCCAGAAGATCGGCGAATATCTGCGGATCTCGGATCAGAAAGTGAATGCGCTGCCGAAGGACACGTACCTTGAGTTGCGCGACCGGGGCGTCTCGGCCGTGATGCACGCGCACCTGCTCTCGCTCGGCCTGTGGCCGAAGATCCTGTCGCGGGCGGCCCGCATCCAGGCGGCGACCCCGCTGGCGTAACGGCTGGGTCAGATGAGGCGAATTTAGAAGGGCGGGGCCGCAAGGCTCCGCCTTTTGCTTTGGAGGATGCGACGATCAGCAATCACGAATGGGCGAGAGCCTTGGCGCACGGCCTGCGGGCTTGCTACGCCGGGGCGATGAGAGTTTTCGCCAAGGCATTGTTCGGGGCGCTGGCAGCGCTCGCCCTGGCGCACGGCGCTGCCGCCGAGCCTGTCCGCACCGACAACGTCGAAGCCGAGCTGCACAGCGCCCGCGCGGCTGTCGCGCCGGGGGAGACCTTTACGGTCGTTTTCCGGCAGAACATCCGGCAGGGCTGGCACACCTATTGGCGCAATCCCGGTGATAGCGGCGAGCCGACCGAGATCGTCTGGCGCGCCCCGGCGGGCGTGACGGCGGGGCCGCTGCAATACCCGGCGCCCGAGCGCATCCCGTTCGATATCCTTGTGAACTACGGCTACTCGAACGAGGTGCTGTTTCCCGTTGAAGTGACGGCGCCAGCGAATGCGCGGCCGGGCGATACGCTAACGCTGCCCGCGCACGCGACGTGGCTCGTGTGCAGCGACATCTGCATTCCCGAAGAAGCCGCGCTCACGCTCACCGTGCCGGTCGCGGCGCAGGGCGCGGACGATCCGACTTGGGGGCCGCGCATTGCGCGTGCGGTGGCGGAGTTGCCGCGCGCAGCTGAGATCGAAGGCCGCGTGACGGCGATCACGGGCGGCGCGCGCTTCACGTTTGCGGGTGAGGCGCTGGCGGGCGGAAGCGCGCGCGTGCGCGATCCGCACTTCTTCCCGTATCGCGGCGATGCGATCGAACACGCCGCGCCGGAGAACGCGAGCCTTGGTCCCGCGGGCGTTGCGCTGATGGCGAAGCCCGGCGCGGCGCAAGATTTGGGCGAGACCGAACTCGAAGGCGTGCTCACCGTCGAAGAGCGCGCCGATGGCGCGTGGGTGCGGCGCGCTTACGAAGTGCGCGCAACGCCGGGGCCGGCTTTACCGGGCGCGGGCGGGGAAGCGGCGGCGCAAGGCGGCGCGGCGAGCGACGTGACGTTGCCGTTGGCGTTGCTGCTCGCATTCGCGGGCGGGCTGTTGCTCAACATCATGCCGTGCTTGTTTCCGGTGCTGTCTATCATGGCGCTTAGCCTTGCGTCGCATGGCGGGGATGTGCGCGAAGCGCGCCGCAGCGGCCTGTTCTTTCTTGCCGGCGTGATGGCGACCTTCCTCGCGCTTGCGGGCGTGCTGGTTGCGCTGAAGGCCGGTGGCGAAGCGATCGGGTGGGGCTTCCAGCTGCAATCGCCGGTCATCGTCGCGGCGTTGGCGCTTCTGTTCTTCGCGATCGGCCTCAATCTGCTCGGCGCGTTCGAGATTGGCGGATCGCTGCAGAACGTTGGCGGTGGTCTCGCTTCGCAGCGCGGCGCGGCGGGCGCGTTCTTCACCGGTGCGCTTGCGGTGATCGCGGCGACGCCATGCACCGCGCCGTTCATGGCGAGCGCGACCGGTTATGCGGCGACGCAGGGCGCGGCGACGACGCTCCTGGTCTTCGCGGCGCTGGGGTTTGGATTTGCGTTGCCGTTCACAGCGCTTTCGTTCTTGCCGCAATTGCAGAAGCTGCTCCCGAAGCCTGGCGATTGGATGACGCGCGCCAAGATCGTGCTCGCGTTTCCGATGTTCGCCGCGGCCGTGTGGCTTGCATGGGTGCTGACCGCGCAGGCGGGGGCGAACGGCCTCTTGGTGTTGCTCGCGGCGGCGACGGCGCTCGGGTTCTTCGTCACCGTTGGGCGCTGGGGCGTGGGCTGGCGGATCGCCGGCGCGCTGGTGGTGCTCGCTGTCGCGGTGATTGGCTGGCGCCCGCTTGCGGCGCCGGCGCAAGCAACGACGACGGCCGCCGAGATCGAAGCGACGGCATGGTCCCCGACGCGCGTTACGGAATTGGTGAACCAAGGGCACGGCGTGTTCGTAAATTTCACCGCTGCGTGGTGCGTTACGTGTCAGGTCAACAAGATCACGGCGCTGAACTCCACGCGGATCGCGCGCGCCTTCGAAGACAACGACATCGTCTATCTCGAAGCGGATTGGACGAACCGCGATGAGCAGATCGCCAGCGCGCTCGCTGAACACGGGCGCGACGGCGTGCCGCTTTATCTCTATTATGCGCCCGGCTCGGCGCAGCCGGTGGTGTTGCCGCAGGTTTTGACAGAATCGATCGTGCTCGACTTTGTCGAGGAAGACGGGGCGGTCGCGGAAGAGGGAGAGTGACGATGAGCATTCTGACACGCCGCAATCTGATCGCAGGCGCGGGCGTCGCAGCCGTTGGCGTTGCGGGCGCGAGCTACTTTCTTGCGCGGCCGGCGGAAGCTTCGGTTGCGAACGGCGCGCGCGCGCCAAACTTCTCGACCGCCGATGCAAATGGCGCCACACGCCAGCTTTCGGAATTCGCGGGCCGCACCGTGATCCTCGAGTGGACCAATGACGGCTGCCCATATGTCCGCAAGCACTACGACAGCGGCAACATGCAGGGCACTATGCGCGACGCGATCGCGGGCGGCGCTGTGTGGCTCTCGGTGATCTCCTCGGCGCCGGGCGAACAAGGCTACGCCGATGGCGCACGTGCGCGGCAGATCGCGACGACGGCGCAGGCGGCGCCCACAGCCATTCTGCTCGATCCTTCGGGCGCGGTCGGCCACCTCTACGGCGCGCGCACGACGCCGCACATGTTCATCATCAACCCGCAGGGCGTGATCGTGTATCAAGGCGCGATCGATGATCGCCCGCGCGCGGCGCCGTCTTCGCTGGAAGGCGCGACGAACTATGTCCGCGCGGCGCTCGCGGATATGCGGGCGGGCCGGCCGGTCGCGACGGCGCAAACGACGCCGTATGGCTGCAGTGTGAAGTACGCGAGCTAGACCGCGCTTAGCCGGGCAGGTTCGCGGCGATCGCCGCGAGATCCTGCTCGGCGTCGGCCAATGTGGTGCGCTCGGGCGTCGTCAAACGCTTCCCGTCCGTCGTGCGGACTTCTACATCGTAAGATGTGGGGCGTGTGTCCCACTCATGCGTGCGCACGACGGCGCTCGCGACGATCGCCTTCGTGAGTGCGATCGTGTGCGACGCGAAGACTGAGCGCCGCAACACCGTGACATCATCCGGCGCGATCCGCCACTCGATGGCGTAGTCAACGAGCGCACTGACGACGAGCGCTGTCCCGATCAGGAATGGGATCAGCTCAAGCGACATGAAGAGATCGTGCGGCGGCCAGCCGCTGCGGTCCGCGGCGCCTAGGCACGCGAGCAGAATAAACACCCCGCCAAACGCGACGAGGATGGCCCGCTGCATCGCGGGAAAGAGCGGCGTGAGCACGATCACGGGCGACGCCATAGCAGAGCGAGGTTTCAGTTCGCTGAAGCGGCGGCGGAGTCTTGCGCGCGGCGCGCTTCGGCTTCGGCCATCGGCGCGAGCAGGATCGCGTCATCCAGGAGCACGTGGAGGGCGGTAAGCGCCTCGGCGCGGTGCTCGTCCGTCTGTGCGGCGCTGAAATCGGCAAGGCGGGCGCGGGCGTCTTCGGAAATGCCGCGGAAGATGCAAGGCATGTCCTGTGTGACGCCAGCGGCGCGCAGCGCGTCGGAGAGCGCCATTGCGTCTGTCGAGAAGTCCTCGAGCGCGGCCGTGAACTCGGCGTTCACCACGGTGCGGGCGGAAAGCGATTGCGCGTCCGTCAGCACCTCATGCGCCAAATCGGGCAGCGAGGGCTGGCTGGCGGCGAGGGCTGCGGCGAAAGCGAGACAGGTGAGCATTTCGCGTCGCTGGGGTGCAAGCGCCGGGCCACTCGCCAGCGGCGCGCGTTAGGCACGTTTGTTGCGGCGCGGCAGGGCTTCCGGTACGTCCCTCAGCCTCCAAAGCAGCAAAGCCCGAACCGCATGTCCGCCCCCAAAGACGCTTTCCGACCCAAGGCGCGCCGCCCGCGCGGCTTCATGGATCGGCGCGCCGGGCATCTGGGCGCGGAGCGGGCGCTGATCGCCAACATTTCAAAGGTTTACGAGGCCTGGGGGTTTGAGCCGCTGGAGACGAGCGCGTTCGAATACGCGGACGCTCTGGGCAAGTTTCTGCCCGACCAGGACCGGCCGAACGAGGGCGTATTCGCCCTGCAAGACGATGACGAGCAATGGGTCTCGCTCCGCTACGACCTGACCGCGCCGCTCGCCCGGTTCGTGGCCGAGAATTTCGATGCGCTGCCGAAGCCCTATCGCCGGTGGGCGGCGGGCCCGGTATGGCGAAATGAGAAGCCGGGGCCAGGCCGCTACCGCGAGTTCTGGCAATGCGACGCCGACACCGTCGGCGCGCCTGGGCCGGCGGCGGATGCCGAGATGATCGCGATGGCGTGCGCGGCGCTGGAAGGCGCGGGCGTGGCGCGCGGCGATTACAAGCTCAAGGTTTCCACGCGCGGGCTCTTGGATGCAGTGCTTGAGAACATCGGCGTCGGCGCCGGTGACTTTGCCAAGCGCCTCGTGGTGCTGCGCGCGATCGACAAGTTCGATCGCTTGGGCGCCGTGGGCGTTGAGGCGTTGCTTGGGCGCGGACGCAAGGATGAGAGCGGCGACTTTACGAAGGGCGCCGACCTCGATGCGGCGCAGGCGCGTGCGGTGCTCGATCTTGTCGGCGCGGGCGCAGCGAGCGCATCGGCGACGTTTGCAAATCTTGAGCGCTGCGCGGTGCAGTCAGCGGCTGGCGAAGCGGCGCTAATGGAATTGCGCACGATCGATACGGTGCTGCGCGCGCTTGGAGTTGCAGAAGAGCGCGTGTCGTTTGATCCAACGATCGTGCGCGGGCTCGAATATTACACGGGCCCGGTGTTCGAAGCCGAGCTGATGCTGGAGATGACCGACGAGCGCGGCGAGAAGGTGCGCTTTGGTTCTGTCGGCGGCGGCGGGCGGTATGACGATCTCGTTTCACGCTTTCGTGGCGAAGCGATTCCGGCGACCGGGTTTTCGATTGGCGTTTCGCGCCTCGCGGCGGCGCTCGATGCGGCCAAACGGTCGAATGCCGGCGATGTTGGGCCGGTGGTCGTGCTGGTGATGGATAAGGCGCGCGTGGCGGATTCGTTCGCGATCGCGGACGATCTGCGCAGGGCTGGCGTGCGGGCGGAAGTTTATCTCGGCGGCGGCGGCATGAAGGCGCAGCTGAAATACGCCGACAAGCGCAACGCGCCGGTCGCGGTGATCGAGGGCGAAGACGAGAAGAACAAGGGCGTCGTCACGCTGAAGAATCTCGCGCTTGGCGCCGAGTACGCAAAGCTTTCAGGCGATGACCGGGAAGCTTGGAAGGAAAGCCAAGGCTTGGTGCAGCTGGAAGCCTCACGTGCGGATTTCGTCAATGCCGTGAAGCAAATGTTGAAGTCATGAGCGTGCGTTCGGTGATCGAGAAGCTCGCGGCGACATGGGTCGAGCCGCCGGTGTTGCAGCCGGCCGCGGTCTATCTGGAGCTTTCGGGCGAGGATATCCGTCGGCGCGCGTTCCTGGTGAGCGATGAGCTGTGCCTGCGGCCGGATATGACGGTGCCTGCCGTGCGTGCGGCGTTCGCGTTGCCGCAACTGCCGGCGATCGTTGCATACGAAGGCATGGTGTTTCGCCAGCAGGCGAGCGGTTCGCTGCGCGAGAGCGAGTTCGTGCAGATTGGCGCCGAATGGCTTGGGCGCGGCGCCGTGCGTGTTGAGGACGAGGCGGCGATCATCGCGGCGGCGCTCGAAGCATGCGCGGGCGCGGGCGTTGCGCCGCGTTTGACGCTTGGCGATGTGGGCGTGCGCGCGGCGTTCGTGGCGGCATGTGGGCTCGAAGAAACCTGGGCGGCGCGCACGATGGCGGCGCTTGAACATCCCGAGCGTTTGGATGCGCTGAAGGCGCCGCCGATGGATGCGGAAGGCGCGGGGCTTGCCGAAGCGCTCGCCTCGCTTGCGCCGGATCATGCGGAAGCGGCGGTCGCGGATTTGCTGTCTCTCGCGCAGATCACGGCGGTGGGCGGGCGGCCGATCTCGGAGATTGCGGAGCGCTTGCGGCAGCGCGGGCGGATGGAAACCGCGCCGCCGCCGAGTGATGCGCAGCGCGCGCTGTTGCGGGAGCTCGTGGCGATCAACGCGGCGGATGGTCTGGCGCAAGCCGAAAAGCTCGCCGGATCGCCGGCGTTGAAGAATGGCGCCGTGGCGAAGCAAGCGGTAGCGCAAGCGCGGGCGCGCCAAGATGCATTGGCAAAGCGCATTGCACTGCCGCCCGATGCGCGATTTGCGCCGGGGCTTGGGCGCGCGCTCTCTTATTACGATGGCTTCGTGTTCGAGCTTGAAGCGCCGCAGCTTGGCGAACGCGCCAGCCTTGGCGGCGGCGGGCGCTACGATGGGCTGGCGCGCGCTTTGTGGCCGGCCGGGAAGGGCGGCGGTGCGGACCTGCGCGCGGCGGGATTTGCGGTGCGTCCGGCGCGTTTGGCGGAGGCGGCGCGATGAGCGCGCTCATTCTCGCGATCCCCTCGAAGGGGCGGCTCCAAGAGCAGGCGGCCGATTATCTCGCCGATTGCGGCGTGCCGATCGCGCAAGACGGCGGCGCGCGCGGCTACGCGGCGCGGCTGCGCGGCATGCCTGCGATCGAGGTTCGACTGATTTCGGCCGGTGAGATCGCGCGCGCGCTGAAGGCGGGCGAGGTTCACGCCGGCTTCGTCGGCGAAGACGGGCTCCGGGAAGTCGATCCGGATTTGAATGCGGCGATGCTGGTGAAGCCGCTCGGTTTCGGGCGCGCCGACCTCGTGGTTGCGGCGCCGCAGAGCTGGCTCGATGTCACCGCGATGCGCGATCTTGGGGAAGTCGCACGCCTGCACCGGGCTCGCACGGGCGAGCGGCTGCGCATCGCGACGAAGTATTTGACGCTCGCGCACCGCTTCCTCGATGCGCATGGCGTGACCGACTATCGCCTCGTGGAAAGCGCGGGCGCGACGGAGGGGGCGCCGGCGTCGGGCGTGGCCGAGGCGATCGTGGACATCACCACGACGGGCGCGACGCTTGCCGCCAACCACCTGCGGCCGCTTTCGGACGGCGTCATCCTGAAGAGCCAGGCGCACCTGGCCGCCAGCCGAAGCGCGCTTTGGAGCGAGGCCGCGCATCAAGCATTCGCCGAGCTGCTCGACGTGGTGGAGGCGCGGGCGCGGGCAAAATCGGTGCGGCTGCTGCGGCTCGCGCCGGGCGCGCAGGGGGCCGACAAGATGATCGCGCGCGCGGCCGAACTCGGCTGCAAGCTCGCGGGCTCTCCCGAGGGGGCGATGCTTGAGCTCTACTGCCCGGCGGACAACGTGTTCGCCGTGTGCGCCGCGTTGCAGGAGTTGATCGGCGGCTCGATCGGCGTGTTCGAGGCCGATTTCGTATTCGAGCGCCCGAACCCGCTGGTGGCGGCTTTTCGGGCAGGTCTGCGCTAGCGCGGGTCGACTTTGGTTACCTGATCAGTCGAGTGTAGAATAAAATTGCGCAGCGAGGCGTACGACCTCAATTGTGGAGCAGATTTTTTCACAGTTCATGACGGTTTCGCGACCGCTTCTGCTTGACTTGGTGGCGCGCCGCCTATCATCTGTGCACGACTTTTCGTGCGCGCTTACGTCGCATCGTAGGCAGCACAGGGGTCGCGCGTTTCGGGGAGGAGACGCCCCAGAACAAAAATAATAAGGCGAAACACGCACGCGGCCGCACCGGGCAACTGGTGCGGCCGCTGTGTTTTGCGCGCTTGCCGTTACGTTGCGCGGCGGCGCGCCCTCTTGCCAAACATCGCGGACCTCATCGTTGCGACAGCTAGGCGTGCGCGCGCGCTTCGCTATGGTGCGCGCGACGCCGCGTGAGACGGCGCGCTTCTATCGAGGGGGAAATATGAGACCGGCGCTGGTGCTCGCGGGAGCGGCTTTGATCGTTGGGCTCGTCGCGGCCTGCAATCGCAACAACACAGCGAACGTGGATGAGGCGCGCATCATCGCCGCCGATGAACATCCCGGCGAATGGGCGGCGCACGGGCGCACCTATTCCGAGCAGCGCTTCAGCCCGCTCGAAGGCATCAACACCGAAAACGTGAGCCAGCTAGGCCTCGCGTGGTCCTATCCACTGCGTGAAAACCGCGCCGCGGAAGCAACGCCCATCGTCGTCGATGGCGTGATGTACGTGACCTCGGCGTGGAGCATCGTCTCGGCGATCAACGCGGCGACCGGCGAAGAACTCTGGGTGTTCGATCCGCAAACGCCGCGCTCGCGCGGGCAATATGCATGCTGTGATGTTGCGAACCGCGGCGTCGCAGTGTGGCAGGGCAAAGTTTATGTCGCCACGCTCGATGGATTGCTGATCGCGCTCGATGCGCGCACGGGCCGCAAGCTCTGGGAAACGCTGACCTTCGATCAAGCGCAGCCCTACACCATCACGGGCGCGCCGCGTGTAGCGCGTGGCCTCGTGTTCATAGGCAATGGCGGCGCAGAATATGGCGTGCGCGGTTATGTCAGCGCGTATGACGCCAACAATGGCCGCCTGCGCTGGCGCTTCTTCACCACGCCCAATCCGCGCGAAGCTGACGGCGCCGCGAGCGATAGCGTGCGTGACCAAGCGCTTGGCACCTGGAACCGCGAGGCTGGCGCGTGGCTGACGAGCGGCGGCGGCGGCACGGTTTGGGACTCGATCGTCTACGACAACGAGACCGACACGCTCTGGATCGGCACCGGCAATGGCAGCCCGTGGAATCGCGACGTGCGCTCGCCCGGCGGGCCGAATGTCGTCAACAACGACAATCTGTTCCTCTCGTCGATCGTCGCGCTCGATCCCGATACGGGCGCGTACAAGTGCCACTACCAAACGACGCCGGGCGATACGTGGGACTACACCGCCACGCAGCACATCATGCTCGCGACGCTGAACATCGGCGGCCAAGAGCGGCGCGTTGCAATGCAGGCGCCGAAGAACGGCTTCTTCTATGTGATAGACCGGAACGATTGTTCGCTGATCTCCGCCGCCCCCATCGTCACGCAGACGTGGACGCGCGGCATGGACATGGCGACAGGCCGGCCGATCGAAAATCCTGACGCGCGTTATGCGGCGGGCACGGCGATCGTCGCGCCTTCGGCGTTCGGCGCACACAATTGGCACCCGATGGCGATGAGCCCGGAGACGGGGCTCGTTTACATTCCTGCGCAAGAAATCCCGCTCGATTACACGAACGACGCAGCCTTCGTGTATCGCCCGGGCCGGTGGAATACCGGCACGGTGCACGCGGCGCTGCCGCCGCAAGAAGCGGCGCGCCGCGCGGTGCGCAATTCGGTGCGCGGCTTCTTGCTGGCGTGGGATCCGATCAACCAGCGTGAAGTGTGGCGCGCGCCGCAAGCGGGCGCGTGGAATGGCGGCGCGCTCGCGACAGCGGGCGGGCTCGTGTTCCAAGGCACGAGCGATGGGAAGATCGCCGCCTATAACGCGCAGACGGGCGCGCGGCTCTGGGAGTTCGACAACCAGGCAGCGACACTTGCGGGGCCGATGACCTACGAGATCGAAGGCCAGCAATATGTCGCGACGCTCGCGAGCTACGGCAGCGTGTTCTTCCTCAATGCGGGCTTTGCCGCGCCGCGCGACGGCAACAATCTGCCGGGCCGCGTGAACGTGTTCCGCATCGGCGGCACGGCGACGCTGCCTGCAACGAACCTCGAGCGCCTCGTAACGCCGCAACCGCCGCAGATCCGTGCGACGGCTGCGCAACTTGCGCATGGCAACGCGGCCTACGCCTCGTTCTGCGCGGTGTGCCATGGGTCGACGGCGATTGGCGGCGGCGTGCTGCCCGATCTCCGGCGCAGCGCCGTGCTCGCCGATCAACAGACGTGGCTCGAAACCGTGCACGGCGCGCGTGAGCAGCTCGGCATGCCGAACTTCACGCAATGGGTGACGGCCGCCGACGCAGAAGCGATCCGCGCTTACGTCGCAAGCGAAGCGCAGATCGCGTATCGCGCGGAGCAGGCGCGGCGGTGAAGCAACGCGACGCCGCGCCGTTCGTTGCGCCGCTTCTAGCGGCGTGGGCGCTGGCGTCGCCTGCCTTCGCGCAGGAGATCGTCGTCACCGGCGAGCGGCGGGCGGTTGAGGCAAGCGATGTTGCGTCCAGCGTGGCGCGGCTCTCGGCAGACGATCTCGCGGCGATTGGCGCGCAGGCGCCGAGCGAGGCGCTCAATCGGCTTGCGGGCGTTGCGATCCACCGCAACAACGGCGTCGAGAACTTGCCGGCGATCCGCTCGCCGGTGCTGACGGGCGGGCAGAGCGCGGGCTCGTTCCTCGTGCTCGAAGACGGCGTGCCGATCCGCGCGCCGGGATTTGGCAACGTCAACCAGCTTTACGAAACGATGCTGCCGCTCGCCGCGGGTGTGGAAGTGACGCGCGGCCCGGGTACGGCGCTTTACGGATCAAACGCGGTGCACGGGCTCGTAAATGTGCTGACGCCGCAACCGGGCGTGCGCGACCGTCGCGGCGGCGCAGAGCTCTCGCTCGGGTCGTTCGAGCGTGCGGCGGGGAACGCATGGGCCGCGCTTGGCACGCGCGAAGGCGCGGTCGATGACACGCATCTCTTCTATGTCGGCGCGGCGCTCTCGCATGACGGCGGCTGGCGCGATGACGCGAGCGTCGATCAGCAAAGCGCGCTGCTAGGCTGGGACGCTTATGCGGGCCCGTGGAATATTGAGGCGCGCCTTGCGGTGCAAAATCTCAATCAGGAGACGGCGAGCTTCATCGAAGGCGTGAACGCTTACGAGAGCCGCACGCTCGCGCGCAGCAACCCGACGCCGGAGGCGTTTCGCGACCAGCAATTGGCCCGCGCGCGCGTCACGATATCGCGCGAGGTTGATGATTGGCGGCTGGTCGTCACGCCTTATGCGCGCTGGATCGATAGCGCGCTGCTGCTTTCGTTCTTTCCATCGCGCGCGCTGGAGTTGACGGGGCAGGAGGGCGGCGGCGTGCAGGCCGCAGCATATTGGAACGATCCGGGCAGCCCCGTCACCGCGATCTTCGGCGCGGATGGCGATTGGACGCGCGGGGACGTGTACGAGTTTCAAGCGCGCGCGACGCAGCCTGCCGGCTACGTGCAAGGGCTGCACTACGATTACAGCGTCGATATGGAAGCGCTCGCGCTTTACGCGCAGGTTGGCTGGCGCGTTTCTCCATCATGGCTCGTGCAGGCTGGGGTGCGCGGCGAGCGCGTGACCTATACGTACGACAATCACGCGCCGAACGGAGATTTCGGCCGGTTTCGGCGCGCGGCGGATCGGGAAGATTCGTTCGAGGAAATCACGCCGAAATTCGCGGTGCTGTGGCGGCCGGACAATGCGAGCACGGTGTGGCTCAATCTCGCGCGCGGCGCGCGGCCGCCGCAGATCGTCGATCTCTATTCGCTTCAAACCACGCAGACGCCGGGCGGCCAACGTGCGGAAACGATCGATAGCGCCGAACTCGGTTGGCGCGGCGTGCTTGGCGCGGGCCGGTTCGAGATCGCGCTCTATGCGATGGACAAGCAGGACACCTCGTTCCGCAACGCCGATGGCTTCACGGTGACGAACGGGCGCACGCGCCATGAGGGCATCGAGGCGCAAGCGGAGTTTCCGGTGCTGGACAAGCTGACGCTGGCTGGGTGGGTTACGTATGCGCGCCACACCTACCGCTTCAACGACAGCGTGACGCGTGCGGGTGAAAGCATCACGAGCGGCGATGACGTGGATGGGGCGCCGCGCTGGGTGTGGAATGCGCGCGCAACGTGGGAACTGCGGGACGATGCGTCGCTCGAACTCGAATGGGTTCACATGGGCGACTACTTCACCAACGCGGCCAACACGCGCAGCTATCCGGGGCACGACGTGCTCAATCTGCGGGGCGAGTGGCGCGCAAATGCAGACGTAGCGCTCTACGCGGCGCTGCGGAACGTGGGCGATGTCGACTATGCCGAGCGGGCGGACTTTGCGTTTGGCAACGACCGGTACTTTCCGGGCGAAGGGCGGGCGCTAACGATCGGGCTGCGCGCGGCGCGCTAGCGCTTGGGCGCGTCAACGTCTTCGATGAGGCCTTCAGCTTCGGCGCGATCCTCGTCGCGCGCGAGGTGGCGGTCATAGACGCGGGGCTCCGCCGGAAGCGTGATGCGCAGCACCAGCAGCCCGATCACCGCCGATAGCAGCGAACCGCCAAGCACGCCGAACCGGACCGGCGTCGCAAGATCGCCGGCGCCGAACGCAAGCGCGCCGATGAAGAGGCTCATCGTGAAACCGATGCCAGCAACGATAGAGACGCCGACAAGCTGGAAGGGCGAGGCGGGCGGGCGGCGCTTCAAAGCGGCGGCGGCGAGAAGCGTCGCGCCCGCGATGCCGAGCGGTTTGCCGATCACAAGGCCGAGCGCTGAGCCGAGCGCGACCGGGTGTAGGAAGGTTTGCAGCCCCGCGCCGGCGAGCGGCACGCCCGCATTCACGATGGCGAAGATCGGCATGATCGCAAATTGCACCCATGCCTTCAGGGCGTGCTCGGCGGCGATGAGCGGGGAGCCGCCATCCTTATCGCGCATCGGCACCGTCATCGCGGTGAGCACGCCGGCAATGGTGGCGTGCACGCCGGAGCGCAGCATGAAGTACCAGAGCACCAGGCCGCCGATCCAATAGAGCGAGAGGCGCTTCACGCCGGCGCGGTTCATCAACAGCATGGCGCCGAACGTGAGCGCCGCGCCGCCAAGCGCCCACGGCGTCAGATGCGCCGAGTAGAACAGTGCAATGATGAGGATGGCGCCGAGATCGTCGATGATCGCGAGAGCGAGCAGAAACAAGCGAAGGCCGCTCGGGACGCGCGGCCCAAGGAGCGCCAGCACGCCAACCGCGAACGCGATGTCGGTTGCGGCGGGGATCGCCCAGCCGCGCACGTAGCTTGGGTCGGCCGCACCGGCGATTGCGAGGTAGATCAGCGCCGGCGCGGCCATGCCGCCCGCCGCGCCGACCATCGGCAGCGCCGCTTCACGCGGGTTCTTGAACGGGCCCTCGATCGTCTCACGCTTCAGTTCGAGGCCGACATAAAGGAAGAACACCACCATCAGGGCGTCGTTGACGGTGAGGTGTACGTTGAAGTCATGGCCCGCGAAGCGTCCAAACGGCGCTTCGAAGAACATGTGCACGTCGTGCGCCCACGGGCCGTTCAACAGCAGAAACGACACGGCCGTCGCGGCGATCAACAGATAGCCGGGCGTCGTGTCGCGTTCCCAGATGCTTGTTCCGCCAGCCATTGCCCCGTCCGCGATTGTGGCGCGGACCCTAGTGCGCGGGGCGGGGCGTGCAAGTCACAGCGAGGTCAGGCGCGCAGCGAGGCGGGCCGCACCGTGCGCTTTGCGTTTGCGGCGCGCCGAAGCGGCACGTCGAACGTCACGCGCGCCCCGCCCTCGGGCCGCGGCGCGAGTGTGACGGAGGCGTCCGATCCGTAGAGCGCCGAAAGCCGCGCGCGCGTGTTCCTGAGGCCAAGGCCGCCGCCGGTGATCTTCGGCGGCGGGCCGGGGCCGTTATCCTCCACCACGGTGATGAGGCGCTGGCCTTGCTGCGATACGGCGATGCGTAGCTTGCCCACGCCCGCGCGCCGCTGCACGCCGTGTTTGATCGCGTTCTCGATCGCCGGCTGGATCAGCAGCGACGGCACCAGGCAGTCTTCCAGGTGATCTGGAATCTCGCAGCGAATACGCAAACGCTCGCCGAAACGCTCGGATTCAATGTCGAGGTAGAGTTTGAGCAGGGCGGATTCGTCCGCGATCGTGCTGAAGTGATCCGGGTCGGCGTCGATCGTGTGCCGCAGGAAGCGGGAGAGCTTCAGGATCGTGGCTTCGGCCTCATCGTTGCGCTTTTCGAGCACGAGCGTGGAGATGGCGTTGAGGCTGTTGAAGAGAAAATGCGGGTTGAGCTGGTAGCGCAGCATCTTGAGCTGCGTGAGGTGCGCGGCGGTCTGCACGCGCAAGAGTTCGCCCGCTTGGCGTTCCATCGCGATCGCGTGGTCGCGCGCGAAATAATAGCCGGCCCACATGATGAAGATCCAGCCGAACTGGGAGATGTAGTCGAGGAAGACGACGGCGGGCCACTCGTGCACGTTCGCGAAGGTGATGGCGCGCTCGATGAAATGCAGCGGAACCATCAGCATGCCGCAGAGTGCGAGCGCCAGACCCATGCGTTCGAGCGGGCGCCAGTCACGGACCCGCAGCAGCAGGAGATGCACGCCCGTCGTGCCGATGGCGTAGAGCGCCACGATCGCCGCGCGCGGCCCCATGTAGGACCAGAACAGATCCGGGTAGTGCAGCCATGCCGCGAGCGCGCGCATGACGAAAAACAGCCCCCAGAACACGATCTGGAACACTGCGAAAGCGCGCCAGTGCGCACGCGCACGCGCGCGCCGATCTTCCCCGAGTGCGGGCTCCATGTTCGCCGATCCTCCCGAACGAGACGCGCGTTCGATTGGGTGGAAGGCTAATGGTTTGCGCCGCGCCGCGCATGACGGCTCGTCGCGCGCGCGCGTGCGTTCGTCGCGAAAGTGGCGTTACAGCGCCGCCAGGATGCGTTTTCGCGCTGATGGATGGTGTTAGGCGGGCGCGGGCGCGGCGCGGCGGAACGGCTGCAGGCGCAGCTGCACCAGGCTGCGCCACACCCACTCGAAGGGGCCGTAGTGGAACGCCTGAAGCCACGGCCGGCTCCAGATCAGGATCGGGATCCAGACGCCCACGACCACGAACATGAGTTCGAACCGCTCAAGTTTTCCGAACAGGCCAAAGCCGAAGCCGCAGAACACGAACGCAGTGATGATCGAGGTCGCGAGGTAGTTCGTGAGCGCCATCTGGCCCGCGGCGGCGAGGCGGTTGACCAGCCATTGCGCGGCGCCGCTGCGCACGATCAGCAGCAGCACGCTCGCGTGCGCGAGCGCGACGAAGGGGCGGGGCGCAGCGCTCCATGCGCCGGATTCTTGCAGCACGATCGGATCGAAACCGCTCACCACCGCGCGCCACGCCATCCACGCCGTAGCGGGAACGGCGATGAGATAGCCGATCGCGAGCATCGTGAGATATCCGCCGCTCGACCAGCGGAGGGAGAAGAAGCCCGTGCGATAGAGCGCCATGCCAATGAGCATTTGGCCGATCGCCTCGACGATCTCGAACGGCAGAAAGTTCGGATAGAGGATCGAGAGCACCATGATGCGGCCCTGGATCGCCTCCGCAAAGCCGCCCAGCATCAGCGCGGTCTGTTGCACGCCGAGCGCCGCAGGCGGATCGACCATCACGCGGGCTTGCTCCCACGCAGAGAGCGTTTCGGTGCTGGCGCCCGGCGCCATTGCGGCGGCTTGCAGCGCGGACGTCTGCTCGGCGCCGATCGACATCAGCGCAAGCAGCGCAAGCAGGATCGCCGCGCCGATTCCGATCTGCACCGGCACTGGCCATTTGCGCGCGAGAAACGCCAGCGCGCCGGCGATCGCGTAGCAGACCAGAATGTCGCCGTACCAGAACAGCAGGGCGTGCGCGAAGCCGAACAGCAAGAGCCAGAACATGCGCCGGTAGTGCGTCGCGTTTGGCCCGAGCCGGCCGCCTTCGGCGCGGTCGGCGATCAGGAGCATCGAGGCGCCGAACAGCATCGTGAAAAGACCGCGCATCTTTCCGTCGAACACGACGAAGTTGACGGCCCATGTCCACATGTTCGCGCCCGTATCGCCGCCGGCGTAGGCGGGGTCGATGTAAGCGAACACGGGCAAGCCCATGCCGGCGATGTTCATCACGAGAATGCCGAGCACGGCGAACCCGCGCACCGCGTCGATGCTGGTTTGGCGCGCGGAATTGGACGGCGCGGTTGTCATGTGGCGTTTCCCTCGCTGGCGCGGCTGACGCGCGCCTTGGCGCGGTTATGCCATGCGGCGCGCGCGGGCGCGACCGCTCATCAGGCGCGGCGCAGCATCCGTTCGTAGAAGCCGCCGAACGACCGGTCCGCCGCGATGAGATGGACTTCGACGATCCAGTGCCGCGTGCGCCCGAAGCCGTCGGGCTCGTCGAGGCGCGCAGTGTTGTTGGGCCAGATCAGTTGATGCGCGCGCTCGCCGGGCCAAGTGAGGTGCGGAAATTCGCCGATCGTGTGCCCGGCGATCTGCCCGCCGAAAATGTAGCCGCGCTTTTCCGCGGCCGCGCAGGCGAAGGCGTAAAGTTCGGCGCCGGTGATCGCGGGCGTTGCGTTCGCGTGCCCGCAAACTTCGGCGAACACTTCGGGCAGCGCGGCGACGAGCGCGTTGCGCGCGGGATCGGCGCCGACGGCGTAGGTCTGCCCAACATCGGCCTCCCACTCGCCGAACACGCGGCCGAGATCGAGATAGACGATGTCGTCCTCGCTGATCACGCGCTCGGGCGGTTGGTCCGCGAATACGCAAAGCGTGTTCGCGCCGGTGCGCACGAGGCGCTTGTGCCAATTACGCGCCACGCCGAACTCGCGCTCGGCAAGCGCGGCGATGTCAGCGTCAACGTCGCTCTCGCTGCGGCCGGGCGTGACGATGTTCGCGCGTTCGATGGCGGCGAGGAGTTTAAGCCCGCGTTCCTCGGCGGCGTAGAGTTCGGAAACGCGGGACTGTTCTTGGTCGGCTGTGAGCGCTGTCATGCGGCGATCTTTAGCCGAGGCGGTACGCAAACAAAAAGGGCGGAGCTTTCGCTCCGCCCTTTCCGCATTTGCTCTGAGCGTTTGGGCTTAGAAGTCCATGTCGCCCATGCCGCCCATGCCGCCGGGCATACCGCCCGGCATGCCGCCGCCGGCGTTCTTCTTCGGGGCTTCGGCGATCGAAGCTTCCGTCGTGATGATCAGGCCCGCGACCGAGGCTGCGTCTTGCAGCGCCGTGCGGACGACCTTCACCGGATCGATGA
>CAZMCA010000039.1:0-22813 GCA_964564595.1 uncultured Caulobacteraceae bacterium
GGCTCGAACGCTTCTTCATAGGCGCGCATCAGGCGCGCTTGGCCCGCGGCGGCGGCGGCTTGTTTCTCTTCGAGCCGCGCCGACGACGAAAGCTTCAGCACGCGCCGCCCCAGCGCGACCGCGCCGGACGAAACGATCAAAACGGTTTTGCCCTGCTTGCGCGCCGCGACGATGTCTTCCGCCAACGCCGCAAGCCACGCGCGCGCCGGCTGCCCGCTGGCGGCGTCCACCAACAGCGACGAGCCGATCTTCACAACGATGCGGCGGGCGGAAGAGAGCGGCGTCGCGCTCACGGCGACCAGCCCTCGCCGTCCTTTTCGGCTTCCGCTTCATCCTCGGCACGCTGCGCGCGGTTGGCTTTGATTTCGCTGAGCACGGTGAAAAGGAGTTCGCGCACGCCTTGGCCGCTGACGCCGCTGACGACGTGCACGGGTTTGCCGCAGGCGCGCCGCAGGGCGTCTTTGCGTTTCTTCAGCGTTTCGGGATCGAGCGCGTCGACTTTGTTGAGACAGACAATCTCGGGCTTGTCCGCGACGCCTTCGCCGTAGGCTTCGATCTCGCGGCGCACGATCTTGTAGGACTGGCCCGGCTTTTCTTCCGTGCCGTCGACGAGATGTATTAGCGCGGCGCAGCGCTCGACATGGCCAAGAAAGCGCGTGCCGAGGCCCGCGCCATCGGCGGCGCCTTCAATCAGGCCAGGAATATCCGCGAGCACGAAGCGCTCGCCTTCCGCGACCTGCACGACGCCGAGATGCGGCGTGAGGGTCGTGAACGGATAATCGGCGACCTTCGGCGTCGCTTGGCTCACGGCGCGCAGGAACGTGGACTTGCCGGCGTTCGGCAGGCCGAGCAGGCCGGCGTCCGCGATCAGCTTTAAGCGCAGCCACAACGTGCGCTCTTCGCCGGGCAGCCCAGGGTTCGCGTGGCGCGGCGCCTGGTTCACGCTGCTCTTGAAATACGCGTTCCCAAAGCCGCCATTGCCGCCCTTTGCGATCAGCACGCGCTCGCCGGCGGTCGAGAGGTCCGCGAGGATTTCCTCTTTCTCTTCGTCGAGGATTTGCGTGCCGACCGGCACCCTGAGCGTGACGCTCTCGCCATCGGCGCCGTGGCGGTTGCGGCCCATGCCGTGACCGCCGGTCTTGGCTTTATAGTGTTGCTGATAGCGAAAATCGATCAGCGTGTTGAGGCCGTCCAGTGCCTCGACCCAGACATCGCCGCCGCGCCCGCCATCGCCGCCGTCCGGTCCGCCATATTGGATGAACTTCTCGCGCCGGAACGACACAGAGCCCGCCCCGCCATCGCCCGAGCGCACGTAGATTTTGCACTGGTCGAGGAATTTCATGGCTAGCTTTGGCGCGGGCGAGGACTAAGGGCGTGTTGGGGAGGGGCTTATATGAGCGCGGCCGATCTGTCGAAAAGGGATTCGCTGGAAGATTTCGAGCGGCGCAAGATCGCGCTCCTGGGGAAGACCAAGAAAGTGCTGGTCTCCGGCGCCGGCCCGGCCGTGATCGTGATGACGGAGATGCCGTGGATTTCGCCGTACGTGGCGCGGTTCGCGCGCTGGGTGCGCGAGGCCGGGTTCACCGTCTATATGCCAGAGCTGTTCGGCGATACCGGCGCGCCGCTGAAGGATCGCGGCAAGGCGATGCGCACGATGGCGCGCGCCTGCATCGGCGGCGAGTTTCACGCGTTTCGCTCGAACTCCTCTGGCCCTATCGCGCAATGGCTGCGCGCGCTGGCGCGGCTTGCGCATGAGGAGCGCGGCGGCAAGGGCGTCGGCGCGATCGGCATGTGCTTCACGGGCAATTTCGCGCTCTCGATGATGCTCGAGCCAGCGATGCTGGCGCCTGTGCTGTGCCAGCCATCGCTGCCGCTCAACGATCCGGCCGGCATGCACATCGCGCCCGAGGAGCTCGCGGAGGTGAAAGCGCGGCTTGAGCGCGAGAACCTCACCGTGAAGGCCTATCGCTTCGAGGGCGACTCGTTCTGCCGCGCAGCGCGGTTCGCGGCGTATAAGGGCGCGCTCGGCGATCGCTTCGAAGACATGGTGATCGATCCGGCGGACGCGGCCGAGCATCCGATGATGAAGATGCCGCACAGCGTGGTGACGCTGCATCTGCGTGACGAGGCGGGCTCGCCCACAGCGCAAGCGCGCGATGAGATCATGGCGTTCTTCAAACAACGCTTGCTCGGCTAACGTTCCGTGCGCCAACGGACGGAGGCGCGCTGGTCTCCGTTCGGCAGAAAGCTGGTGACGAGCACGAGTTGCGGGCGCACGCGCCACTCGACGCGCGTTTGTGCTTGCCCGAGGCCCGTGCGCGCAATTTCAAGATAGACATCGCGCGTGAGATAGACGCCGCCGGCGACGAGCAATCCGCCGCCATCATCTTGCCGGACGTCGAGCCGGTCGAGCCGCGAGATTGCGCGCGCCGCTTCTGCAAGATCAAACGAGGCTTGGCCGGAAAGCGCCGCAAGGCTCGATGCAAGCTGCGCCGCTTCGAGCGGCGAGAGGTCTTCGACGGAGCGGCCAAACAGCACTTGCGGGAGAATTTCGTCTTCAGGCAGCGCGGGCGTTGAGCTGAAGGCGATCTCCGGATCGTTCGCGGTGCCGGTAAGGTGCAGCCGCGCGGTGAGTTCGGGCGTGTCGCGCTCTGCGGTGATGTCGATCATCGCTTCGAGCGGATCGCCGTTGAACGCGATCCGGCCCGCCATGATTTCGAACGGGCGGCCCGATAGCGCAAGATCGCCGCGGATGGTGCGCGCCTCGCCGAAGAGCCGTGGGTTTGTCGCGCTGCCGGCGAGCCGCAGATCGAGCGACCATTCAGCATCGATGCCGCGCCCGCGCGTGAACACGCGGCCGGGCGCACGCACGCGCACGTCGAGCGTGGTCGCGTGGTTGCGGGGCGGACCAAGCGCGGGCTGGATCGGTTCGTCATCGGCGCCTGGCCGGTTGATCTCGATCACATCGAGTTGCGGCACGACAGAAGCGGCTGAACCGGCAAGGCGCACTTCGCCTTCCCGGATGTTGATGTCGCCGGTGAGCGAAGAGCTCAGCCCTTCCCATTCGAGCGCGATGTCGCCGCTTGCTATGGCGCGCGCGTCGGGCCGATCTACCAGCCGCAGATCGGTGAGGTTGATCGCGATGCGGCCTTGTTGCGGGTTTGCGGCGCCGCCCGTTGCGCTGATTCGGCCGCCGCGTGAGTCTTGTGCGGTGAACCGTTCGATCTGCGCGCCGTTGTCGCCGAACACGATGCGGGCGTCGATCGCCTGCAACTTCACGCCGGAGAGCTTGTCTTCGAACTGGCCGTTCGACAGCGCGATTGCCCCCGAGCCGGTGAGCGCGCCGGCGCCGAAGCGGATCGTGCCCTCGCCATTCACATCGCCGCGCAGAATCTGATCGTTGAGACGTGCGGCAGTCCAAAGCCCGCCGAGCGGGCCGCGCACCGACCAGGATGCGCGGCCTTGTCTGTCGGGCGCGAGCGCGATGCGGATGGGCGCTGCGTCCGTCGTGACCGGCGCATCCGCTTCGAAACGCGCGACGAGACCGTCGCTCGATCGGGCGTCGACAGTCGCGGTGAGGCGGTCGCGCGCGAGGTTGGCGACGAAATGCCCGTCGAGCGTTTCGCCAGTTCGGCGCGCAAAGCGCGCGCCGTCGACGGTCACATCCATCGAGCCCGCGAGGCCGCCGCCGGAATTTTCAAGATGCGCCCGCCCGCTCATACGGCCTTGGCCTTCTTCGCCCCAGACGGCGACGATGGGCGCGATCGGCGCGTTTTCCATCGTCGCGTCGGCGCGCAGCGCACGGCCCGAGTCGCGCCAATCGAGTTGGAGGCGTCCATCGGCAATCGTCGCGTCGAGCGAGGCTTCCATCACGCCGCGTGCAAAGCGCGCGGTGGCGGGCGTCGTGAGCCGCAGCGGCGCCCCGGCGAGCGCGCCTTGGCCTTCGATGCGCAGGTTGGTGACGTTGTTGCGCTCTGTCGTAAGCGCGCCTGTGCCGTCGAACACGAGCGTCGCGCGATTGAGCGCGCCGCGCAGCGAGAAACGCGCGGCGATGTTGTCGAACGGGCCGCTCGCGGAAACTGTCGCGGTGCGCATGCGCAGATCGCCGAGGCGGGCATCGGCGAGCGACGCTTCTATCGCGACGTTGTTGGGCGTGACGGCCATCGTGCCTTGCACGCGGCCGGCGGCGCCGGGCATCAGATTATCGAGCGCGCCGGAAAGCTGAAGGTTCGCCGTCGGCCCCGCGTTGGCGAAACGCGCGTCGCCGGTTGCGCGCAGTGCGCCGAGTTCGGCGACGAGCGTCGGGAACGACATGCCGGCATTGTCGATCGCGATGTCGGATGTCGCGCGCGCGGCTTGGCCGTTGACTTGCCCCTCCGCTGTCACCGTGCCGCGATAGGTATTGCCGCTCGGCGCGATCGAGAGCGTGACGACGGGCGCATCGACACGCACGCCGGAGACATCGGCGCTCGCAAGATGCACCGTTGTGTCGATGCGCGGGCGCGCGATGTCGCCCGTGAGCCGGCCCGTCGCGTCGGCGGCGCCTTCGACGATCGCGGCGCCGAGATTGACTGGGCCACGCGCGCTCGCTTCAAGCGCGAGATCGGCATTGCCATCGCGTATGCGGCCGGTCGCGCCCGCGCGGAGCTTGGCGCCGTTCACGCGCGCATGTGAGACGGTGACGACGCCATCGTTGATCGCAAGTTGCATGTCCAGCGTCGGCGCGGCGCCGAGCAGCTCGGGCATATAAGCGGGTTCGCCGCGCAACCCTTGGGCTGCGCCATTGGCGGTGACGATCCAGCCGCGCGTCTGGTCCGCGCGGGCGCGCCATGCGCCTTGCGCTGAGCCTTGCAGCGGCGGCATCACGGCTTGCGCGCGCTTCACGCGCCACTCGCCCGAAAATTCGCCGTCATCGTTCGCGGCCCAGCCGGACGCGGTGGCGAGGACGGACGGACCCTCGATGCGCGCGCGGTTGAGACCGAAGCGCGTGCGCTGACGGTCAAAATCGATGTCGAGTGCGACGGTTGCGCCGTCGAACACGTCCATCGCGTCCGGGCCGATCGCGAGATTGCCGTCGAACAAGATGTGCTCGACGTTGAGCCGCACGCGGCCAGGGCCGGAGAGATCGAGCAGGAGGCCGCCAGCGTTTGCGTCGGTGACCGCGAGTTGGCCTTCGATGACGGTGTCGGCGCCGCGTTGCGTGACCGTTGCTTCGACACGCGTTGCGCCGCCGCCGATTTGGAGTTCGGGGGCGAGGCGCGCGAGGCGCGGACTCGCCGCTGTGACTTGCGCTGGGCCGGCGAGCGCGAAGCCGTCCGTGTCAGATGCGACGAGCGTTGCGGTGAGATTCCGGCCGCGCAGATTGAGCGTGGCGGCGCCATCGCGCTCGCCTTCACCATCGAGCACGATCTCGCTGCCGACGCGCTCGACGATCGGCGAGAAGAACGGCGCGCTTGGCAGATTGCCGGTCGCTGCAAGGCGCCACGCGGCGCCGCGCCAATCGAGGCGCGCCTCCAGCAGCGGCGCCTCACCGGTGCGGCCGGTGGCGACGATCTCGCCGCCGTTCAGATCGCCTTGCCCGTTCGCGAGAATGCGCACGGTCTCGCTCTCCGAGCCCATGAAGTGCGCGAACACGCCGCCGGGCGCGCCGACGATCTCGGCGTTCATGGTGAGCGCGTCGTCGGTTTCGCGAAATTGCACGCGTGCGGAATCGGCGGCGCTGTCGAGCCGCGCAAACAAAAGATCGACGAGGCGGACGCGCTCGTCTTCCAGCGTGAAGCCGAGGTCGAGTTTGAACGAGCCGGGCACTTCGGCGACCGGCGCATCGAGATCGACGCGCGCAACGTTGAGCGCGGTAAGATAAACGTCGGGGACCGATCCGCCGGGCGTGGCGGGCGTGAGCTGCGGGCGGCGCAGCACGTGGATGCGTTCGGCGCCTGCAGCGTCGATCCGCACATCGCCCCACAAGAGATCGAGTGGGCGCCAGCGCAACGCGACGTTCTCGATCTCCACCCAGACGCCGGCTTCATCCGTGAGCGTGACGCGGCGCGCGCTCATCGTGCCGAGCCCTGTGCCGCTCACGCCTTCGATGTTGAGCCGCCCAAGGCGCCACACGCGCTGACCGTCCGCGACGTGATCGACGATCCACGGGCCGGTCGGCCCAAGCACCGCGACGGCTGCGCCGCCAACGAGCGCGGCGGCGCCGGCTGCGACAAACATCGCCGTGCGTGCGCGTGGGGGCAGTTTGAGTTTCAAAACGCTTGGCCGAGCGAAACGTAGAGCGCGTAGTCGGGATCGCCGGGGCGCTTATCGAGCGGGAAGGCGAGATCGATGCGCAGCGGCGCAAAGCCCAGATTGTACCGGGCGCCGACGCCTGCGCCCCAGCGAAAGTCCGTCGCGTCACCCCATTCGTCGAATGCGCTGCCGCCATCGAGGAACGCGACAGCGCCGAGATTGCCGTCGAAGAAATCGTCGCCGAAGCGGTAGCGCGCTTCGAGTGAAGTTTCGAGCACGCCCTGGCCGCCGGGCGTGACTGTGTTGGCGAGGCGCACGCGCTCTTCGGGGTAGATCGAGTTGTACTCGTAGCCACGCACCGAGCCGCCCCCGCCTGCGTAGAAGCGGCGATCGGGCGGCACGTCTTCGTCGCTGCCGGAAACGACGGTGAGCCAGCCTGCGCGGGCGCGCGCGGCAAAGGTGATGTCATCGTTTTCGCCGCGCGTATCGTAGGTGCGCGCCTCCGCGATGGCGCGCACGAAGCCGATACTTGCATCTCCGGCGGAGACGGAGGGTTCGAGGCGTGCGACGAGAATATCGCCATCGCGTGCATCGAGCGGATTGCCGGTTGTGTCGCGCCGCAATTCGCCGAAGCCGGAAAGCACGATCGCATCCCGCACGCCGGCGGTTTCGGTGTAGCGGTCAGCCGAGAGCGAGAGGCCGTAGCTGAGGCCGAGTTCGAGACGTTCGGCGGATTCCACGGCGGCGGCGATGGAGACGCCTTCGCGCGTGTAGGGCTCGGTGTCTTCGCGGCGGATGGCGCCGGTCAAACGCACGGTGCGGCCGATGCCGGCGGCGTGCGGGCGCGTGATTTCCGCGGTGAGGTCCTGCGCAAGTTCGCTGAGCTGCGCCTCCATGCGCAGCGTATCGCCGCGCCGCGTGTAATTGCGGCGCGACCACGCGGCTTCGACGCCGACGCCTTCCGTCGTCGAGTAGCCCGCGCCGAATTCGTAGGCGTTGCGCGGCGCGGGTTCGACTTCGAGGATTACGTTGCGCACATCGCTGCCAGGCTCGGCTGGCGCGAGGCGCGTCGCGACGCGCGTGACGGCGCCGGTGGCGCTGATGTCGCGCCGGAGCTGCGAGAGGCGGTCGGGCGCAAAGAAGTCTTCGCCCTCGCGCCAGTTGGTCACGCGCGCGAGAAATCCGGGACGGAAGAGGCCGGCAGGATCGCTGACAAGCACGCCGAGACGCGCGCGCTGCCCCGCATCGAAGCGATAGGAGGGCGCCATCGTCTGATCGGCGTGATCGACGACGACGCGCCGTTCGCCCGCTTCCGCTTCCGGGTAGCCGTTGTTCTGTAGGCCCGCGACGGCGGAGGCTTCCGCGCCCAGAACCGAAGCTGCGCGCGCGGGCGCGCCCATCGGCGCGGTCTTGATCGCTTCTGCTACGGCGCCGCGCGCGGTCGCGACCGGCGCCTCGCCATCGTAGTCGACGGAGGATGGTCCAAGCCGGAAGCGCGGGCCGAGGGTGAGCCGCACGCGCGCGCGGGGCGGATTATCCTCCGCCACGGCCTCGGCCGCGCCTTGGTAATAGCCCTCGGCGCGCAGCCACGCCAAAGCGCGGGCGGCGGCTTCTTCCGCGATGCGTTCGGCGTCGAACAAGGTCTCGGGCGCGTCGCGATCGGGCAGCAGGCGTTCGATGGCGTCGCGCGTGTCGCCGTCGGCGCCGTCGAGCACGACGGGCGAGGCCGCATGGGCTGGAGCCGGCGTGGCTAGGGCGAGCCCGGCCGCCGCGCACGCTGCGGCCGACAATTTCGTAAGGGCGCGCATAATCGCGCAGACCCTGGTGAGAACCGGGTTAACGATGGATCAACCAATTAGGCCGGGGCGGCCCTAACAGGATTAATTTGCTGTCAGCGCAGCAGCTTCGCCCGCGGATTCGCGCGCCGCTTGTGCAAGGGTGGTCCGCTCTAGGATCGCGGCTGTGGCGTCGCGGGCGGCGATCAGAGCGGGGCGTACCGGGCAGGTGGTTTCGCTCACGCAATCTTCGCATTTCCGGTACGCGGTCACGCTGGCGCATGGCGCGAGCGCGAGCGGGCCATCGATGGCGCGGATGACTTCCGCGAACGAGATCGTTTCGGGGTCGCGCGCCAGCGCATAGCCGCCGTTCTTGCCCCGGTGGCTGACGACCAGCCCGCTTCGCCGCAGCTCGATCAGGATGTTCTCGAGGAACCGGCGCGGGATGTCCTGGCGCTCGGCGATGTCGGCGATGAAGGTTGGCCGGGCGGCGGTCTGCGCGGCGAGATCAACCATCGCGCGGAGGGCGTATTTAGCCTTGCTTGTGAGCATGGGGGCGAGGCTCTAGCAGCGCCCGCCGCGCCCGGCCAGCGCTCGAGCGCGGCTGGGGCGCCCAGTTTTGCAGCGGCTATCCTGCGTCTCTAGCCCCAGGGACCCGATTTGCGGCCCAGCGGCTGGCCCCAGGGGCCCGCGCCGGGCGCGGCGGTCGCCGGGTCGGGACGGGTCGCCGGCGCGCCCATTGTGCGGGCAAGCTCGCGCAGCGCTGCGATCCGGTTCTGGGTGGCCGGGTGCGTGGAAAAGAGATTGTCCGCGCCGCGCCCGGCGAGCGGGTTGATGATGAACATGTGCGCTGTCGCGGGATTGCGCTCGGCGTCCGGGTTCACCTGGCGGCGCGCGAAGCCTTCGATCTTTTCGAGCGCCCGCGCGAGCGCCATCGGGTCGCCGCCGATCTCGGCGCCGATGCGGTCGGCTTCGTATTCGCGCGAGCGCGAGATCGCCATCTGCACGACGCCGGCGGCGATCGGCGCGAGGATCATGATCGCCAGGCCGATGATCGGGTTGGGGCGCTCGCCATCGCGCCCGCCAAAGAACAGCGCGAAATTGCCGAGCATGCCAATGGCGCCCGCGAGCGTGGCGGTGACGGTCATCGTCAGCGTGTCGCGGTTGCGGACGTGCGCGAGCTCGTGCGCCATCACGCCGCGAATTTCGTCGCGGTTGAGCATGGCGAGGAGGCCGGTCGTGGCGGCGACGGCGGCGTTCTGCGGATCGCGGCCGGTGGCGAACGCGTTCGGCTGCGGATTGTCGATGATGTAGATCTTCGGGACGGGCAAGTTGGCGCGCTGCGCCAGCTCCAGCACGTCATCGCGGTAGGCGCGCACGCGCGGATCGTTAAACTCCGCCGCGTCCTGAGCGCGGTAATGCGCCAGCACGGCTTTGTCCGAGTTCCAGTAGGCGAACAGGTTCATCGCGGCCGCGACCGCAAGCGCGATCAGCATGCCGGTTGCGCCGCCCACCATGTAGCCGATCGCGCCAAACAGCGCGGTCATGGCGGCCAGCAGGATGAACGTCTTCATATGGTTCATGCGCCGCGATATGCTCTGTTCGGAACCGGATTCAAGATGAGCAGCGATAACAACAACGTCAGCGCGGAAATTGGCGGCGATGTTCCAGGCGCGGCGCCCGGCAAGGCGCTGACGCCGGAAGCACGCCGCGCGCTGCAAGAGGCGCATGAACGGCGCCAGAAAGAAGTTGCGCCGCTGCCGCCGGAAGAAGGCGGGCCGAAAGGTCTTGAACCCACGCGCTACGGCGATTGGGAGCGCAAAGGCATCGTCTCGGACTTCTGAGAGCGCGCCCAAGACGCTTTAGGCGCGCAGAGTCTAAACGTTCATCGTGAATTTACCCGCCGCCGCGCGAAGGCGCGCGCGCAGGCGGTGAAACGCGTTGCGCGCAATCGCCTGCCGCGCAACATCGCGCGCACGAGATTAGGGGAGCGCACATGCGCGCGATTTTGGCTGCACTGATTTTGGCGACGGCGAGCATCGCGGTGCCCGTGATGCCTGCTTACGCCGATGGCATTGAACGCCCGCGCCCGGTGCGTCCGGCCCGCCCGCCGCGTCCGCGCCCGGTGCGCCCGGCGCCTGCGCCGATCCCTCCGCCTCCGGCGCCTGCGCCGCAGCCTGAAACCGTCACGCTGTCGCAATCCTTCTTCACGGGCGGCGTCGGCGCCGACATTGGCGGCGGCTTCGTTGGCGGCGGCGGGCGCGTGATCGTGCAGGGCGCTTCGGCGACGGCGGTTGCGTTCGCTTCGGCGCGCGCATCGGCTTCAGCTGGCGCACGTGGCGGCTTTCGCGGCGGCCACGGCGGCGGCGGTTGCGGCTGCCGCTAATTTATTCCTAACGGCGCTCTAACCCGGCTCTAACACAGGCGGGCGCAAGGATTTGCGGGGCCGGTGGAAACCGGCTACACGCGCCGCCCATTGTCGGACGGGCGAACCCATCCGTGAGGGGCATCCACATGGCGAAGGCCGAGTCCGGCCCGCCTCCAGCGCCAAGTCCCGCTGATCCGGGTCAGACCGCCGTTCACGAGAACGGCGGCGGACACATGCGCGGCGCTGGCTTTGGGGCCCTGATGCTCGGGTCCATCGGCGTCGTGTACGGCGACATCGGCACCAGCCCGCTCTACGCGTTCAAAGAATCGATCGCGCATGTGATGCAGGACGGCACCGGCCTCGATCGCAACGAGGTGATCGGCGTCGTCTCGCTGATCTTCTGGGCGCTGATGATCGTGGTGACGTTGAAGTACGTCGTCCTCGTCATGCAGATGGACAACAAGGGCGAGGGCGGCACGCTTTCGCTGATGGCGCTGGCGCAGCGCGCGCTCGGCAAGCGCACGCCGCTTTTGTTCATCGTCGGCGTCGTCGGCGCGGCGATGTTCTATGGCGACTCGTTGATCACGCCGGCGATTTCCGTGCTCTCCGCGGTTGAAGGCTTGAAAGCCGTTCCATCGCTCGAGGGGCGGATCGATCCGTTCATTCTGCCGATCGGCGTTGGGATTCTGATTGGCCTGTTCGCCGTTCAGAGCCGCGGCACGGCGGTTGTTGGGCGCTTCTTCGGGCCCATCACAGCGCTCTGGTTCGTCGTGATGGGCGTGATGGGCGCGATGCATCTCGCCAGCGAACCGACGATTCTGCAGGCGCTGTCGCCGGTCCACGCGCTGACGTTTATGATTGAGCACCGGTTCTTGACGTTCGTCGTGCTGGGCTCGGTGTTTTTGGCGGTCACGGGCGCCGAAGCGCTCTACGCCGACATGGGCCACTTTGGCCGCAAGCCGATTCGCGCGGCGTGGGTCGCGCTCGTGCTGCCAGCGCTGACGCTAAACTATCTGGGCCAGGGCGCGTTCGTCCTGAACAACCTCGAGACGGTCAATCTCGACTACGCAGCCGCCGCGCGCGTGGCGGCAGCGGCAGGGACCGCGGTGCACTTCGAGTTCAGCCCGTTCTTCTTGATGGCGCCCGACGTTCTGAGGCTGCCGCTGGTGATCCTGGCGACGGCCGCGACCGTGATCGCAAGCCAGGCCGTGATCTCCGGCGCATTCTCTCTGACGCAGCAGGCGATCCAGCTTGGCTTGCTGCCGCGCATGGAAATTCGACGCACCTCGGAAACGCAGGCCGGCCAGATCTACATGCCGCAGATCAATTGGATGCTGCTCGCAGGCGTGCTGATCCTGATGCTGGCGTTCGGCTCGTCGACGCGCCTTGCGGCCGCGTATGGCATCTCGATCACGGCCGAGATGATGATGAGCACCTGCATGGTGTTCATCGTGCTTTGGAAGTTGTGGAAGCGCCCGATGTGGCTGGCGGCTCTGATCGTGACGCCGTTCTTCATCATCGAACTCGTGTTCTTGTCGTCGAACCTGCAGCGTGTGCTGCAAGGCGGCTTCGTGCCGCTCGCGCTCGCGATCGGGCTTGTGCTCGTGATGTGGACCTGGGTGCGCGGCACACGCATCTTGGCGGAGACCGTCCGGCGCGACGAACCGCTCGATAAATTGTTTGAGATGCTCTCGCATCACCCGCCACATCGTGTGCGCGGCACGGCGATCTTCCTGACCGGGGATCCCAACGTCGCGCCCGCGGCGCTGATGCACAATCTGAAACACAATCAGGTGCTGCACGAGCAGATCATCATTCTCACGGTGAAGACGCTCTCGACGCCGCGCGCCCCCGAAAGCGAGCGCATCAAGGTCGAAGACTTCATGCCGGACGTGAAGCGCGTGACGCTGACGTTCGGGTTCATGGAAACGCCAAATGTCGTCAAAGCGCTCACGGCCTCGCGGCGCCTGGGCTTGAAGTTCGACATCATGAAGACGAGCTTCTTCCTGTCCCGGCGCACCGTGATCCCGAGCGAGAAAAGCGGCATGCCGCTCTGGCAGGATCACCTGTTCATCTTCCTTGCCCGCAACTCGACGAACGCGACGGACTTTTTCCACATCCCGGGGGGGCGCGCGGTGGAGCTCGGCAACCAGGTGATGGTGTAGGCCGGCGCTGGCGCACAAGCGCTGTCTGACGCATTCTGCCGCGCATGTCGCTGTCGTCGCCCACGCTCGAGCCCGCCGCCGCGCTCAACGCGCGCGCGCGCGCCGGCGATGCGGCCGCGCAATGCGCGCTCGGGGAGCGCTTGCTGGTCGGCCGCGAAGCGCCGTTGAAGCCGCGCGAAGGGGCGGCGCTCATTGCAATGGCCGCCAAGCAAGGTCACGCGCCCGCTTTGCTGCGCCAGGCCGTGCTGACATCGGCTGGCCTCGATCGCGCGCCGAACTGGCCCCAAGCGTTCAAGCTCTTGGCCGCCGCGGCGGAAGCCGGCGATGCGCGCGCCAAGGCGCAAGCGGCGCTGCTCGGCGCGTTCAATCGCCAGTTTCTCGTTGCGCCGCCAATCGAAGCGCTGCACGCGGCGCCGCGCATTTCGGTGGCGCGCGGCGTGCTTTCGCGAGCGCTGTGCGATTGGCTGATCGCACGCGCAGCGCCCCTGCGGCGCGCTGCGATGGTGAGCGATCAGCGCACGGGCGCGCTCGAAGCGCATCAGGGCCGGACGAATTCCGCGGCTGCGTTCGATCTCGTGGAAGCGGACATGGTGTCCCAACTCGCGCGGGCGCGGATCGCCGCGCTCACCGGCTTGCCGATGCAGCAACAGGAAAACGCGCAAGTGCTGCACTACGAGGTCGGCCAGCAATTTGCGCGGCACTACGATTGGCAAGATCCGCGCGAGCCGGGCTACGCTGCCGATCTCCAGCGCTTTGGCCAGCGCGTCGTCACCGCGCTGATCTATCTCAACGATAGCTACGATGGCGGCGAGACGGAGTTTCCCGCGCTCGGCTTTCGCTTCAAGGGCGCGGCGGGCGATGCGCTGATCTTCTGGAACGTAACGCCCGATGGCGCGCCCGATCCGCAAACGCTGCATGCGGGCACGGCGCCCAGCGCGGGCGAGAAGTGGCTGTTCTCGCAATGGGTGCGGGCAAAGCCGTTCACGCTCGGATGAGCGCGCCGTTCGATGTCGCGCGCGTGCGCATCGCCGCTGAACGCGGCGATGCGGCGGCGATGACGCGGCTGGCTGCGCTCTATGCGAATGGCATTTTCGTTCCGCAGGATTGGAGCGAAGCGGCCGCGCTGCTCTGCCGCGCCGCTGATGCCGGCGATGCAGCGGCGCAAGCACAGGCAATCCTGCTCGATCCCACGGGTGGGGCCGCGGGCATCGCCGCGGCGCCCTGGCGCACGGCGCGGCTCACGCTGCCGGGGCTCACGGGCGTGCGCCCAGTGCCGGGCCTCCTCACGCCCGAGATCTGCGGGCACCTGATCGCGCTTGGCGCGGAGCACCTCGCGCCCGCTACGGTGCGGCTGCGCGAAGGCGGCGATGGCGCGCGCGAACAGGAGCGCACCAACCGCGCGGCGTTTTTCTCGGCGGCGACAACCGATTGCGTTGTCGCGATGGCGCGCGAGACGATCGCCGCGCTGATGGGTCTTTCGGTTGGGCGGCTCGAACCGGCGAGCCTGCTGCACTACCGCACCGGTGAGGCGTTCGCCGAGCACTACGATGCATTCACGCCGGACTTTGCCGATGGCGCGGCGGAAATGGCGCGCCTTGGCCAGCGCGCGCTCACTGTGATTGTCTATCTCAACGAGGACTACGAAGGCGGTGAAACGGCGTTTCCCCGCATTGGCGTGCGGCACCGCGGCAAGACGGGCGATGCGCTGGCGTGGTCGAACGCAAAGCCCAACCGCCAGGTCGAGCCGCTGTCGCTGCATGCGGGCCTCGCGCCCACGGCGGGCGAAAAATGGGTGCTGTCGCAATGGATTCGCGACCGGGACTGCAGCGCCTATTGGGGCTGAGGGGGTGGCCTCATGCGCCCGGAGGCGCTACATCGCGGGCGCTTTTGGAAGGGCCCGCCGCGGTGACGAAACAAGGTTCAGTGAAGAAGGTCGTGCTCGCTTATTCTGGCGGGCTCGACACCTCGATCATCCTCAAATGGCTGCAGGAAGCCTATGGCGCGGAGGTCATCACCTTCACGGCCGATCTCGGGCAGGGCGAGGAACTGGAGCCGGCGCGCGCGAAGGCGCTCAAAGCGGGCGTGAAGCCGGAGAACATCTTCATCGAAGACGTGCGCGAAGAGTTCGTGCGCGATTTCGTGTTTCCGATGTTTCGCGCCAACACGCTCTATGAAGGGCAGTACCTGCTCGGCACGTCGATCGCGCGGCCGCTGATCGCGAAGCGGCAGATTGAAATCGCCAACATGCTTGGCGCCGACGCCGTGAGCCACGGCTCGACTGGCAAGGGCAACGACCAGGTTCGCTACGAGGTTTCGTATTACGCGCTGAAGCCGGACGTGCGCGTGATCGCACCGTGGCGCGAATGGGAGTTCGAGGGCCGCCCCGATCTCATCGCGTACGCAAAGAAGCACGGCATCGAAGTCGCGAAAGGCAAGGAGCAGGACGCGCCGTTCTCGATCGATGCGAACCTGCTGCACACGTCGTCCGAAGGGCTCGTGCTGGAAGACCCGGATGTGGAAGTGCCGGATATCGTGACCAAGCGCAGCGACCGCCGGACCATCACGCCGGAAGAAGCGCCCGATCAGGCCGAGTACATCACGCTCGCGTTCGAGCGCGGCGATCTCGTCGCGATCAACGGCAAGCCGATGAAGGCGCATGAGCTGCTCGGGGAGCTTAACCGCGTCGGCAAGACGCACGGCATCGGCGGGCTCGATCTGGTTGAGAACCGCTACGTCGGCATGAAGTCGCGCGGCTATTACGAAACGCCGGGCGGCACGATCCTGTGGCACGGCCACCGCGCGATCGAATCGATCACGCTCGACCGCAGCGCCATGCACCTCAAAGACGAGCTGATGCCGAAATATGCGAGCATCATCTACAACGGCTTCTGGTTCACGCCCGAGCGCAAGATGCTGCAAGCCGCGATCGACGCGTCGCAAGAGAGCGTGACGGGCGAAGTGAAGCTGAAGCTCTACAAAGGCGGCGTGCGCGTCGCGGGCCGCTCCTCGCCATACTCGCTCTACTCGAAAGCGCTCGTCGGCTTCGACGAAGCGGGCGGCTACGATCAGGCCGACGCCAGCGGCTTCATCAAGCTCAACGCGCTGCGGCTGCGTATCGCGGCGGAGCGGGATCGCAAGCTCGGGAAGAATGAGTAGGCCGAACGCGCGCTAGCCGCCCTGCGCCGCAATCAACGCGGCGACTTTATCCGCATTCAACCCGCACTCTTCCAATATCGCGCGCGTGTGTTGGCCGATCTCGGGCGCCATCCTCGGCGGCTGTTTCGGTTCGGTCGCGAGGTAGAACGGGCTGTCGATCGTGCGCAACTGCGGGCGATCGGCAAACGCCGGCATGAAATTGTTGGCGGCGACTTGTTCGTCCGCCGCGTGGTCTTCGATGCGCGCGATCGGGCCGAAGGTGACGCCGGCATTGGTGAGCGTGTCGCGCCAGTGCGCCCAATCGGCGGAGGCGAAGCGCTGTTCGAGCAGCGCGACCAACGCGGCGGCGTTTTCCATGCGCGCGAGCGGCGTCGCGAACAGCGGATCGTCCGCCCATTCGGGGTGCCCCACGGCGCGCGCGAGCAGCGGCCACTCGCGCGCGGCGTTGGCGATGGCGAGGAGGAACCAGCGCCCGTCCTTACAAAGATACATTTCGCCGAGCGGGCTGCGCTGGCCGCGCGGCGGGCGCGGCGGCAGCGGCACGTCGCACAGCGACGCTTGGATCTGGCACGAGTTCGACCAGAGCCCGTTTGCAATCAGTGATGTGGAAACGACGCCGCCTTCGCCTGTCATCTGGCGCTTGTAGAGCGCAGTGACGATCGCGGCGTACATCGACATCGCGGTCGGGTGATCGCCCATGCCGGGCATCGAGGGGCCGGGCTCGGCCGCCGGCGTTGAGCGCACCATGTCCATCAAGCCAGAGCGCGCCCAATACGCCGTCGTGTCGTACGCGGTGCGGTCTTTCTCCGGGCCCGCTTCGCCGTAGGGCGTGAGCGAGGCGTAGATGATGCGCTTGTTGAGCGGCGTCACGTCTTCGGCGCGCAGCTTCAGGCGCTCGCGGATCGGGCCGGGAAAGTTGGTGATGAACACGTCGGCGCGCCTGATCAACGTATCGAGCACGGCCCGCGCTTCGGGATTCTTGAGATCGAGCGCGAGGCTCTCTTTGTTGCGCGCGTCGAGCGTCCAGTAATAGTGCATCAAGCTCGGATCGTTCCGAAGCCGGATGAGGTTGCGATAGGAATCGCCGAGCCCTGGCGGCTCGACTTTAATTACGCGCGCGCCGAAATCGCTCATGATCGTCCCGGCCGCCGGCCCCGCGATGAAACTCGCGCAGTCGAGCACCAACAGATCGCTGAACAGGCCCTTGGTCATGCGCTTCCCCTTTTTGGGAAAGCTTAGACCGCCAGCGGCAGCGTCTCCAACCCACGGAAGAACGGAAGGTTGCGCCAGGCGGGCGCGGCGTCCGGTTCCGCGAGGCGCAGCGTCGGGAAACGTTCGAACAGTTTGGGCAGCGCGACTTGCGCTTCGAGGCGCGCGAGCGGGGCGCCGATACAGATATGCGCGCCGCCGCCGAACGACATGTGCGGAATGTGTTTGCGCGTAATGTCGAACACGTGCGGACGCTCGAACGTCTCGGCGTCGTGGTTGGCGCCCCGGAGCGAGAAGGAGAGGCTCGCCGTCTTGTGCACGGGGCAGCCGCCGATCTCCATGTCGCGGTTGGCGACGCGGCCGGTGATGTCCACGGGTCCTTCGACGCGCAGCACTTCTTCGACCGCGCCGTTGATGAGCGAGGGATCGGCTTTCAGCTTTGCGAGCTCGCCGGGGTTGAGAAGGAAGAGGCGCACGGCGTTGCCGATGAGGTCGGTCGTCGTGAGATTGCCGCCGACGAGGAGCGCGGTGAGGTTGATGCGCAACTCCGCGTCGGAGATGTTCGCGCCGCCCGCCTGCAGCTTCACCATGTCGGTGATCAGATCGTCGCGCGGGTCTTTGCGGCGCTCGGCCATCGTGGCGAGGAAGTACGCGGTGAGCGCTTCCTGCGAGCGCTCCATGTGTTTCGTTTGCTCTTCGCTGCGCAGCGGGTTGAGACCCTGAATCAGCCCTTCCGACCAATCGCGGAATTCGTCGAGCCGCGTGCGATCGACGCCGAGGATCGCCGCGATCGTGTCGATCGGAATCGGGATCGCATAGTCCGGCATCAGGTCGAATGTCTTCTTGCCTTCGAGCTTGTCGAGCCAGCGGTCACAGATGCGCTCCACGTCGGGCCGAAATTTCGCGACGCGCGCGTAGAACGCTTGCGTGAGCGGGCCGCGGATGCGGGCGTGATCGGGATCGTCGAGCGTGAGAATGCTGGAGGTTTCCGAGCGCGGCAGGCTCTCATCGACGCCTTGGTCAAAGCGGCGCAACAGGCCCGAGCCCGGCTCGGCGACCATCGGGTCGCGCCAGAGCGTGCGGTCGCTCAGCATCTTGCGCACGTCGGCGTAGCGCGTGAGCAGGAAGGACTTCGTCATCGCGTCGAGATGCACGGGCGCGCGCTCGCGCAGATCGTCGAGCACCTCGTAGGGGTCCTTGCGGAAATCGTCGTTGAACTGGGTCAGCGCCAAAAGGCCCGGCAGCGGCTTCTCGGTCATGACGTTCGCCCTATCGTTTTTTGTGACGCGGGCGTCATACCACGCGCGTCGCCGGCCCCAAAGCGTGCTAAGTTGCCGTCACGGGAGCGATCAGATGGCGTCCACCATGTATCACGCTGGCAATCGCGCGCTGCAGGCCGCGTTCGGCTCTACCGCGCTGGCGGACCGGCTCGAAGAAAAGCTGCACCGCACCGAATTCAACGATGGCGATAAGGCCTTCATCGAGAGCCTGCCGTTCTTTTTCTTGGCGACGGCCGATAGCGAAGGCCGGCCCGATTGCTCCTTCAAGGGCGGGCGCCCGGGCTTTGCGCGCGTGCTCGCGCCGAAGCTGCTGGTGTTTCCGGACTATGACGGCAACGGCATGTTCAAGAGCCTCGGCAACATCACGGCGAACCCGAACATCGGGCTCTTGTTCATCGCGATGAACGATGCGCCCAAGCGCTTACGTGTGAACGGGCGCGCCGTCGTTGCGCTCGATGATCCGCTGATCGCGAAGATTCCGGGCGCACAAGCGATCGTGCGCGTCACGCCCGAACACATCTTCCCGAATTGCCCGCGCTACATTCCCGATTCAAAGACGGGCGAGCCTTCGCAATACGCGCCGCTCGCTGGCGCGCCGCCGGTCGAGCCCGCGTGGAAGAGCTTCGACATGTTCAAGGACGTCGTGCCGACCAGAAAGGTTTAGGCAGGCGGCAGCACGACGCCGGTGAACACGGCCGCGTAGTGCGTCGCGGCGGCGACGACGACCATGCCGTGCCAGATCGCCCGGCGGTACGGGATCGCGTGGTTGAGGTAGATCGCAACGCCGGCGCTGTAGATCACGCCGCCCACGGCGAGCAGCGCCAGCGAGATCAGCGGCAATTCCATCGCCGTCGGGCCGACGAGCAGCACCGAAAGCCACGCATAGCCGAGATAGACGAAGCACCAGAACTTATCGCTCAGCTCAGGGCGCAGCACTTTGCCGGCCGCGCCCGCAAGCGCCATCGCCCACACCGCGCTCACCGCGAACGGCTCTTGCGCATCGGGCAGCAGCTTAATGACGAACGGCGTGTACGAGCCCGCGATCATCAGGAAGATCGCGGCTTCGTCCAAACGGCGCAGGACGCGGCGCGCAGGCGAGGGGCGCGTGAGATTGTAGACCGCTGAGCACGCCAGCATCAGGATGATGCAAAGCGCGTAGAGCGCGACGGAAGAAGCGATGGAGAGGCCGCCATTGGCCAGCGCGAGCGTAAAGAGAACGCCGCCGCCGATCGCGCCTAGGACGATGCCGATTGCATGAACCCATCCGTCAGCGAGATGTTCCGCAGGCGAGGCGTAATGCTCTGCCAACTCACTCTCATCGGCCGACAGCAAATCCGCAAACGACATGGCTCGTGTAACCCTTCCCCGGATCGACGCTCCAAATCCCTCTACGGTTCCGCCTTGACGTGAACGTTGATCGAAGAAGACGCGATTGTCTTCTTGATGCGTCCGCGAGGGGATTGGATGCGCCTCGCGTTCCCTTCGCGAGGACGCCGTTTCGTGGCAAAGCTCATCTGAAGCCGTGCTGAACGATGCGGCGGGGGAGGTCGTAATGCTTGAATCACACGCCGCTGTGGCGCTGGTCACACTTGCCGCGCTGCTCTTGTATTTCTGGATGGGGCTGCAGGTCGGCGCCGCGCGGGGCCGCTTCAAGGTGGAGGCCCCGGCCACGACGGGCCACCCGGAATTCGAACGCCACTTCCGCATCCACCAGAATACGCTCGAATGGCTGCCGTTGTTTCTACCGAGCATGTGGCTTGCCGCTTTCGCATTTGGCGATCGGCTTGCCGCTGCCCTCGGCGTGCTGTGGATCGTCGGTCGGATCCTCTACATGGTGGGCTATGCGTCCGATCCCAAGCGCCGCTCGGCGGGTTTTTTGATCCAGTTCTTGGCGACGTTCGCGCTGATCGTGGCGGCCGCATGGGGCGCCGTGAACGGCGTTATGGCGAACGGCTTCTAAGGCCGCGCACGGTTAACGCGCACGGCGCGTGCATGTCCGGGGTCGATGGCTCACGCCTCGCCCCCACGGCGCGCCGGCAACGAGGCGCAGAATCTGCGCGCGGAAGCGCGCCTGATTGCTATGGCCGGGCTGATCTTGCTGGCCATTGGCTTTCCAACGACGCTGATCTTGGCCGCGCTTTCGCTTTCGCCTGACGGGATTTCGCCGCTGTTTGCGTTGCTCGCGGGCGGCCCGCCGATCGCGCTTGGCTGGGCGGCGTGCCACTACGCCTCCACGCGCCTGGAGCGCGCCAAGGAGCGCGAGCGGCTCTAGCGCGCCCGCCCCGGCTTGCGCTAAGGCTGCCTCGTTATGATGCGTTCGCACCGAAAAGAGACGTTCCGACAGCGCCGCTAGCGCCGCCGATCCGCTTGTCTCTTAACCACGTCGTCGAACGAGCTTTCCCATGCTGCCGATTTCCCTGGAGCGCCTCGCGCTCTTTCTGCCCGTGATGGCGGTCGTCGCGTTCACGCCCGGCCCCGCGAACATCTTCGCGATCGCCACGGGCGTCCGGCGCGGTCCGCGCGCGGCGCTTGAAGGCGTGGCGGGCATGTATGTCGGCACGCTTGTGTGGTTTTTCGGGGCGGCCTTCGGGCTGCACGCGCTGATGACGGCCTATCCCGGCGCGTTTCGCTGGTTGGCGATCCTTGGTGGGACGTATGTCGCCTGGCTCGGCGCGCAAGCGCTCTGGGGCGCGTGGCGCGGCGGCGCAAGCCACCTCGATGACGGCAAGCCGGCGCGGCCGGGCGCTGCGTTTCGCGATGGCATGGCCGTGCAGCTCGCCAACCCCAAAGCGCTGCTCTTCTTCACCGCGATTTTGCCGCCGTTTCTCGATCCCGCGGCGCCGCTTGGCCCGCAGCTCTTTGCGTTCGGCGTGATCGCCATCGGCATGGATGTGATCGCGATGAGCGCCTACGGGCTCGGCGCCGGCGCGCTGGCCGACAAGCTGCGCCAGCCAAACGCGCAGCGCGCGTTCTCCGCCATCGTCGGCGCGCTCTTTCTCATCACCGCCGCGTTCATTCTGCTGCGAATGTGAGCGCACTGCATAAGCAGCAGGCGCTCTGATTTGCTAGCTGAATACAGGCGCTTGCGAAGCAACCGAATCCGCATGATCGTCGTTGGCCTACGGATTCGAACGTGGGAGACGATATGGCGGGCCGAACGGATAGCGACTTCGCTCTTTCCCTTCAGGGCTTCCGGCCCACGACGCTCGAAATCATGTACTACATGCCGGACCATCCGAGTTTGCTGCAGCAATTCATCTGGCAAACGATGGACCTCGCGCCGAAATTTCCGCGCGCGCATGCCTTCCTCCAGTTCTGGACGCGCGAGATTCACGCCGTCATCCATTCGGTGAACGTGGCTTGGCCGGGCGCGCAGCCAATCGTTGTACCCTGGGCGATCGAGCCGCCCTCCGATCCGGCGCTGCACTAACTGCGTATCAACGCCGCGTGAGGTGCTCGCGCTTGTGCGCGGAACGGCGCACACTACCGCGGCGTTGGGACCGCGCCGGAGTTCGCCATGTTACGCCGCCTTATCGCCGCCGCCGCCCTCATGCTCGTCGCGTCCTGCGCGTCGGGAGGTGCAACGCCTTACCAACCCTCGGCGCAGCCGGGCGGTTACGGCTTTGCCGAGACGCCGATCGAGCAGAACCGCGTGCGGCTCTCGTTCCGTGGCAATTCCCTGACGGGGCGCGAAACGGTCGAGACCTATCTGCTGCTCCGCGCGGCGGAGACGACGATCGAGCGTGGCTTCGATCACTTCGTCGTCGCCAACCGCGCCACCGATGCGGACGTGCAGCGCTACCGGGAGGCCGACCCGTTCTATCCGGCGTTCCGCCCCGTCTATTACTATTTCCACCCGCGCTATGGCTGGCGGCCTTACTACGACCCGTTCTATCGGACCGGCTTCTGGGATTCGCCCGCGCGCGTGCGGGAGATCACGCGCTACGAAGCAGTGGCTGAGATCGCGATGTTCCGCGGCCCGAAGCCGGCGGATAATCCAAGCGCGTTCGATGCGCGCGATGTGGTGAGCAATCTGCGCGGCCGCGTCGCCCCGCCGCCAACGAACTAGCTTTAGGGGCCTTCCACCGCGATCCCGCGTGCGCGCAATTGCGCGACCACGCTGTCATCGCCGACGAGGTGCGCTGCGCCGACCGCGACGAACACGCGCCCTTCGCCGGCGAGCATGCCGGCGATCTCTTCGGTCCATCGCGTGTTGCGATCGGTGATGATGGCGGCGCTGACCTCGGGCCCAGCTTCACTCAATTGCTCGTGCAGCAGTGGCGCAAGCGCCGCCACATCGCCGCGCGCCCACACCGCGTCGATCTCGCCGATCGCGCCCGCATCGTCTTCTATCTGGCGCAGGGTGGCGGAAAGGAAACGCAGCTCCGCTTCCGGGGAGAGTGTGGAGAGCGCGCGAATCTGGTCTTCTGGCTGCTCCAGGTAGCGCAGCGTCTTGCGCGCGGCCTCCGCCTCCGGCTTCAGCACGCTTTCAACGCCCGCCCCAGGATCCCCGCCCGCCGCTTGCGCGAACGCGAGCGAAACCTGCAGCGCCGCCAGCCACGGCCGCAGCTGATCGAGCGCGGCCATATTGAGCCCAAGGCGCCCCGCGATCCGCGCCAGCCGCTC
>CAZMCA010000040.1:0-22424 GCA_964564595.1 uncultured Caulobacteraceae bacterium
CCTTTCAGGGGCGCGGCTAGTAGCGGAATCGTTTGCACAGCGCAAACGAAATTTGCGTTTCGATTTTTAGACGACGGCCTGGATCGGGCCTTCTGCGCGGCCGTGGACGAATTGATCGACGCGGGGATCGCCCGAATTGTCGATGTCGTTGGCGGGGCCGCGCCAGATGATCTTACCCTGGTAGAGCATCGCGATTTCGTCGGCGATTTTGCGCGCGCTCGCCATGTCGTGCGTGATCGAGAGCGCGGCGCAGCCGAGTTCTTTGCTCATCTCGACGATGAGATCGTTGATCGCGTCGGCGGTGATGGGATCGAGGCCGGTTGTCGGTTCGTCGAAGAAGAGAATGTCCGGCTTAGCGATAATGGCGCGGGCGAGCGCGGCGCGCTTTTGCATGCCGCCGGAAAGTTCGGTTGGGCGCAGATCCGCGTTTTCGGGCGCGAGGCGCACTTGCTTCATCGTGGCGATGGCGCGTTCGCGCGCGTCCTTGCGGGCCACGCCATCGGCATAGATCAGGCGGAACGCGATGTTTTCCCAGATCGTCAGGCTGTCAAACAATGCGCCGCCCTGGAACAACATGCCGAATTTGCGTTGGATTTCGTCCTTGCGCTTGGGATCGGCGCCCGCGCCTGAGAACACTTCGCCATCGACGAGCGCTGCGCCTTCGTCCGGCTTCATGAGGCCGAGCGTGCATTTGAGCGTGACGGATTTGCCCGAGCCCGAGCCGCCGAGCAGCACGAGCGAGTGGCCCTTCGGCACGATGAGATCGACGCCATCGAGCACTTGGCGGTTGCGCAGGCGCTTTTTGAGGCCGCGTAGCTCAAGTTTGGGCGCGGAAGATTGGGGCGTGCTCATGCGACGTAGAACGCTGTGATGAGATAGTTGGAGGCGAGGATCAGCACGGTGGCGCCGACGACTGCGTTGGTCGCTGCGCGCCCCACGCCCAGCGCGCCGCCCGAGGAATTGTAGCCCTGATAGGCGCCGATCGCGGCGATGATGAAACCAAACACGGCGGCCTTGATGAGCCCGAGATTCACATCCGCCGCTTCCAGGAAGAGGCGCGTGTTGCGCAGATAGATCGGGCCGTTGAAATCAAGGCTGCCGGTCGCGACCAGATAGCCGCCCATGACGCCGATGATGTCCGCGACCAGCACCAGCACTGGGAGCGTGACCACCGCCGCTAACACGCGCGGCGCAACGAGGAAGCGCATCGGATCGGTCGAAAGCGTGGTCATCGCGTCGAGTTGTTCTGTGACGCGCATAGTGCCGATCTCGGCGGCGATGCCGGCGCTGACGCGGCCCGCGAGCATGAGGCCAGCCAACACGGGGCCAAGTTCGCGCGTGATGCCGAGCACGACGATGTTCGGCACGAAACTCTCGGCGTTGAAGCGCGTGCCGCCGACATAGATGTTGAGCGCGAGCGCCGCGCCAATGAACACTGCCGTGAGCCCGATCACTGGCAGCGAGAAATAGCCGACATGCATCAGCTGCCGCAGGAACTGCCCGAGATGAAAGGGCGGCGTGACGCACGCAACGGCGGCGCGGCCCGCGAAGTTCGTGAATTTCCCGAACTCGCGCAGCACAGCGAAGGTGGCGCGGCCAATGTCGCTGAAGGGCCTCAAAGCGCAACTCCGCGGCGGCGCACTGTGGCGACGAAGGTTGTCATGATCTCGTAGGAATTGGTGCCTGCGCGCGCGGCGATGTCATCGAGCGGGGCGTTCGGGCCAAGAAACTCGGCCGCATCGCCCGCGCGCACGCTTGCGTCGCCGGTGATGTCGAGAATGACAAGGTCCATCGATACGCGCCCCAGGATGGGGCGTTTGGCCCCGCCCACAACGCCATAGCCGCGCCCGGCGAGGCTGCGCAAGAAGCCATCGGCGTAGCCAACCGCTGCGATGGCGACGCGCATTGGATGCTGCGCCACGATGCTTGCGCCGTAGCCGAGGCTTTCGCCTTCCGCCACGTCGCGCACCTGCAGGATGGGCGCTGTTACCGTCGCGACGTTGTTCAGCGCCACGCCCTCGTCGCGATCGGCGCTGCCGAAGAGGCCCATGCCAATGCGCAGCATGTCGAAGCGAAATTCGGGGCCGAGTTGCGCGCCCGCCGTGGCGGAGAGGCTGCGGCGCGCGTTCGGGAAGAGCGCGCTTGCTTCACGGAAGCGTGCGCGTTGGCGGGCGTTGAGCGAGTGGCTGGGGAGCGAGGCGCAGGCGAGGTGGCTCATGAACAGGGTGACGTTCTCGCCGAGCGCATCGCGCGCGGCGGCGACGTCGGTGAGTTGGAGGCCGAGGCGGTTCATGCCGGTGTCGACGTGCAGAGCGCAGGGGCCGTTCCAGCGTTGCGCTTGCTCTAGTGAGTTGATTGCGGGCGTGATGGCGTTTTCGCGGAGCGCGCGTGCGTCTTCGTCCGAGACCGGGCCGTTGAGCGCGTAGATCGTGGGCGCCGGGCCGAGGGCGGCGCGCAGTTCGAGCGCTTCGCCGGTGGTGGCGGTGAAAAAGCTTTGGCAGCCGGCGCGCACGAGCGCCTTGCCTGCGGCGGGCGCGCCCGCGCCATACGCATCCGCTTTCAAGACGCCGGCGATCTCGGCATCGGGCGCGAGCGCTTTGAAGACGTGCCAGTTCGCGATGATCGCGCTGGTTTCGATGTGCGCGCGCGCGAGGCGGGGAGAGATCGGATCCATCTTTGCGCGGCCTTTATCGGGGAGGCGCCCCGGCGAGGCAATGACTGGCGCGGCGCTCAAGAGCGCTGCTGGCCGCGATCGGAAAGGTTGCCGAAGCGCGTGTAGCGCGGATCGAAGTGCATCTTGATGGTGCCGATCGGGCCGTGGCGCTGCTTGCCGATGATCACGTCGGCGGTGTTGCGCGCTTCGTCCATCCGGCGCTGCCAATCGTAGTGATCTTCGCTGCCTTCGCGCGGCTCCTGGCGCTCGAGGTAGTAGTCTTCGCGGTAGATGAACATGACGACGTCCGCGTCCTGCTCGATCGAGCCGGATTCGCGAAGGTCGGAGAGTTGTGGGCGCTTGTCGTCACGCTGTTCGACGGCGCGGGAGAGCTGCGCGAGCGCGAGAACCGGCACGCGCAAATCCTTCGCGAGCGTTTTAAGGCCCATCGTGATTTCGCTGACCTCTTGGACGCGGCCGCTGCTGCTGGCGCGCGTGGAGGCGGTGATGAGCTGAAGGTAATCGACCACGATGAGATCGAGGCCAGTGGTGCGCTGCATGCGCCGGCAGCGCGCCTGGAGCGCGGAGATCGAGATGCCGCCCTGATCGTCAATGTGCAGCGGCAGCGCCTGCAGCTCGACGCTCGCCTCGGCGAGTTTCTCGTATTCGTGTTTTTCGATCTTGCCGCGGCGGATGCGGTCGCTCTCGATCGACGTGAAGTCGGACAGGAGGCGCATGGCGAGCTGATCGGCGCTCATTTCGAGCGCGAAGAAGGCCACCACGCCGCCTTTGTTGCGCGCTTCTTCAAGCCCTTCGCGCTGCGCCTTCAGACGCGCGTAAGCGACGTTGTAGGCGATGTTCACCGCGAGCGAGCTTTTGCCCATCGAGGGGCGCGCGGCGAGGATGAGCAGGTCGGATTTGTGCAGCCCGCCGAGTTTTTGATCGAGGTCCATAAAGCCAGTGGCGAGACCCGAGACATCGGACTTGTTTTCGTAGGCGGCGGCGGCGGCTTCGATGGATGTCGCGAGCGCGCGGGAGAAGGGCGAAAGCCCGCTCGACGACGAGCCGGTTTCGGCGAGCGAGAAGAGCGTGCGCTCGGCTTCCTCGATGATGTCGGAAGCGTCCGCATTGTCTGGCGGGTTTTCAGCGAGGTCGGTGATCTCGCCGCCGACGCGGATAAGCTCGCGCCGGAGCGCGAGATCGTACACGAGCTCGGCGTATTCCTGCGCGTGCACGGTGAGGCGCGCGGCGTTTTCCAGAAGCGTGAGCAGGTAGGTCGCGCCGCCGATTTCGGCGAGGCCGCCGTCACGCGTGAATTGCTCGCGCAGTGTGACGCCATCGGCAAGCGAGCCGACCGCGATCTTGGCGGCGCACGCATCGAAGATTCGGCCGTGGGCGGGATCGTAGAAGTGCCGCGCCTGGAGCTTAGGCGTGATGCGGTTGTACGTTTCGTTGTCGAACAGGATCGCGCCCAGCAGGGCTTGTTCCGCGTCTAGATTGTGGGGCGCGGCGTGTGTCGCGACTTGAGCTAGGGAACCGTCCGCCATGCCCGCGAACCTGCAACGATTCGGGTGAGTCGGGCGGGGCGTGGCGCCGGGCTTGGGGACGCGCGCGGGGCCCCTCAAGCCGAAATGTTTACTACACCAATAGTTGTGATTTCTCTGTCGCAACAACGGAGAATTGTTCCCGCTCCGTTGATTGGGGAGCAGCGACACATATTGTTTGCGCAACATACAAATATGGGGAGCGGTTATGACGTCACTCGGAAAATCGGCGCGCATTGCCGCGCTCATGGCGATGGCGGCGCCCGTTTGGGCGCTGACGCCGGCGCCGCTCGCGCTTGCGCAGGAGGGGGAGAGCGCTGGCATCGGCACGGTGACCGTGACGGCGCGGCGGCGCGCCGAGAGTCTGCAGGACACGCCGATCGCGGTTTCCGCTTACAGCGCCGAGTCGCTTGAGCGGCAGCAGGTGAACGCCACCACCGAGCTCGATCAAATCACGCCGAACCTTCAATTCACGAGCTACGGCACGCTGACGGGCAACAATTCGGCGGCGCAGGTTTTCATCCGCGGCATTGGGCAGACGGATGCGACACCGGCAGTCGATCCGGGCGTCGGCATTTACATCGACGACGTCTACATGGGCCGCGCGGTGGGCGGGGCGATGGACTTCCGCGACATCGCGAATGTGCAAGTGTTGCGCGGGCCGCAAGGCACATTGTTTGGGCGCAACACGATCGGCGGCGCGGTGCTGCTGACGACCAATACGCCGGGCGATGAATTTGGCGGCCGCGTGCGCGTCGGCATCGGCGAAGACAATCTTCGCGAAGGATTTCTGGCGCTCGACCTGCCGCTGGCCGAGGGGCTGGCGGCGCGTGTGTCGTTCGGTGCGCGCCAGCGCGACGGTTATGTGACGCGCGTTTCCGACGGCCTCGATCTTGGCGACGACAATACCTGGACGGCGCAAGGCGCGCTGCGCTGGGAGCCGAGCGAAGCACTGACGCTCACCTTGCGCGCGGACTACACGGAGGAAGACGAGAACGGCTCGCCGTTCGTGTTCCAATCGATCAATGAGACGCAGGCGTTCGTGCGGGCCGCGAGCGCGTTCGCGGGCTGCCCCGGCTACGCGTTCGGGCCGCCTGTGCCGCAGACCAACGACCCGCGGTGCGGCAACGATCTGCAGGCGCGCGGCGATTTCACCAATGGCGGCACGGCGCCCGCGTTCTCCACGCTTGAAAACAGCGGCGTCTCGCTGGTCGCGGAGTGGCAGGTCAGCGACGTGCTCTCGTTCAAGTCGGTGACGGCCGATCGCTCGCTTGAATGGGCCGGCGCGCGCGATGCGGATAACACGCCGCTCACCATCCTCGATACGCGCTATGCGAGCCGCAGCGATCAGCTGAGCCAAGAGCTTCAGATGGTGATCGATACAGATCGCCTCGATGGCGTGGTGGGCGCTTATTACTTCGACGAAGAGACGTTCGACCGGGTGAACGTGAACCTCGCGCAGCCGCCGGGCGCCATCATCGGCACGCGGGATTCGCAACGCGTGAATCTCGATAGCGAAGCGTGGGCGCTGTTCACCGAGTGGACGTTTGGCCTAACGGACGCGCTCTCCGTGACGGGCGGCTTGCGGTATACCGAGGAAACCAAGGGCTTCCAGGGTGTGCTCTTCAACGTGAGCCCGCTCACGGCGCCCGAGCCGCCAGATCCTGTGGGGCTCTGCCCGATCGGCACGCCGACGCCGGGATGCCTCTTCGTTTCGCGCAACCGCTTCGAGGAGAACTTCACCGCGCTCACGGGATCGGCCAGCGTTTCGTATCGCTGGAGCCCGGCGCTGATGACGTACGTTTCGTACGCGCAGGGCTTCAAGTCAGGCGGCTTCAATCAACGCTACAACGCCGCGCCTCCGGGCAACGCGCCGATATCGTTCGATGAAGAGACAGCCGATACGTGGGAGATCGGGTTCAAGTCGAACTTCACGGACAGCCTGCGGCTCAACGGGGCGGTGTTCTCCACGACGTATGACGACATCCAGCTTACCTACCGCCTCGGCGTGGTGCCGCTGCTGTTCAATGCGGGGGAGGCCACGATCGACGGCGCCGAGCTTGAACTCGTGTTCGCGCCCAATGAGGCGCTGCTGATCGATGCGAGCCTTGGGATTCTCGACACGCAGTTCGAGAGCATCATTCCTGTGCCGTTCCCGGGCGTTACCGCAACGGTCGGGCTCGCAAACGTGCTGCCGTTCACGCCGGAAATGACGGCGCATATCGGCGCGTCATATGGGTTCACGCTCGGCAACGGCCATGTGATCACGCCGCGCGTCGATCTCTCGTACACGGACAGTCAGTTCTTCGACGCGGCCAACTCTCCGGAGATCGCGCAGACGGACAGCGTCTCGGTGATCAACGCGTCCGTGGCGTGGGACAATCCGGACCGTAACTGGCGCGTGACGCTGGGTGTCAATAACGCGACCGATGAGCTCTACCGCGTAGCCGGAACGTCCTCGCTGACGACGGCGGCGGGCTATGCGGAAATCATCAATGCGCGCCCGCGCAATTGGTTCTTGAGCGTCAGCGCCGATTTCTGATCCTGAGCGCGCACGGTCCAAACAAAAACGCCGCTGGCCTTACGGTCAGCGGCGTTTCTTTTTGCGTTGGCGCGAAGACTATTCGTCGCGCGCGCCGGGTTCGTTCGCCGCGGAGTTGGCGGCGATTTCCTTGGCGCGATCGGCGGCTTCGGCGCGGTCTTCTTCGAGCATCGAGGCGATGACGTTTTCGCCCTTAGCTTGGCGCTCGGCTTCATCGGCTGAACGCGCGACGTTGACCGTCACGGTGGCGGCGACTTCGGCGTGCAGGCGGATTTTCACCTGATAGAGACCGATCGTCTTGATCGGCTTATCGAGGACGACCGCCGAGCGCGCAACCTGGCCGCCGTCGGCGATGATCGCGTCCGACACGTCACGCGCGGAAACCGAGCCGTAGAGTTGGCCCGCTTCGCCGGCTTGACGGATGAGCACGTAGCTCTTGCCGTCGAGCGCGCCGGAGCTCTTTTCCGCAGCAGCCTTGGCGGCCGCGTTGCGGGCTTCGATTTCAGCGCGCTGGACTTCGAACTTCTTCTTGTTCGCGTCGGTGGCGCGCAGCGCTTTGTTGTTCGGGAGGAGGTAATTGCGCGCGAAGCCATCGCGCACCTTCACCACATCGCCGATGCCGCCGAGATTTTCGACGCGTTCGAGCAGGATCAATTCCATGAGCCGATCCTCCTACTGAACCGCGAAGGGCAGCAGCGCGAGTTCACGCGCGCGCTTGATCGCGATGGAGAGGACGCGCTGCTTCTTGGCGGAAACCGCCGTGATGCGCGCGGGGACGATCTTGCCCTTCTCGGAAATGTAGCGCTGGAGCAGCTTCACGTCCTTGTAGTCGATCTTCGGGGCGTTGGCGCCGGAGAACGGGCACACCTTGCGCCGGCGCCCGAACGGGCGGCGCGCGGGGATGTTCGCGATGTTGAATTTCTGAGCCATTGTCTGATGCCTTAATCGCGATCGCGGCTGCGGAAGCCGCCGTCACGGTCGCCGCGATCGTCGCGGTCACGACCTTCGCCTTCGCCGCCTTCTTCGCCTTCACGGCGCGCACGGCGACGTTCGTCGCGGTCGCGGCGGGCGAGAACGGGCGAGGGCTCCTCGTCGTGTTCTTCGACCTTCACCGTCATGTACCGGAGCACGTCCTCGTTGATCTTGAGGCGGCGCTCGATTTCGGCGACGGCGGTTTGCGGCATGTCGAGGTTCAGGAGGCAGTAGTGCCCTTTGCGGTTCTTGCGGATGCGGTACGCAAGGTTCCGCAGGCCCCAATATTCCGACTTGGCGACGCGGCCGCCGAGTTCGCCGACTGTGCGGGTGAGGTCTTCGACCAGCGCATCGACCTGCTGCTGGGAAATGTCCTGACGCGCGATCAGGACGTGTTCGTACAACGCCATGTTTCTCCCCTTCCTTTGACTGGCGGCGCAGCGGGCGGGGAAGGTCCGCCCGCGACGATGGACCCCAGGCGCAAAACGCCCTGGGACCGCCGGTCGCGAAGGGCGGGCGTATACAGGGCGGGCAGGGGCGTGTCCACGGGGCGGGCTGCCCTTGCCGGCCGGCGCCCACTGTGCCCGGGATCAGCGCTGGGCGCTGTCCGGGGAGCGCCGGTTTGCGGGGAGCGCCAAAAACTTGTGACAGCCGAGGCGATCCGCTAACCCGCGCGACATGACCACAGCCTTTATCTTCCCCGGCCAGGGGAGCCAGACGCCCGGCATGGGCAAGGCGCTCTACGACGCGTTCGGCGCGGCGCGCGAGGTTTTCCAGGAGGTCGATGACGCGCTCGGCGAGAAGCTCTCGAAGCTGATCTTCGAGGGGCCGGAGGATCAGCTGACGCTGACGGCGAACGCCCAGCCTGCGCTGATGGCGGTCAGTTTGGCGACGGTGCGCGCCCTGATGAAAGAGTTCGGCGCGCCGGTGACCAAGGCCTCGTTCGTGGCGGGGCACTCGCTCGGGGAATATTCGGCGCTCGCCGCGGCGGGCGCACTTTCGCTTTCGGATGCGGCGAAGCTCTTGCGCACGCGCGGCAACGCAATGCAGGCGGCGATGCCGCCGCCACCCGAGGGCAAGGCCTACATGGCCGCGTTGATTGGCAAGGTCGATCTGGCGCTTGCGGAGGAGATCGCGAAGGAAGGATCGGCGGCGGGCGTGGTCGTCGTCGCGAACGACAACAATGTTGGGAATGTCGTGATCTCGGGCGATGCGGCGGGGATCGAAGCGGCGCTTGCGGCGGCGAAGGCGAAGGGCGCGCGGGGCATGCCGCTCAAGGTTTCCGCTGCGTTTCACTCGCCGTTGATGGAGCCGGCGGCGGACGCGATGGCGAAGGCGCTGGAGAAAGCGACGATCGCGCCGCTTGCCGTGCCGCTCGTCGCGAACGTCACGGCGCGGCCGGTGCAGGAGCCGTCGACGATCCGCAAATTGCTCGTGGAGCAAGTCACCGGGCGCGTGCGGTGGCGCGAAAGCGTTGAGTGGATGGCGACAGAAGGCGGCGTGACGCGGTTTGCAGAGATCGGCGCGGGCAAGCAACTCGCCGGCATGGTCAAGCGCAACGCGCCCGATGCGGAAGCTGTCTCGATCAACGAACCGGCGGATCTTGAAGCGTTCGCGAAGACACTGCTCTAGGAGCACCTATGTTCAATCTCTCGGGAAAGACGGCGCTCGTGACGGGCGCTTCGGGCGGCATTGGGGGCGCGATTGCGCAAGCGCTCGACGCGCAAGGCGCGCGCGTGGCGCTATCGGGCACGCGCGTTGATGCGCTCGAAGCGGTGAAGGCCAAGCTGAAGAACGATCCAGTCGTGCTGCCGTGTTCGCTATCGGATAAGGCGGCGGTCGATGCGCTGGTGGGGCAGGCGGAAGGCGCGCTCGGCAAGCTCGACATTCTGATTTCAAACGCGGGCGTCACGAAGGACGGGCTGCTGTTGCGCATGAAGGACGCCGATTGGGAGCAGGTGCTCACGATCAATCTGGAAGCGTATTTTCGCCTGTCGCGCGCGGCGCTCCGCAACATGATGAAAAACCGGAGCGGGCGATTGATCGCCATCACGTCAGTGGTGGGGGTGATGGGCAATCCGGGGCAGGCCAATTACGCCGCGTCGAAGGCGGGGCTGATCGGGTTCTCCAAGGCGATGGCGCAGGAAGTGGCGAGCCGCAACGTCACGGTGAACTGCGTGGCGCCGGGCTTTATCTCCTCGCCGATGACGGACGTTCTGCCCGAGGCGCAGAAGACCGCGCTGCTTGGGCGGATCCCGGCCGGGCGGCTCGGGGAGGGGGCCGATATCGCGGCCGCATGCGTCTATTTGGCGAGTGACGAGGCGGGCTATGTCACGGGCCAGACGCTGCACGTGAACGGCGGCATGGTCATGATTTGAGAGGGTTGGGCGGCTTTTAGAGATCGCCCGGACCACCTAAATCTTCCGAATACTCCTGGGACAGCGCCCCTTCTGGCCATGTCCAAAAGGATATGTTACGGCGAGGCCTTCTCCTTCCAAGGACCAGTGTTTTACAAGTTACGGCGAGGGTCTTTGGCCCTTCCTGATAAGCGAGGCGTGCATGTCGGAAGTGTTTGAGCGCGTGAAGAGCATCGTGGTGAAGCACCTCGAGGCGCCCGCCGAAAAAGTGACCGAGAAGGCGAGCTTCATCGACGATCTCGGCGCCGACAGCCTCGACAACGTCGAGCTCGTGATGGCGTTCGAAGAAGAATTCGGCATCGAGATTCCCGACGACGCCGCTGAGCGCATTCAGACGGTCGGCGACGCGGTGAAGTTCATCTCCGAAAAGGTCGGCTGAGACGCCCGCCGATGCGGCGCGTTGTCATCACCGGCATGGGTCTGCTCACCCCGCTTGGCGCGGGACGCGAACTTACGTGGAAGCGCCTGATTGAAGGCCACTCGGGCGCGGGCAAGATCGAGCATTTCAAGGTCGATGACCTGCCGGCGCGCTATGCGTGCCTGGTGCCGCGTGTCGATGGGCGCGGCGGCGGCGGGCCGGACGTTGAAGGCTCGTTCGATCCGGATAAGACGCTGTCTCCCAAAGAGCAGCGGCGCGTCGATGATTTCATCCTTTACGGCATCGCCGCAGCGGACGAAGCGATCGCGGATTCTGGCTACAAGCCCGAGACCGAAGAGCAGAAGCAGCGCGCCGGCGTTCTGATCGGGGCGGGGATCGGCGGTCTCGACGCGATCGAGAAGACCGCGCTGCTGTTGGAGCGCGACGGGCCGCGCAAGGTGAGCCCGTTCTTCATTCCTTCGGCGCTGATCAATCTCGCTTCCGGGCAGATTTCCATTCGCCACGGCCTCAAGGGGCCGAACCATTCGGTCGTCACCGCGTGCGCGACTGGCGCACACGCAATTGGCGATGCGGCGCGGCTCATTATGCTCGACGATGCGGACGTGATGGTCGCGGGCGGCGCGGAAGCGGCGTGCTGCCGGCTTGGCATGGCGGGCTTTGCGGCCGCGCGCGCGCTTTCGACCAGCTTCAACGATCAGCCGCACAAGGCCTCACGCCCGTACGACAAGGACCGTGACGGTTTCGTCATGGGCGAGGGTGCGGGCGTCGTCGTGCTTGAGGAATACGAGCACGCCAAGAAGCGCGGCGCGAAGATTTACGCGGAAGTCGTGGGCTACGGGCTCACGGGCGATGCGCATCACATTACGGCGCCGGCGGAAGATGGCGATGGCGGGTATCGTGCGATGCAAGCTGCGCTGAAGCGCGCCGGCATGTCGCCCTCGGACATCGATTATGTTAATTCCCACGGCACCTCGACTCCGCTTGGAGACGAGATCGAACTGAAGGCGATCGAGCGTCTGTTCGGCGAGGCGGCGGGCAAGCTGCACGTGTCCTCCACGAAATCGGCGATTGGCCATCTGCTCGGGGCCGCGGGGGCGGTGGAGGCGATCTTTTGCGCGCTGGCGATCCGGGACGGCGTGATCCCTCCCACTCTCAATCTGGAAAACCCTTCCGTGGATTCGTCGATCAACCTGACGGCGCTGAAGGCCCAGAAGAAGACGGTCCGCTCAGCGATGTCGAATTCCTTCGGGTTCGGCGGAACGAACGCCGCTTTGATCCTCTCCAAGATTCCGTGAGTCCCGCGCCGTCGCGCAACGCCAAGCGCCGTCCGGCGCAGCGGCCGACGGGCAAACCTGTGCGCCGGCCCTCGGCGCGGCACGTTTTCGGCTGGATATCGCTCATCTCATCGGCGGTGGTGACGGCGATCGCAGTCGTGCTCGTTGGCGCGCTGCTGTTCGTGATCGAATCCAACCGGCCGGGCCCCGCAACGGCCGCAACGACAATCGTCGTGCCGCGCGGCGCGAGCGTGACGACGATTGCACGCATTCTCGGTGAAGACGGGGCGGTGCGCGCGCCGATCCTCTTCCGCATCGCGACGATGGCGTATGCCGATGGGCGCGGCATGCAGGCGGGCGAATATCAGATCGAGCCGGGCCAATCGTTGCGCAGTGTTGTCGAGATGATCGGCGAAGGGCGCGCGGTGCAGCACGCGATCACGCTGCCGGAAGGCATCACGGCGGCGGCCGTGGTCGATCTGCTCGCGCGTTCGGACGTGCTGACGGGCGATACGCCGCCCGTACCGCCGGAAGGTTCGATCCTCGCTGAAACCTACAACGTGCAGCGCGGCATGGACCGCACTTTGTTGCTCAATCAGATGATGCAGGCGCAGGCCGATCTGATGGCTGAGCTGTGGCCGCGCCGGCAGCCGAACCTGCCATTCACCACGCCGGAAGAGGCGCTGACGCTGGCGTCGATCGTCGAGCGCGAAACGGGCGTCGATGAAGAGCGGCCGCGCGTGGCGGCGGTGTTCATCAACCGGCTGCGTCGCGGCATTCGCCTCGAAACCGATCCGACGATCATCTACGGCGTGTGCGTGGCGCATCCCACGCGCTGCGTGAACGGGCGGCTGGTGAACGAACGCACGGGGCAGCCCCGCGTGATCCGCCAGAGCGAGCTTGAGCTGCGCACGCAGTACAACACGTACCAAATCCCCGGACTGCCGCCGACGCCGATCTCCAACCCTGGGCGCGCGTCGATTGAGGCGGTGCTCAATCCGCCGCGCACCAACGAAATCTTCTTCGTCGCGGACGGGACGGGCGGCCACGCATTTGCGGCCACGCTCGCCGAGCACAATCGCAACGTCGCGCGCTGGCGCGAGATCGAGCGCGAACGGCTGGCGGCGGAGCGCTAGGGCGCATTTCCGGTTCGGGTGCGAACTCTGCTATGCGGGCGCCATGACGAGTTCAGGCCATATCTCTGGAATGACAGGCTTTGGCCGCGCCGAAGGCGAAGCGGGCGGCGTCCGCTGGGTCTGGGAGGCAAAGAGCGTCAACGGGCGCGGACTCGATGTGAAGCTGCGGTTGCCGCCGGGATTCGATGCGTTGGAGCCGGCGGTGCGCGAGGCGGCAGGCCAGCGCTTCAAGCGCGGCTCGGTGCAGGCGGGCCTTTCGCTGAAGCGCGCTGAGAGCGTGGCGGGCGCAAAGCTCGATCATGCGTACATCGCGTCGCTGATCGCGGCGGGCCAGCAATATGTGGATCGCGGCGTTGCGACGCCGCCGCGCTGGGATGGGTTGCTCTCGCTGCGCGGCGCGTTCGTTGCGGAAGACGAAGCGGAAGAGACGCCGGAGACGCGTGCGGCGTTGGAAGCTGCGCTGATCGCCGGCGCGCGCGCGGCGCTCGATGCGCTTGATGGCGCGCGCAAGCAGGAGGGCCGCACGCTTGCGGGCGTGTTCGGTGCGATGCTCGACCGGGTGGAGGCGCTCGTTGCGGCCGCGCGCGCGGAAGCGGGCGTTGCGCCGGCCAACGTGACGGCGCGATTGAAGGCGCGGCTCGATGCGCTCGCGCCCGAGGTGCAGCTCGATGCGCAGCGCTTTGCGCAGGAAGCGGCGCTGATCGCGGCGAAGGCCGATGTCGCGGAAGAATTGGAGCGGCTTGCGGCGCACGCTTCCGAGGCGCGCGCGCTGATCGCAAAGCCAGAGGCGGCGGGCCGGCGTTTGGATTTTTTGGCGCAGGAGCTGACGCGCGAAGCGAACACGTTGTGTTCGAAATCAAGCGAGCTTTCGCTGACGCGCATCGGGCTCGATCTGAAGACGGTGATCGATCAGTTCAAGGAGCAGGCCGCCAATGTCGAGTGAGGCGGGGCCGAATGAGGCGGGGGCAAACGAGAAGCGGCGCGGGCTGATGCTGGTGCTGTCGAGCCCATCGGGCGCGGGCAAGTCTTCGCTCGCGAAGCGGCTGTTAGAGACCGATCCGAATTTCATGCTCTCGGTCTCGGCGACGACGCGCGATCCAAGGCCCAGCGAGCGGGACGGGCGCGAATATCATTTCATGACGCGCGAGGCGTTTGAGGCGGCCCAAGGGCGCGGCGAGTTTCTCGAAAGCGCGCTGGTATTCGGAAATTATTACGCAACGCCGCGCAAGGCGGTTGAGTATGCGCTCGCGGCCGGGCGCGATGTTTTGTTCGACGTTGACTGGCAGGGCGCGCGCGCATTGCGGGCGGCGGCGGGCGAAGATGTGGTCGCGGTGTTCGTGTTGCCGCCATCGGTCGCGGAACTGGAGCGGCGTTTGCGCGGGCGCGCGCAGGACAGCGACGAAGTGATCAATCGGCGGATGGCGCGCTCGGCCGACGAGATCAGCCACTGGGTCGAGTACGAATACGTGCTGATCAACGCCGAGTTCGAGGAAACGCAGAAGCGCTTGGAACGGATCATCGCGGCCGAGCGGCTGAAGCGGAAACGCCAGCCGTGGCTCGATGGCGAAGTCGCCGCGCTGATGGCGGAGTGCGAGGCGCGCGCGAAGTAGCGGCTAGGAGCGGGCGCGGTAAGCGTCCGCCAAGGCACGAAACTGCATCTGGGTGAGCGTTTCAGCGCGCGCGGTGGGATCTACGTTTGCGGCGGCGAGCAGCGCTTCGGAATCGCCGAGCGGTTTGAGGGCGGCGCGGAGCATTTTTCGGCGTTGGCCGAAGGCGGCGGCGGTGATGCGTTCGAGCGTGTCGAGATGCGGGTATGCGTCGGCGCGGTCTGTCAGATGCACGACGGCTGAGTCCACATTTGGCGGCGGCGTGAACGCGCGCGCCGGCACGTGCAGCACGATGCGCGCTTCGCAGCGCGCTTGGGCGAGGACGGCGAGGCGCCCGTACGCGCCTGTGTTCGGCGCGGCGACGATGCGCTCGGCGACTTCCTTTTGAAACATCAGCGTCATCGGCCCGCGCCAGGGGCCGGCTTTGAGCCACTTCACCAGAAGCGGCGTGCCAACATTGTACGGCAGGTTCGAGACGATCGCGGCGTGTTGGTGCGGTGCAATCAGCGCTGCTTCATCGACTGCGAGCGCGTCGGCTTCGACGACTTTGATGTTCGGTGAGAGCGCCGCGAGGTCGGCGATGAAGCGCGAGTCCTTTTCGACCGCGATGAGCGGGTTGGCGCCTGCTTCCAGGAGCGCGCGGGTGAGGCCGCCGGGGCCTGGGCCGACTTCGATCACGGGGCGGCCCGAAACATCGCCCGCAAGCCGCGCAATTTTCGCGCACAGATTCGGATCCAGCAGAAAGTGCTGGCCGAGAGATTTCTTGGCGTAGGGCGTGTTCACGCGTGTTGCGCGCGGCGGCCGGCCATCGCCCACGCCATCTTGAGTGCGGCGCGCACGCTATCGGCGCGCGCGACGCCTTTGCCCGCAATGTCGAAACCGGCGCCGTGATCGGGCGAGGTGCGCACGATCGGCAAGCCGAGCGTGACGTTCACGCCGCCCCAGAAATCGAGCGTCTTGACCGGGATGAGACCCTGATCGTGATACATCGCAATGGCCGCGTCGTAGCCGGCGCGCGCTTCGGCGTGGAAGAGCGTGTCGGCTGGGCGCGCGTCGCTTGCATCGACGCCTTCGGCGCGCAGTTGGGCCGCGGCTGGGTTGATGATCTCGATCTCTTCGCGGCCGAGCTTGCCGCTTTCGCCCGCGTGCGGATTGAGGCCGCAGAGTGCGAGGCGCGGTGCGGCGATCCCGTAGTCGCGTTGCAGCGCTTGGGCGACCACGCGGCACGTCCGCACGATGCTTTGTGTGGTGAGCGCGGGCTTCACGTCCGCGAGCGGCAGATGGATCGTTGCGAGAGCGACTTTGAGATGATCGTGCGCGAGCAGCATCACTGGGCCCCGCGCGTGCGGCCAAGGCGCGCTCTCGGTGAGTGCGCCGACATATTCAGTATGTCCCGGAAACTTGAAACCGGCTTCGTAAAGCGTCGCCTTCGCGATCGGCATGGTGACGAGGCCGCTGGCGTCGCCTTCGAGGCACGCTTCGACGCCGCGGCGTATCGCGGCTTCGACGGCGCCGGCGTTCTTCGCGCTCGGCGCGCCAGGCGTTTCGGAATGGGCGAGCATTTCGGGGAGGACATTGAACGCGCTGCCTTTGAAGTCCGCTGCGTTCGCCATCAGGTGCGGCGTGCGCGGGCCGCCCGCGCGCGCGAGCGCCTCGGCCTCGCCGATCAGAAAGAACGGCTCGGGCGCATCGGCGCACCGCGCGTTCAGTTCGAGGCCGATCCCCGCGGGATCGCCCATCGAGACCGCGAGCGGTTTCATTTTGGCGGCTTCATCGCGTGATGATGGTGGCTTCCCGCCGCAGATCGCGCAGATAGCGCTGCGAGAGCATGGCGAGTTCCTGCTCGTAGAGCCGGTTCTCGATCTCTTCGCGCGAAGGCACGCCTTCGCTGGACGTCGCGCGGTCGCAGACGACGAGCATGGAAACGCGGTCACCGGCGACGGTGATGGGGCTAGCCTGGCCGCGGTTCACGCCGGCGATCTGCTGGCGGACGGTGTCGGACAGGTCGCTTTCGTTGCTGACGCCGAGATCGGTGATCTCTTGGCCCGGGACCGAGCCGACGGCAGTGTCGAGGCGTTCGCAATTTTCGATGCGCGCCCGCGCGCGTTCGAGTTGTGCGCGGCTCGCGGAAGGGGCGGAGATTTGGCGGAGGATGACGCGCGTTTGCGTTTCGACCTGCCGGCCTTCGCGGCGCTCGCGCAGGGCGACGATGTAAACGCCTTCGGGCGTGCGCACCGGCATCGAGACCTGGCCGGGCGCGAGGCGATCGACGATCGCTTGCAGCTCAGGGCGCAGTTCGCCCGCCGTGATCCAGCCAAGATCGCCGCCGGCCGCCGCCGAGGGCGCAGCCGAGAATTGACGCGCGACCAGGGGGAAGGGCGCGCCGCGCTGCATTTCCTGCAGGAGGCGCTGCGCGTTGCCTTCGGCCTCGGCGATCTCGCGTTCGCCTTCGGCGGCGAGGAATATCTCTGAGATCTGATATTGCGCGCGCGTGGCGCTGGCGGCGATGCGCGCCTGCGTTTCGGTGACCTCGAGCGGCGAGATGCGCACGCGCGTGCCGTAGCGGCCGCTGATGAGGCGCCGCCACGCGATGTCAGCGCGGATCTGGTTGCGCAACGTGTTGGGATTGATGCCGGCGGCGGCGAGCTGACGCTGAAGATCGGTGGCGTTGGTGTTGTTCTGCTGCGCGATCTGATTGAGCGTGTTCGAAATCTGATCGTCCGAGATGTTGATCTCGTAGTGCGCCGCTTCCTGCAATTGTAGTTCTTCGTCGACGAGGTCGCGCAGGGCCTGCTGGGCGGCGCGCTGCTGCGTTTCGGCTGTCGGCTGGATTTGCGAGGAAGCGAGCAGCAACGTTGCGCGCTGGCGCACGTCATAGGTGGAGATCACCTTGTCGTTGACGATGGCGGCCACGCCTTCGGCCATTTGCGCGCCGGCGGGCGCCGCTAGAAGCATCGCGCCTGCGATCGCCGCCGCAGAAACCGCTGCCAAAGTCCGCTTCATTCCATAACTCCGATGCCGCGTACGCCATTCCGGGCGCGGGCCTTCCATGTGATCAACCCAGCCCGTTAGCGCTGGCCGCCAATTGCGGCGCTGCCGCCGATCGCGCCCAGGGTCCGCAGGCCAACCCGAATCTGGAAGCCCTCGTTGGGGCCGAGGGTGCGATCCTGGGTTTCGGTGCGGGTGTAGGCCAGCTCCAAGTAGGTGCAGTCGTCCTCAAAAATGGCCCGCAGTTCCTGGCCGAGGTTTATGTCCGAACTGAGATTGCGCCGGTCGCCGAACTGCAGGCGCCAGCCGCGGATCAACTGGATGCCGATCGTGGTGCCGATTTCCTCGGACGGTTCGCCTGCGCTCAGGGCGGCGTTCGAGCTGTAGTAGCGGGCGCTTCCGGAAATGCGCCAGATGGACGCCCGCACGCCGGCGTCCAGTTGGGCGACGTCCAGGTCGTCGCTCTCCAAGCGCGCGCGAACGCTGCCGCCAAAGTGCCGGCCAAGATCGATCGCAGCGACGCCGATATAGTCGGACGAGCCCTCCGGAAGATTGTTCAGCGCGTTGAACCGTGGGCCGGCATCGACTTCGCGCCAGCGCTGTCCGAACAGAAGACGCGCATTGTAACCGTTGGACATGCGCGCAATCGCGCGCACGCCGGCGCTGACGCGGCCGCCTGGCTCCCAGACATCGTAATTGCCCGCGCCGCTGTAGCGGAACAGGTTCGAGTCATCGAGTTCGAATCGGATCGAATCTTCGTTGATGATGCGCGGGTCGTCGGCGCCGTCCGAGGCGTAGACCGCCGTAACCACCGGCTCGACGATGAACTGGAGGTTCCGCGTGGAGCGCATGAACGGCCAGCTCACCTCCACGCCGCCGAGGCCAACGCCACGCGTGAAGGTGGTGCTCGGGGTCGCGACGGTATCGACGTAGAAGGCGTCCGTGCGCGCGAGCGCAAACGGGCTCACAACGATGCCTGGCCCCACGACCTTGTCGGTGCGCCAGGACAGCTGGCTCGAAAAGCGCCCGTTGGTTTCGTTGAGACCGTTGTCGGCGCGATTAAGCGCCACGAGATTGTTGGTCCAGCGCACCTGGCCGTCGAAGATCGGTTCTTCGAACACGCGCTCGTACTCGGCGACCGGCAGGATCAGGGGCATCAGCCGCGCGTTGTCGTCGACGCGCAGCCCCTGGAACGAGAGAAAGGCGATCTGCGCGAACGAATTCGCATCCTGACCCGTGGCGTATACGTGCGAGAGCAGGCGCGAGGAATCGCCCCAATACACGCCGCGGGTTTGGCCCGCTCCGGTGAGCGAGTAACGGGCAAGGTAAAGATCGTCTGACGCGCGCTCGACGCCAAAGCCCCAGTCCCAGTAATCGGTGATGCGGAAGCGGCCCTGACCGAAAAGGTGGCCGCGCACGCTCTCATCGCCGAACGTGTTGCCTTCGCTGTCGAAGTCTTGCTCGTTCGTAAGGCTGCCTGAGAACGAGACCAGGCCCGACCAGAAGCGCTTGTTGTAGGAAAATCCCGCAAGCGGCGCGACTTGCTCGTGAACACGCAAAGACGCGATCGCGTCCTGGTAGGGCGAGATGCGCCAGTAGTACGGCTGATCGTAAAACAGGCCCACACGGCTATCGCGGCCGATTGCTGGCGTGAGCAGGCCAGATTGCGGGCCGGCGGATGGATCGGGGTGGCCGAAATACGGGAGGAAGAAAACGGGCACGCCCATCACTTCCAGCGTCGTCGCCTGATACGTGATCGAGCGCGCTTCGGAATTCTGCACCGCGCGGCGGGCCTTGATCGCCCAGGTGGGCGGGCGCGAGCCGTCTTCGCAGACGATGCAGCTGGTGTAGATGACGCGCGAGAGTTCGTTGCGGCCTTCGCCGCGCCGCACGGCGGTGCGCGCCGCGAGCGAGCCGTTGCCGGAGAAGCGCGCGCGCAGATTGGTGGCGAGGCCAAGGCCGAGCGCCTCGTCCAGCTCCACTTCGTCGGCGTATTGGGTGCCGGTCGCGTCAGAGATTTCGACGTTGCCGCGCGCAACGACGCGGCGGGTGTCGAGATTGTAGATCAGCGAGTCCGCCCGGAGCGTGCGGTCCTGGAAGCGGGCCTGGATGTCGCCCTCGGCGGTGATGGTGCGGGCCTCTTCGTCGTGCGTGACGACGTCGGCCTCCATCAGGACGCCTTCATCCTCGACGCCCGCGACGGGCGGCTCGGCTGCGGCGCCCGCGCTGGTGGAGGTTTGGGCGTCGGCGGTGGCCGGAATCGCGGCGACCGCCATCGCGGCGGCGAGCGCCGCCCACACCTTGGGCGGCCGTTCGGGAAAACGGTCTTCCGAACGGATCATTCCCGCGTCCCTCAAGCGACTCCCCAAGCCGAACCTAGTCCTACCCGCGGCCGGCTAGGGGCGTAAAGCACATGAGGGACACGGTTCTCAGCCGTCTTCCAGATACGCCACGAAGGCGAGGGCTGTGAACAAGCCCGCCAGAGGCGGACTCCAGGCCGCTACCAGCGCCGGCACGGTCTGGGAAACCGCGAAAGCGGCGGCCAATTGGCTGAAGAAGAAGAGAAAGAGCCCGATCGAGGCGCCGAACGCGCACCAGCGCGCGACGTTGCCCAGACGCTGCAGCCGCAAGGAAAAAACAGCGCCGAGCCCAGCCATGCCTGCCAGCATGAAGGGATAGGCGAGCAGCGATTGCCATTTGAGCTCGAACCGCACCGGCGCAAGGCCTGCGCTCTGCGCGTCGTGGATGAAGCCGGGCAGGCGCCAGAACGAAAGGGTCGCGGGCGCAACGAACCGGTCGAACAGTTCGGCCGGGTCGAGGTTGGTGGGGATGCCGAGGTGCTGGAGCCGGTCGGGCCGCCCGCCCGGGGTGACCTCGCTCAGGTTGGTGAGCTGCCAGAAGCCGGGGCGCAGCTCAGCCTCCTCGGCCTCGATGCGGCGGGTGAAGCGCAGGGCGCCCTCCTGCGTTGCGAAGAACAGGAGCGTCACGTCCTGCAGTTTCACGCCGTTCTGCGCCCAGCGCGCGGCGTGGATCACGATCTGCCCTTCGGGCGAGGACTGGCGGATCCAGATGCCGTTCTGCTGCGATGCGGCGCGCGCGGGGCCATCGGACAGGAGCGCGGCCTTTTCGATCTCGAAGCGCTGATACGCCGTGGCTCCAATCGGATTGAGCACGGTGACGACGAGGACGCCGAGCACGAAGGCGAGGAGCGCGGGCGGCGCCAGGAAGCGCCACGCGGAAACGCCGGCCGCGCGCATCGCGATCAGCTCACTCGAGCGGTTGAGCCGGACGATCGCCATCATCGCGCCCGCGAGCACGACGAAGGGCAGCGTCTGCTCCATCAGCATCGGCGTCTTGAGGAGCGTGAGGCGCGCCGCGCCCAGCACGCCAAGCTCGACGCGGTCTCCCAACGAACGCATCTGCTCGACCATGTCGATCAACAGGATCGCGGCGAGCACGGCCGAGAGCGCGATCAGCGTGCCAAGGAAGCTGCGCCAGATCAGGTATCGGCCAAGGCTGGAAAGTAGGAACGCCATCGCTACACCTCCGCCAGTTTGAGCTTCGGTTTCGGCGCGAACACGCCGTTGAGCCGGAGCGATGCGAGCAGGCATACGAGCAGCGGGAAGGCGTACTGAAGAATGTTCAGGCGCGGTTCGTCCACACAGGCGGCCTGGATGGCGAGAGCGATCAGGCGCACGAGCAGCGCGACGATGCCAGCGATGAGGAAGCGGCGGCCGTACCCGCTGCGGCTAAAATCGCCGACCAAAAGCCCCGCGAGCGCGATGAGCGCGAGCGCGGGATTGAGCAGCGGCGCCGACAAGCGGTGATGCGCTTCGGCGAGGAAGCGATCGATGTTGCGCTGATCGAAATGGTGCGTGAGGTCGGGGAAAAAGAGTTCGCCGAGAAAACGATCCGATGGCTTCAGGGTCAGGTCGGCGGGAGATTCGAACAGGCCTTCGATCTGCAGCACGTATTGGTAGAAATCGAGCACCTGCAGCGTGCCGTCTTCGCGCTGGCGCTGAGCTTGGCCATCGCGCAGCACGATCGCGGGCTTGCCCTCCACCATCGAAACGATGCCCGAACGGGCGGTGTAGGTGACTTCTGGCGTGGCGCGGCCATCGTGGATCATCACGTCGCGCATCTGGCCGCCGGGGCCACGGTCACGCGCGTAGAGCGTGAGGTCCGGGCTCGGGAACGTGAAGGAGCCTTCGCGCACGAGGCTCGCTGCGACATCGGTGCGGATGGCGTGGATGGTTTCGCGCATCTCCCGGTTGGCGGCGGGCTGCACGATGAGGTTCACGCCAAGGTGCACGACCGCAGCGATCAGCGCGAGTTGCAGGATTGGGCCGGCGATGCGCGTGTTGGAAACGCCCGACGCGTAGATGACGACCGTTTCGCTTTCGGTCTGCATCCGGTTGGCGGCGTAGCCGACGGCGAAGAACACCGCGAGCGGCAGAATGAGCGAGATCAGCTGCGGCGTTGCGAGCAGCGTGACCCACGCGAAGGCAAAGCCCGACTGGCGGTTGGTGACGATGATATCGAGCTGGTTGAGACCCTGCGTCAGCAGCGCGATGGCGGCGAGCGCGCCGAGCATCGCCAGCAGCGGGCCCAAGGCCTGGCGGAAAATGTAGGCGGCCAGCGTGTTCATATGCGCCCGGTTGGTCCCGCCTGATTGCCGGAGAAGCCGCCTGGATTATCCGGGCGTACCGCCTTTGCAAGCCCCCGGCGCACGGGCTACCACGGGCGCTATTGGATCAGACAGCGGCTTTGGGCCGCTCCAGCGAGCAGGACGTCATGGACATTCAATTCGTCGCAGAAGGCGAAGGCGAGGCCGTTGCAGTGATGGCGAGCGCGGGCGGCACGCTCTTGCCGGCCGCGAAGGCGCTCGATGAAAAGAGCGGCGGCGCGCTGA
>CAZMCA010000041.1:0-8692 GCA_964564595.1 uncultured Caulobacteraceae bacterium
GCGGCCAATCCGCAGCCGCCATCTTCGGGCCGCTACATCACCAACGTCGTGCTGATGGGCATGGGCGAGCCGCTCTACAATTTCGACAATGTGAAGCAGGCCATCGAACTGGCAAGTGATGGCGAGGGGCTCTCCCTGTCGCGCCGCCGCATCACGCTGTCCACATCCGGCGTCGTCCCCGAAATTGCCCGCGCCGGCGACGAGATCGGCACCATGCTGGCAATTTCGCTGCATGCCACCACTGATGAGATTCGCAACAAGCTCGTGCCGCTCAACAAGAAGTATCCGCTGGCTGAGCTGCTGGAGGCCTGCCGCAATTATCCCGGCCTGTCCAACGCGCGCCGCATCACCTTCGAATACGTGATGCTCAGGGGTGTCAATGACTCACCCGCCGACGCCAAGCGCCTGGTGGCGCTGCTGGCCGGCATCCATGCCAAGATCAACCTCATACCCTTCAACCCGTGGCCCGGCACGCAATATGAGTGCTCCGATTGGGATACGATCGAAGCGTTCGCGGCCGTCGTGAACCGCGCGGGCTATGCTTCGCCGATCCGCACGCCGCGCGGGCGGGACATTCTGGCCGCGTGCGGCCAGCTGCGCAGCGAGAGCGTCAAAGAGCGCGCGAGCGCACGCTTGAAGCGCGAAGAGGCGGCCTCGTGACACGCCCGCCCGCCGGCGTCGCCGCGAAAGTGCGCGGCGACCGCTGGATGGCGCATGCAGCGGCGAGTCTGGCGGCCGCGCCTCTGATCGCGATCTCTGTAGCGATGCTGGTGCAATTCGCGCGGTTTCATCTTATTCCGCCACTGCAGGTGTCCTCGCTCAGCTTTGCCTATGTGCCGGTCGCGGCGGTGGCGCTAGGCTTGGCCGGCGTTTGGGTCTTTGTCGCCGTGCGCAGCGCAATGACTCCGCAGCGCGTGCAAGCGATCTGGCTGCGGCGGTTTTCGTCCGAGGGCAAGGGGCGGTTCGCCACGTCGCGCGTGATCGACAACCTCTCGCAACGCGGGATTAGCGCACTCACCTTGCAGGACCGTGACGTTCGCCTCTCGTGGCAGCAGCGGCGCAACAGGATAGGGCCGGCCTTCGTGGCGATCTACGCGATCGTGCTCGCTGCCATCACCGCATACGCGCTCTACACGCGCTGGACATGGTCGCAGACTGGCACACAACCGTTGCTCGGCGATTTGGGCTTGGTTTTGGGCGCGGTTGCGGTTGGCTTGGTCGCGGCCGTGCCGTCCCTTCTTCTTGCACTCGCGATTGGCCCGATCGGCGCGCTCTTCACGCGTGAAAGGGATGACTTTGCGAAGCTCCCGCGCATTCTCGCGCGCGTTCAAAACGGCAAGCAGCGCGGCGCGACGGTCGTGCGCGTGAAGGATGAGAACTGGCAGAGCGCCGTCACGCATGGTCTGGGCGCGGTCGATGTCGCGATCCTCGATCTCTCGGACGTAACCGAATCGATTTCATGGGAGTTCGCGCAGGCAATGGATGTGATGGGCCGTGGCGGTCTCGTGTTCATCTGCCGCACGCACGAGACGCGCGGCGCGCATCTGCCCGATGAAGCGCGCCGCGTGTTCGAGGCCGCGAACGCCGATCCGCCGCGGCCCGCCGACGTCATATTCTACCCCGCACAACGCGCGAGCGGTTGGGCGTCGCGCGCGTTCGAAACGGCGCTGGTGACCGCGATCTACGCGGCGTTCGACAGCCGTCAGCGATGAGCGCGCCTGTTCTTACCGATGGCGCCGTCACGCTGCGTGCGCTGACGCCGGATGACGCGGAGGCGCTGTTCGCTGCGCATAGCGATCCGCAGACGCATCGCTTTTGGGCTGGGCCGCCGCACACGGATGTGGCGCAAACACGCGCCTACACGGAGGGCACGATCCGCTCCGCCGGCGGCGATGCGTGGGCGATCACGTCCGATGGCGGGCCAGCCCTTGGCCGGATCGCGCTGTTCACACTGCGCGAGGGCATTGGTGAAATCGGAATCATCCTGGCACCTGATGCGGCCGGTCGCGGCTATGGCCGGCGCGCGGTCGATCTTGTGACGGCCTATGCGTTCGAGACCAAACGCCTCCATCGCCTTGTCGCGGACGTCGATCCAGAAAATGTAGCGTCGATGATTTTGTTCACGCGCGCCGGCTTTGCGCGCGAGGCGCTGCTTTCCGGCAATTGGAAAACCCACATCGGCATTCGCGACACCGTGCTGTTCGTGAAACTGAACTATCCGGGCGCGCCATCCTGATCTAAGGTTGCGGCAACACAGCGCACAGCACTACAATTTATGGAGGAAGCGATGGCCGCAGCGTTTGGCGCGAAGTCGACGACGGAAGAGGTGCTTGCGGGCGTCGATCTCACTGGCAAGCGCGTGCTGGTCACCGGCGCGTCGGCCGGGCTCGGCGTCGAAACCTGCCGCGCGCTTGCCGCGCATGGTGCAACGGTCGTCGGCGCGGTGCGCGATCCGGCCAAGGGTGAACGCGCCACTGCGCCCGTGCGCGAAGCGGCCAAGAACGGCTTTTCACTGGTCGAACTCGACCTTGCTTCGCTCAAGAGCGTGCGCGCATGCGCTGACAAGCTGAACGCGGAAGGTAAGAAGTTCGATGTGCTGATCGCGAACGCAGGCGTGATGGCGTGCCCGCAAAGCAAGACGGCCGATGGTTTCGAAACGCAGTTCGGCACCAACCACCTTGGGCATTTCGTGCTGCTCAACCGGCTCGCGCCGCTTCTCAATGCGGGCGGGCGCATCGTGTGCCTTTCCTCCGCTGGGCATCGCTTCTCGGACGTGAAGATCGATGATCCTAACTTCGAACGTACGCCGTACACGGAGTTTGGCGCGTACGGCCGCTCGAAAACGGCGAACGCGCTCTGCGCTGTCGGGCTCGACAAGCGCTTGCGGGCCCGTGGCGTGCGCGCGGCGGCGGTACACCCGGGCGGGATCATGACGGAGCTTGGCCGGCACATGACCGACGAGCTCCGCGCCGGCATGATGAAGAGCATCGAAGAAGGCCAGCGCGCGTCCGGTGGTCCGGCGTTCGAGTGGAAGACCATCCCGCAAGGCGCCGCGACCAGCGTGTGGGCCGGCTTCGTCGCGTCCGCCGATGCGATCGGCGCGCGCTATTGTGAAGACTGCCACGTCGCGGAGTTGCAGGAAGATCCGGCGGCGCGCGGCGGCGTGCGCGGCTATGCGATTGATCCCGCAAACGCAGACGCGCTCTGGGCCAAGAGCGAAGAAATGGTCGGCGAGCGCTTCAGCTACGCCTGAGGCAGCGGCGCGCCGTATGGCTCCAGCGGTAGCTCCAGCGCATTGCAGTAGTACGCCACGGTTCGGTAGAAGCCGGCGAGCGCGATCAGCTCGAGGATTTGCGCCCCGTCGAACGAAGCGCGAAGCGCGGACCATGTCGCGTCACTGAGGCGCGTCGACGCGTGCAGCTCGTCGCACAGCGCAACGATGGCGCGCTCATCCGCCGCCCATGCGTGCGTCTGCGCGTCGCTGGCGGCGAGCGCGGCGATCTCGGGCTGCGTGAGCGCTGCGCGTTCAGCAAAGAACGTGATGTGCACGCCCCATTCGTAGGCGTTGCCGGTGAGCGCGCAGGTGCGGTCGATCGCGATCTCACGCTGGCGGAGCGTCAGCGCGCCGCGATCCAAGAGACCGCCCGCATTGAACTTCCTATAGACGTGCGGATTGCGCGCGAGCGTGCGGAACAGAACCAGCGGCTCACGCCCGCCCATGATCGCATCAAAGGCTGCCTGAATCTCCGGTGCGTAGGGCGCCTCGAGCGGGGCGATGCGGGGCATTCTGGTAGCTCCTGACATGTGCTATGAATTCGATAGCACAACGATTCACGTAATGCTACGGAAATCATAGCGAATGCCGTCACGCCCAGACGTCGCCAAGAATCCAAGGCCGGGCCGCGCCTCGCGCATGACGCGCACGGGCCGGCCGGTGATGGCGCTGCTCGATCTGCTAGGGCGGCGCTGGCAGCTCCGCGTGCTGTGGGAGCTAAGCCACGGCGTCCCGCTGCGCTTTCGCGCGCTGCAAGCCGCCGCCGGCGTCTCTCCAAGCGTGCTCAACGCGCGGCTGTCCGAAGCGACGGAGGCGGGCGTCGTCGAGCTGACGGAGAAAGGCTACCAGCTGACGGAGGAGGGGCGCGCGCTCCTGGATGCGCTTTCGCCGCTTGGCGCGTGGGCTGAGCGTTGGGCGCGGCGTTCGTCTTAGGCGCAGCGCTTAGCGCGCGCGCCGAATCGCTCGAATCGCGCTAGTCAATCGGGCCATGATCGAACTTGCGCAACAATTCGCGCTCGTCTTCGCCGCGATGGCTCTCGGCTGGACGATGCTGTTCTCGTTCGTTGTGGCTCCGGTATCATTCAAAGACATGGATGTCGGCCGGGCGGACCGGCATGTCCGGCGCGTCATGAAGCAGGGCCACGGCATCGTGGCGCTGGTCTGCGTGCTTGCCGGCGTCGCCGCGCTCGTGGCCGGCGCTTATGCGGGCGCAACGATCGCGGTGATCTGCGCCGTGTTCTACGCGATGTGCCAATGGGCGCTCGCCCCGCGGGACGATCCCCGCCCCGTCGGCGCCACGCGCAAGCTGAAAACCGCGCGCATCGTCGCCTCCGGCCTCACCGCCTTCATCATGCCGGTGCTGATCGCCGCGATGGTGCTGACGCAGATGGGCATCTGAGCGGGAGCCCTTGCGCTCCCGCACCGGAATGGCGCCAAGTCGCTCCCGATAAGATCGGGAGAGCGTCATGGGCGGTCGGTTAGAAGGTAAAGTTGCAGTCATCACGGGCGCGGCGTCGGGCATCGGTCTCGGCGCTCTCGAACTGTTCGTGGAAGAGGGCGCGCGCGTCGTCTGCGCCGATATTCAAGACGACGTCGCTGAAGGCCTGAAATCGCGCTTCAAGGGCGCCGTCGAGTACGTCCACTGCGATGTGACGAAGAACGTCGACGTGAAAACAGCGATGGATCACGCGGTGAAGGCCTATGGCGGGCTCGACATCGTGTTCGCCAACGCGGGCGCCGTGGGCTCGCCCGGCGGCGTTGAGGACATGGATCTCGACGGCTGGGATCGCACGCATGCGCTGCTGCTTCGGTCGGTGGTTGCGGCCGCGCACTACGCGACGCCGCACATGAAGCAGCGCGGCGGCGGTTCGATTGTGAACACGTCCTCGATCTGCGCGCTGCAAGCTGGCTTCGGGCCGGTGGCGTATTCGACGATGAAGGCCGGCGTACTGCATTTCACGAAGCTCGCGGCGGCGAACTTGGCGCAGGACAAGATCCGCGTGAATGCGATTTGCCCCGGGTTTATCGCAACGTCGATCTTCGGGTCCGCCGTCGGCCTGCCGCGCGAAGGCGCGGTGCAGATGGCCGCGATGCTTGCTGAGCGCGGCGCCAACGTGCAGCCCGTCGGCCGCATCGGCGCATCGCGCGATATCGCGGAAGCGGCGCTCTATTTCGCGTCAGATGCGTCCGGTTTCACAACAGGCGCGCATCTCGTTGTGGACGGCGGTCTCACGATCGGGCCACGCAATTCATGGGACCGAAACGCCCCGAACCCCATCGGCGAAGCGCTCGGCTTTGGCGTGCAGACGCAGCTGGTGGAAAAGCGCTGACATTTGTCCCGAACCCTCTCCCCTCAAGGGGGAGAGGGAGGCGTTGAGCACCTCGTCAGAATCGCATCGACGACCTGGCCAATGGGCGCAGTTGCGTCGATGACGATCCCGCTCGGAATGCCTTCCCCCGTCGCATGCAAACGCGCGACGAGCGCTTTCTCTTCAGGCTTACCGCCGAAATCGGTTGGATCGCGGGCGACGCGCTCGTCGAGCCGGCGCAGAAGCGTCTCTCTGTGGGCGACGTCGAGCACGAAGACCGCATCGAATGAATCGATGAAGGCTGGGTAGTTCCGCGATCCGCCGCAGAAGAACGTCATGGAATGCGTTTGATCTGCGGTCGCGGCTTTGAGCTTGACGACGTCCCAACACAGATGCGCGTGCCGCCACGCGGCTTTGTCCGCTTCAGTCGCGTGAGCGGGTTCAGCCAAAGGCGCGCCCGTCAACGGGGCGCCGCGATATCTTAGCTCACGATCGCCGTGGACGACATTGTAGCCGCGCCGCTGCAGCTCTTCGCCCACGGCGGTTTTGCCAACGCCCGAACCGCCTTCGATCAGGTAGTTGCGAACGCCCATCGCGCTCAGCAGGCTTCGTCCGCTACGAGCCAGCCAAGCACCGCGCCATCCGGCCCACGTACGGCGGGCGCCTCGTAACATTCGCCGCCAGGTTGGGTGACGCCGTCTCGCGCGCGCACGAACAGCGGATCGCCTTCGCCGGGCGCCACCAGCGCCGCGTCGCGCGCGATCGTGACGGCGGGTCCGGCGGTGGGTGATCGCGGCGCACGGCAATCGGACGCCGTTTCGCCGCTGCGGATGCGCACGAGCACGCGGTCCGCGCTGTCTTGCGCGGCGTAGGTCACGATCGATCCCGGCGGCGCGAGCGAAAGGCACGCATCGACGGCCGGCAGCAATTCCGTGAGCCGCTCGTCCCAGCGCATATACGCGCAGCCCGTGCGCGCCGCTTGCCCTTCCACAACGACGGACGCCGTCATTGGATAAGAAGCGCCGCCGTGCGTGCATGCCCGCGCGTCGAGCGTCAGAGCAAGGCGCCCGCTTGTGATGCGCGTCGCGCCCTCGTTGGTGCGCGTGGGCGCGGCGTAGTCGGCGGAAATCAGTTCGCCGCTATTGGCGAGATCGAGCGTGAGGCCCGCTTGCGGATCGCTGTCGAGCCGCCAGCCTTCGCCGATCGCGACGACGTGGCGTGTCAACGTGTCGAGGCCGACGCCGGCGACGCTGGGCGCGGCCGCGCTCTGCGGGGCTTGGCTTGCGGGCTCGAGGCCGCACGCGGCGAGAGCGAGCAGAGCCGGAAAAAGGAGCAGTTTGCGCGTCATGCGCGAACCTACCGCATGTCGCGGGACTTGTGAAAAGCCATGCCGCGCCGTCATAGTCGGGCCTTCCCAAATCAGCGTTTGCGTTCCGCCCGGCGGCTTCGCGCGCCGCGGAGCGCTTTGCCTTGGTGGACCTCGCCGCCGCCTATCATCGATTGTCGAGCAATGGGCGCGGCGCGCTGTGGATGCTCGCCTCGGCGCTGACGTTCACGGTGATGACGACGCTCGTGAAATATCTGGGCGAAGGGTACGGCGCGTCGTTGCAGGCGTTTTACCGCAGCATCGCGGGCGTGATCTTTCTGGCGCCGATTATTCTGCGCGATCCGAAGAAGGCGTTTCACACGACGCGGCCGGGCATTCTGATTTTCCGCGCGCTGGCGGGCACGCTTGGGCTCATCCTCGCGTTCTATTCGTATCAGGCGATGCCGCTTGCGGAGGCGAACGCGCTCTCCTTCACGCGCACTCTGTGGGTGGTTCCGCTCGCGGCGTTCGTGCTCGGCGAGAAGGTTGGCCCGGTGCGCGTCGGCGCGACGCTTGTTGGCTTTCTCGGCGTGCTGGTGATGCTGCGCCCGTCAGGCGAGATGTTGGTGAGCTTGCCTGCACTGGCGGCGCTCGCGTCGGCCGGTTTGTTCGCGATGACGGTCACCGGCATGAAGCTGATGACGCGCGATCATTCCGCGACGGTGCTGATCGTGTGGTCGGCGGTGCTCGGCGCAGTGCTCGCGTTGCCGCCGGCTCTGTTCGAGTGGCGCTGGCCAACGCTTGTGGATTTTGCGCTGCTCTGCACGATGGGCGGGCTCGGGCTGCTCACGCAGACTTGCTATATCAAGGGCATGGCGCTCGGGGATGCGGCCGCGATGGCGCCGCTCGATTACACCCGGCTGATTTTCGCGGTGATCGTGGGTCTGGTGCTGTTCAGCGAGGTGCCGAACACGATCACCATGCTGGGCGCTGGAATCGTGATCGCCTCCACGCTTTACATCACGATCCGCGAAGCACGCCAAAAACCTGCGTCGCAACCCGCGCCGGCGCCGCCGCCGGAGTGAGCCGCTAGGCCATCACCTGCACGGCCTGCACAATGCCAAGAACGATCAGCGCCTGCGCGGACACATAGGTCCACCACACCACGGGCGATGTGATGCGGCGCGCGGGCGAGTCCGGCGCCAGCCGGAACATCTCCGCGGCGAGCACGCCGTCCGACACTAAAAACAAAAATGCGCCGAGCATCGCCGGCCAGCCGCGCACGTCGATGAAGAGGCTCATCGCCGCCATCGCGCCAATCGCGAGCGCGTAGGGGATAACGCCGAACGCCAGTGCGCCGAGTTTTGGTGCGAGCCACGCGAGATACCCAACCACGAATGCGCCGATCACAGCCGCGCCGCCAACGCTCGCCCAGGCTGGGAGATTCTCGACCGACATGATCCAGAGGCCAACGAACATCGCCAAATAAAGCAGCTGGTTGAGCAGGAAGAAGAAGATGCCCAGCGGCAGCGTCCACTTCTTGTCGAACGCAAGCGCCAGATCTCCGAGCGCGCCGAACACGAGCGCCAGCACCAGCGGCGAAGGGCGCACCGTGTAGAGCGCGAGCGCCAGGAAGCCGACCGCGCCGGTCTTGATCGCCGCGCGCAGCAGCGTTGGAGGCGTGCGCAGGAAACGAACGCCATACGCAATCGCGCAAGCCGCGCTCGCGGCGAGGAAAAGCCAGAACGGCCAAGCGGGAGTCATGCAGATGCATAGCTTCCCCTCCCCTAGAGGGGGAGGGGG
>CAZMCA010000041.1:8792-13959 GCA_964564595.1 uncultured Caulobacteraceae bacterium
GGACCCCTCCCACCCTAGGGGGAGGGGAGGCGCCGTGGCGAGAAGTTGCCGCGCCCGTCAAGGCGAGTAGTGTGCGCGCCGAAAGCTTCCTTGGGAGGAAAGTCATGGAATTGAATTCGTCGATCTCGGCCGTTGTGACGGGCGGGGCGTCGGGCCTTGGTCTGGCGACGGTGAAGCTGCTGCAAACCTATGGCGTCAAATGCGCCATGTTCGACCTGAACCCCGAGCGGGGCGCGGCTGCTGAGAAGGAAACCGGCGCGCTCTATTGCAACGTGAACGTCACGGACGACGCGAGCGTGGATGCGGGCTTCGCCAAGGCGCGCGCCGCGCATGGCCAGGAGCGCATCCTGATCAACTGCGCGGGCACGGGCAACGCGGCGCGCACGGCGTCGCGCTCCAAGGAAGGCGAGATCAAGCACTTCCCGCTCGATGGCTTCAACATGATCATTCAGATCAACCTCGTCGGCACCTTCCGCTGTATCGCCAAGAGCGCGGCCGGCATGCTGACACTCGATCCGCTGCCGACCGGTGAGCGCGGCGCGATGGTCAACACGGGTTCGGTCGCGGCCGTCGATGGCCAGATCGGGCAGGCGGCTTACTCCGCATCGAAGGGCGGCGTTGTGGGCATGACGCTGCCGATCGCGCGTGACCTCGCGCGTGAAGGCATCCGCGTGAACACGATCCTGCCGGGCCTCTTCAACACGCCGCTGATGGGCCCGCCCGGTTCGCCGTTCCGCCAAAAGCTCGAAGCGCAAGTGCCGTTCCCGGCGCGCCTCGGCGAGCCGAGCGAGTACGCCTCGCTCGCCGTCGAGATGTGCAAGAACGCGTACTTCAACGGCGAAACCGTCCGCCTCGACGGCGCGATCCGGATGGCGCCCCAATAGTTTGGCGTACGCTAAGTTTGGCGTAGGACTAACGACAACGGCGGCGGCGGGCTCCGGAAGCGGGGCCCGCCGTTCGCATGAGAAAACAACGATAGGGAGCGAGTGATGCAGGATCTGCGCGGAAAGACGGCGTTCATCACGGGCGGCGCAGGCGGCATTGGCTTTGCGATGGCCGAAGCATTCGGCCGCCAAGGCATGAACGTGATGCTCGCCGATATTGAGGCGGCGACGCTTGAGAAGGCGCTGGAGGATTTGCGCTCCAAACAAATCCGCGCCGAGGGCGTAGTGACGGACGTGGCGCGCCGCGCCGCGCTCGAAGACGCCGCGAAGGCCACGATCGATGCATTCGGCAAGGTGCACGTCGTCTGCAACAATGCGGGCGTGGCGGTCGGCGGGCCGATCGAAGAAGTGCCCTACGCCGATTGGGATTGGATCGTCGATGTGAACCTGAAGAGCGTCGTCTACGGCACGCACATCTTCACGCCGCTGATCGAGAAGCACGGCGAGGGCGGCCACTTCGTCAACACCGCGTCGATGGCCGGCATGGTGAGCCCACCGCTGCTTGAGCCCTATTGCGCGACCAAGTTCGCCGTTGTGGCGATGAGCGAAGGCTGGGCAGGCCAGCTCGCGCCGAAGAACATCGGCGTCTCGGTGCTGTGCCCCGGCTTCGTGAAAACGCGCATCCACCAAAGCCGCCGCAACCGCCAGGCGGACGCTTACGGCGCCGATCCAACCGCCTCGGAGATCGCGGCGGGGTCGGTGACGAGCGAGAACGTCGAGAACGGCATTCCGCCCGAAGCAGTCGCGAACCGTGTCGTCGAAGCGATCAAGGACAACGACCTCTACATCTTCACGCACACGGAAATGCGTCCGTTCGTGCAGATGCGGTTCGCGCGCATCGATGAGGCGTTCAAGAAGTCCGAGTCGAGCCCGGCGCTCAACGCGCTGCCGCCGCGCACAATCACGATGCCGTCACCTTCCGGAAATTAATCCGCCGCCGGTCATCCAGCGCGCGGGGCTGTGGCGTCTAAGCCTCGGGGGACGAGAGCGCCCGGAGGCCGATCATGCACGCCGTTATCGCAGACACGCCGGCCTGGGGCGCGCCCCAGGGTTGGACGGGCGCCGTTGCGCTCGCGGCGATGGCGGCCTGGAACGGGCGGCAAAACCGCGCCGCGCTCGATCTTCTTTCGCCCAAGCTCGATGACAGCGTGCTTGAGATCGGCTGCGGGCCCGGCTCGGCGCTGAAGCAGGTGCTGGCGCGTGTGGGCGAAGATGGCTTCGTCGCCGGCGTCGATCGATCGCAGACCGCGACGTGCTCGGCCGCGCGGCGGCTCCACAACGATGTGACCTGCGGCCGCGCGATGATCGCGCGGGCAGAAGCGTCCGATCTACCGTTCCGCGACCTGATGTTCGACAAGGCCTTCGCCGTGAACTCGTTTCAGTTCTGGCCGGCGCCGGCGCGGGCGTTCCGCGAGATCGCCCGTGTGCTGCGCCCCGGCGGCCGGCTCGTGGTCACGGTGCGCGCCGCGCGACCGGGCGAGACGACGCGGTTTGCCGGCGCCGACCAGGGCTTTTGCCACATGGAGCGCGCGGCGGCGCTGTTGAAGCACGAGGGCTGGACGCTGCTCGATGAGCGGGCCGACGGGGATGGCGCGCGCCTCCTGGCGCTCAGCGTGCTCGCGCGCTGCCCGGACTAGACGGCCCCCTCTTGGACCGGCCACGTTAGCTCCCGACCGCGAAGACGCGGCGGGAGGACGGATGTTCAAGAAGCTACTGATCGCCAACCGGGGCGAGATCGCGATCCGCATCGCGCGCACGGCGGCGGATATGGGGATCGCCACGGCGGTTTTGTTCGCTGAGGACGATGCGCTTTCCCTCCACGTGAAGCGGGCCGACGAGGCGCTGGCGCTGAAGGGCGTGGGCGCAGCCGCCTATCTCGACATCGCGCAGATCGTGGCGTTGGCGCGCGAGACGGGCTGCGACGCGGTGCATCCCGGCTACGGCTTTCTCTCCGAGAACGCGGCGTTCGCGGGCGCGTGTGCGGAAGCTGGGCTCGTGTTCGTGGGGCCGTCGCCCGAAGCGCTCGATGCGTTCGGCGATAAATCCGCCGCGCGCGCGATCGCGGAGAAGGCGGGCGTTCCAGTTCTGAAGGGCGTGCCAAATCCAACAAGCGGAAAAGGCGGCGTGTCTCTGAAGGAGGCCGAGCGCTTCATGCGCGCCTCCGGCGGGGCGGTGATGGTGAAGGCCGTCGCGGGCGGCGGCGGGCGCGGCATGCGCGTCGTGCGCGAAGTCGAGGCGTTGGCGGAGGCATATGAGCGCTGCCGGAGCGAAGCCAAGCAAAGCTTCGGCGATGACGCGGTGTACGTCGAAGAGTTTCTAGCGGACGCGCGGCACGTCGAAGTTCAGATCGTTGGCGATGGCGCGCATGTCGTTGCGGTCGGTGATCGCGAGTGCTCGTTGCAGCGTCAGCGGCAGAAGATCGTCGAGATCGCGCCGGCGTTGATGATCGCGCCGCCGGTGCGCGCGCAGCTCGCGGATGCGGCGGTGCGGATCGGCGAAGCGGCGCGCTACGCCAATGCCGGCACGATCGAGTTTCTGGTGAACGGCGATCGGTTCGTGTTCATCGAAGCGAATGCACGGCTGCAAGTGGAGCACACCGTCACGGAGGAGGTGACGGGGCTCGATCTGGTGCGCGTGCAGTTGGAGATCGCGAGTGGCAAGACACTGGCGACGCTGGGGCTGAGCGAACCGCCTGTTCAGCGCGGCGTGAGCGTGCAGCTGCGCGTGAATTTGGAAACGCTGGGCGCGGATGGCAGCGTGAAGCCGGCAGGCGGCGTGCTGAGTGCGTATGAGCCGTCGAGCGGGCCGGGCGTGCGCGTCGATGGCTATGGCTATGCCGGCTATCGCACCAGCGCGCGCTACGATTCGTTGCTCGCGAAAGTGATCGTGACGAGCGCGGTTGCCGATTGGGGCGCGCTGGCGGGCAAGGCGCGCCGCGCGCTGAGCGAGTTCAAGATCGCGGGCGCGCAGACGAACATTCCGCTACTGCAGGCGATCCTCGCGGACGTGCGCGTGAGTGCGGGCGACTTTCACACGCGGTTCGTTGAAGAAAACGCGGGCGCGCTGACCGGCGCGGCGCCGGCGGAGAAGCTGTATTTCGATGCTAGCGCGCAGGGCGGCGCAGCGAAGAAGGGCCCCGGCGCGCAGATCGATGCGCGCGATCCGCTGGCGGTGCTGGCGCACGGCAAGAGCGGCGCGGCCGCAACGGTGGTTGAAGAAGCGAGCGTGCTCGATGCGGACGTCGATGGGCCCGAGGGCACGACGGCGGTGCGTGCGCCGCTGCAGGGCACGATCGGCGCGATTGCGGTGGAGGTCGGCGACTCGGTGCGGGAGGGGCAGGACCTCCTCATCATGGAAGCGATGAAGATGGAGCACGTCGTCTCCGCCAGCGTCGCCGGCTATGTGCGCGCGATCACGGCGGAGACGGGCGACGCGGTGTTTGAAGGTCATCCGCTCGTGTTCGTGGAGCCGGCGGATGTCGGTGCGGGCGACGGCGAAGATGCGGACGCGGTCGATCTCGATTACATCCGCCCCGATCTCGCTGAAGTTCTCGCGCGCCAGGAAAAGACGCGCGACAGCGCGCGCGCCGATGCAACAGCGCGGCGGCGCAAGACGAAGCAACGCACGGCGCGCGAGAACATCGATGCGTTGTGCGATCCGGGTTCGTTTCTGGAATGGGGCGCGCTGACGGTTGCGGCGCGGCGGCGGCGCACGCCAATGCAGGAGCTGATTGACCGCACGCCTGCGGACGGGCTCGTGATGGGCTTCGGGCGCGCGAATGGCGATCTCTTCGGTGAGGACGACTCGCGCATTGCGGCGATGGTCTATGACTACACCGTGCTGGCGGGCACGCAGGGCGCTTACAACCACCACAAGATGGACCGGATGTTCGAGCTCGCCACCAAATGGCGCACGCCGGTCGTGTTCTACACCGAAGGCGGCGGTGGCCGGCCGGGCGATACCGAAGGCGGCGGGCCGATCCGCGGGTTCGAGTTGCTCGGAAAGCTTTCTGGCAACGCGCCGTTCGTCGGCATCGCGAGCGGGCGCTGCTTTGCGGGCAATGCGAGCGTGCTTGGCTGCGCGGACGTCGTGATCGCGACGAAGGACTCGAACATCGGCATGGGCGGGCCCGCGATGATCGAAGGCGGCGGGCTCGGCATTTATTCGCCGGAGGAGATCGGGCCGGTCTCGGTGCAGGAGAAAAACGGCGTCATCGACATTGT
>CAZMCA010000041.1:14059-22322 GCA_964564595.1 uncultured Caulobacteraceae bacterium
ATGCAGCTCTGCGAAGCGTATGACGTGCCGTTGGTTTCGCTCTCGGACACGCCCGGCATCATGGTCGGCCCCGAAGCGGAAGCGACGGCTTTGGTGCGCCACGCGGCGCGCCTCTTCGTGATCGGCGCGAACCTCACCGTGCCGGTGCTCGCGGTGATCTTGCGTAAGAGCTACGGGCTTGGCGCGATCGCGATGATGGGCGGCTCGTATCAGGCGGCGATGTATTCGGTGTCGTGGCCAACCGGGGAGTTTGGCGGCATGGGCCTCGAGGGCTCGGTGAAGCTCGGCTACCGCAACGAACTCGCCGCGATCGAAGACCCGGCCGCGCGCAAGGCAAAATTCGATGAAATGGTCGCAGCCGCCTATCAGCGCGGCAAAGCGCTCAACTACGCGACGACGTTCGCCATCGATGACGTGATCGACCCGGCCGATACGCGCCGCTGGATCGTCGAAGGACTGAAAGCCGCCGGCACGCGCAAGCGCGAGGGGCGGCGGCTGAAATGGGTCGATACGTGGTGAGCGCTACTCGATCGAGAGGCGCGGCGGTGTAGGGCTGTCTTGTACGATGAAGTAGGGCGGCGTCTGATCGATGTGAATCATCGACAGGTAGATCACATGCGCGCGGCCACGGATTACGATCGCGCCGCGCTCGGTGAAGCGCGCGCCGATGCGGGTGAGTGCGGCTTTGCCAGCTTCGACGGTCTGCTCATCCTGCGACATGAGTACGATGATGCGCCGCGCGCCATAGGAGAGCTGATCTATCGCGCGCTGGTCGAAATCCGGCATCGGCGTTGAGCCGCTGCCCCACGCAAGCGTCGAATTGTTCGCGAGATAACCGCTTTGCACGGAGGCGATGAAGTAGTCGTTGTCATGCCAGAACAGCACCGGCGTCCCGCCGGGGGCGTGACCAACGGAAGGCGCATGTGCGTTGACGAAATCACGGATAGCGCGCTGCGCGTCGAGCATATCGCGGCCCGTTGCCGCGAGGTCGCGATGATAGATCGAGCGCCAATAGCTTGCGCCGTTGGTGTTGGTGGCGAGGAAGAGAAGCGAGCCGATCGTGAGCGCGATCATCAGCACAAACGCGCGGATGCGATCGGGGATGAGCGGCGCCGCTACCGCGACGGTTAGCGCGGCGAGGGCAGTGGTGAGCGTTGCCTGCGCCGCGTTCTGTTCTAGCGCGGTGTAGAGAAGCGAAGGCGCCAAGAGGTTGAGAGCGAAGACGAGCGTAATCGCGCCGCCGCCGAGAAGCGCGGCGATTTCGGCGGCGCTTCGCTTGCCATCGTCGCGCAACGTCGCGGGCGCGAGGAGCGCGAGTGTGGCGCAGGCGGCGAGGAACATGCTCGGCGCGAGATAGGCGATGTAGAATGAGACGTTCAGCACGTGGTTGCCGAGCGTTTCGGTGGAGACGACGGCGTAGGCGAGCGTCAGGGCGGCGGCGATGAGGATCGGGCCGGTGTCGCGGCGCACGGGAGCGTCTTCGGCGCGCGCCGTGAGCGGATAGGCCCAGAAGCGATAGATGCACGCGCCGGCGATGAGCGCGAGTGGCGCGAGCACGTGCGCTTCGCCCGTGCGCAGCATGCGCAGGATTTCGGGCGTCGGCTCGCCGGAAAGATGGTTCGCCATCGCGCGGCCGACGACAAGCGAGAACATGTCGACGTCCCAGTTCGTGGCGGCGAGACTCGTGGCTGTCCATGAGAGGATGAGGCCGAGCGGCGCGCCGGACGCCATCATCAGCGCTGTCCAGACGACGTAGATCGCGGCTTGCGTGGCGGCGCCGGCGAGGAAGATCGTCAACGCTGAGGTGAACAGCCGTTTGAGCGGGAGGCGGCCGAGCGCGGGCGCAAAAAACGCGGCGTAGAGCAGAACCACGAACGGCAGAAGCGAAAGATTTGCGTTGCAGATGAGCGATCCGAGCACGCCTGCGGCAATCGCTTCCCGGCGCGCGCCAAACTCCGTGCGCGTCAGGCGCACCAGAAGCGCCGTCAGCCCGAACAGCGCGGGCACGCATGTGCCATCGACGTACAGCGTCGAGACGATTTTCAGCGTCCACGGCGAAAACAGCACCGCCGCGCCGATGCCGATCACCACAAGCCGCGGAAGGTGGGGCCGGAAGATAACCCAGATCGAGCCGAAGATAACCGCAAGCTCGGCCATGCGCAGCAGCGCGAATCCAAGCCCGTCGCCAAACACAGTGCGGAAGAACCAAAGCGGCGCGAGATGGGCGAGCCGGTAGCTGAAATAGTACGGCCCGTAGCGGTTCACGAGCTCTGAGAAGTTCAGCGTGTAGCCGGTGTAGATGTACGGATCGAGGAAGCCGGGCGAATCGTACGGGTTCGGGATTAAGACCGCCGCGAGAAACGGCATGCCAAGCAGAACCGCGAGCGCTACAGGATCGCGCCGCCCCATCACCGCGCCGAACGCCCCAAGCATTCCTCTCATGCCTGCGCCTTGCGCGCGACGCAGATCGCGTAGGTGTAAGGCACGCGCGAGAGATCGTCGCGCACATGCAGCGTCACCTCGTCAAACGCGCTCTTCAGAAGATCCGCATAGGCAGCGGCGGGGCGCACATGGTCGCCGCGGTCATTGTCGAGCAGCCACTTCACCAGTGCGCCCTGGCCGGTGCGATAGGCGCCGTCGAGCGTGAAGAGGGCGCCGGCTGGCGCGAGCACGGCGGCGATCGCGGAAAGCGTGGCGCGCGCATCGGCATCGCTCATGTGATGCAGAACGCCGTTCATCATCACCGCATCGGCGGGCGCCAACGCCTTGGCGCGCGCTTCGTCGAACAGCGCGCAATGAAACGCCCGCTTTGGGCCGCCGAACGTCCGCTGTGCGAACGCGATATAGTCGGCGTCCGTGTCGAAGCCGACATAGTCGATCTCCGCAGGCAGGCGCGCGGCGATGTGCCCTGGTCCACAGCCAATATCGATCACGCGCGCGCCTTCGCGCAGCGGCAGATAGTCCGCGATGGCCTTCACGCGCGCGCCGAAGAAGCCGCCGAGTTCCTGAAACGTTTGATAGACCTGCGGGAGCGCAAGGCTCGCTTTGCCGATCATGGCGCACGGTCTGGCGTTTGGGCCGCCACGTAATATTGCGCGCCGAGCGGCAGGCCAGCGAACATTCCGTCGAGCGCGCGCCCCACCGCGCCAACCGGCGGTACTGTCATCATCGTCTTGGCTTCGATCGCAACGAAACCTGCATCGCTGACGAGGTCGCGCGTCTGCCGCTTGCGCAACAGCACGGCGTGCTCGTCGAATGGGCACGTATTCACGACATGCATGGTTACAGGGTTCAGCGGGTTGTGCTCGTAGATCGCGACAATGCCGCCTGGACGCAGCACACGCCGCAGCTCACGCAAGCTCTCGACCCATTGCGCCGGCGGGATGTGGTGGAAAACCGTGATCGCGAACGCGAGATCAAAGGCGCTGTCCTCAAACGGCAGCGCGGCGCCCTCATAGGTTTCGTACGAAACGGCAGGGTGGAGCGCGCGCGCTTGCGCGACGCATTCACCCGAAACATCGACACCGGTGAGCGAGCCGAACGCTGGCCCAAGCAGCCCGTGATAGGCGCCAACACCGCAGCCGAAATCGAGCGCGCGCAGCTGCGCGGGATCGCCAAGCCGCCGGCGCGCCAGATCGATCAGGGACCGCGCTTTGACGCGCGTGAAGAAATCGGCCCGGAGTCCGGAAAAGCGAAGTGCGCGATCGACCGTGTCCGCGTAGCTCTCGCGGTACTGGTCGAACTCGAGCGCGATGCTGCGTTGTTGCGGGTCCATGTGTGGCGTGTTTTAGCGTGAAGCGAGGGGCGGTGCGAAGCCCAGCGCCTGTCAGGCGTTTGCGGGGCGCCGGAGACGCAATTCGGCCCAGTCCTTCGCCAGCAGGGCGGCGTCGCTCACATTGTCCTCGGAGCCGCGCGGGGTCAGCTCGTCGATCGCAAAGCCCGCGGCGCGGATCTGCCCCAGGAACTCGGCCGGCGGAAGCGTCGCGGCGATCATGGAGGGGGCAAATTCCATGAACATCGTGAGGCGCGGATTGGCCGCGAGTACGCCGCCCGCCCCACGCCATATCACCGGCTCTGCGCCCTCTGCGTCGATCTTGATCACATCGACCTTGAGATCGCCGCCGAGCAATTGATCGAGCCGGGCGCCACGCGCCTTGATGGTCGAGACCGGATGGTTGCGGCCTTCCTGCGAGATGAAGATCGAGGAGCTGCCGAGAAAATCGCCCGGTGTTCCAAGCTCGACATCGCATTCTTTGTCCATCGCCGCCGCGCAGATCACTTCGGTCCACGTTAGCGCGCCGTTGAGTCCGAGCGAACGGCCCGTCAGTTGCGCGAGTCTCGGATTGGCTTCGATCGCGACGACGCGGCCAGTGGGGCCCACGTGGCGCGCCGCGAGCACGGCGTAGTAGCCGCAGTTCGCGCCGATATCGACGACGCGCCCGCCGGGCGTGAGCGCGGCGAGGAAGTGCCGCGTGACCCACGGCTCCCAATCGCCCTTCGTAAGGATTGCAGGCGTGACGCTGATGTCTGCGCCGTCGAGGTAGATCCACATGCCATTGCGCATGCGCACGAGGATCACGCCGCCGCCGACATAATGCGCCTCGGGGCGCAGTATTTTGCGGAACCAAGAGACCGTGCGCGTGGCGAAGTGGTCGCCGAAGATAGACATGCGCGCCTGGTCTCCGCGGCTTTGGCGCAGCGCCGCGGGCCGCCCCGCCCGCACGGTGCTGTGCGGGCGGCGTTTCTAGTCAGCCTCTTGCAAAAAGGAAAGTTAGGCGCTGGCCGCGACGGCCGGCCGCGCCTTCATCCGCTCGAACCAGGCGGCGATGTTCTTGTTATCGGCGTTGAGCGGCTGGCCGACTTGCTGGCCGAAATCGAGGAAGCAGAAGAGGAGAATGTCCGCGAGCGTGAGCTTGTCGCCCGCGATGAACTGGCGCCCGTCGCCGATCATGCCGTCGAGCCACGTGATCCGGTTTTGCGCAACGCGCTTGAGGCCTGGCGCGGCTTCCGGCTCGACCGGGATGCGGCTCTGGAAGAGGGGCGCCCCCTCGGCGTAGCGAAAGCCGTTGGCCATCGGCTCGCAGATGTTGAGATCGACGCGGCGCGTCCACATCCGCGTGTTGGCGCGCTCTTCGGCGTTCGTGCCGATCAGCGCGGGCGTCGGAAATTTCTCTTCGAGGTATTCGCAGATCACGGTGACTTCGGCGATGTGCGCGCCGCTATCGGTTTCGAGCGATGGCATTTGGCCGGCCGGATTGCGCTTCAGGTGATCGGCCTGACGGTTTTCGCCCTTCATCAGATCGACGGCCACGAGCGGCAGTTCGATGCCCTTCTCGGCCGCGAACAGGCGCACGATGCGCGGATTGGGGCCGACGGAATTGTAGAGCTTCATGGCGTCCTCCCGTGTATATACACGTTATGCGCCTGCCTTAGCGCATCGCCGCACGCGCGCAAAGCGTCACGTGGCGGCAGCGCGCTTGACGGAGCCGGGCCCGCGCCGAACCATGCGGTAAGAACGAGACTGGCGAGGAAACGAGGGCCGTATGATCCCGGGACTGATGCAGACGACGCCGCTGCAGATCATCGACATTCTGAAGTTTGCAGCGACTGCGCACGGCCAGCGGGAGATTGTCTCGCGGCTCGTGGAAGAGCCGGTCTGGCGGTACGATTACGCACGCTGCCTCATGCGCACGGAGCAGGCGGCAAAGGCGCTCCGGAAGCTTGGCGTGAAGGCGGGCGATCGTGTTGCGAGCCTCGCGTGGAATACGCACCGGCATCTTGAGCTGTTCTACGCGGTGCCCGGCCTCGGCGCGGTGCTGCACACGGTGAACCCGCGCCTGTTCGACGAGCAGATCGTCTACATCATGAACCATGCCGAGAGCAGCGTGCTGCTCTTCGACAAGAGCTTTCTCGCGCAAGTCGAGCGGCTCGCGCCGCAGCTGAAGAGCGTCAAGACCTTCATCATGCTGAGCGATGAGGCGCGCACGGAGCCAGGCGCGGTTGGCGCGCTGAGCTACGAAGGGCTGCTCGCGAAGGAAGCGCCGGGCATCGACTGGCCGGTGGTGGATGAGAACGCCGGCGCGTTCCTTTGCTACACCTCGGGCACGACGGGCGACCCCAAGGGCGTGCTCTATTCACACCGCGCTGTGGTGTTGCACGGCATGGCGTCTGGCCTTGCCGGCGCGTTCGGGTTCGATGCGTTCGATGTCGTGCTGCCCTGTTCGTCGCTCTTTCACGCGACGGCTTGGGGCCTGCCGTTCGCGGCGCCGATCAACGGCTGCAAGCTCGTCTTCCCGTGCGAGAAGATGGACGGCGCGAGCTTGCAGGAGCTGATCGTCGGCGAAGGCGTGACGTTCTCCGGCGGCGTGCCGACGATCTGGACGATGTATCTCGCCCATCTGGAAGCGACGGGCGAGAAGCCGGGCAAACTCGAACGCGTCGTGATCGGCGGCTCGGCCGTGCCGCGCGCGATGGCCGAGAGCTTCAAGAAAAAATACGGCGTCCGAGTGCTGCAAATCTGGGGCATGACCGAGACGTGCCCGCTCGGCGTGGTCGCAACGCCGACGCCCGCACTCGCCGAGCAGGGCGAGGACGCGATGGACGAAGCGATCTGGACGCGCCAGGGGCGGCTCCAATTCGGCATCGAGCTCAAGGTCGTCGGCGAAGACGGGAAAGACGCGCCGCGCGATGGCGAAGCGTCCGGCGCGCTGATGGTGCGCGGGCCGTGGACGATTCAACGCTACTTCCGGAAGGACACGGACGCCGCCGACAAGAATGGCTGGTTCGACACCGGCGATATCGCGACGCTCGATCAATACGGCTTCATGCGCATCACCGACCGCGCCAAGGACGTCATCAAGTCGGGCGGCGAGTGGATCAGCTCGATCGACCTTGAGAACATCGCGGTCGCATGTCCCGGCGTGAAGATCGCCGCCGTCGTTGGCGTGCCGCACCCGAAATGGGAGGAGCGCCCGCTGCTGGTGATCGAACCGCATGACGGCGCGAACGTCACGGCTGACAAAGTGCTCGAATTTCTTGGCCCGCGCATCGTGAAATGGTGGACGCCGAACAAAGTCCTGTTCGACACCGTGCCGCTCACCGCGACGGGCAAGATCGACAAGAAAGTGCTGCGCGACAAATACAAGGACGCGCTGATGGCGTGAGCCGCGGCGCACACAACAAAGGGTGGGAGAGAGTCATGGCGTTTGAAACCATCGAGGTCGAAACGCGCGGGCATGTGCGGATCGTGACTTTCAATCGCCCCGAGCGCTTGAACGCGATCAGCGCCGCGCTGCGCAAAGAGACGCATGAAGCGATCTCCGCCGCGCGCGAGGAGGATGAGATCCGCGCGATCATCGTAACGGGGAAGGGGCGCGGCTTTTCGTCCGGCGCCGATCTTTCCGGCCCCCGCCCGCCGCCGGCGGCAGGCGGGGCGGCTTGGGAAACGCCGACGCAGAACGCCAAGCTCGACCAGCTCGGCTGGGTCGGCCATTGGGCGAAGCTCTTCTACGAGTGCGACAAGCCGGTGATCGCGGCCGTCAATGGTGTCGCGGCCGGCGCGGGCATGAGCGCCTGCCTCGCCTGCGACGTGCGCATCGGCGGGCGCTCGGCGCGCTTCAAATCAACCTTCGTGGAGCGAAACCTTTCGCCCGATTCCGGCATGAGCTTTTTCCTGCCGCGCATCATCGGCTACGCGCGCGCGGCCGACCTCATCTACACGAGCCGCATGGTCGATGCGGAGGAGGCGTACCGGCTCGGGCTGCTCGACCGGCTGGTGGACGACGACAATCTGCTCGACGCCGCCGTTACTTACGCGAACGAAATGACCCGTCATCCGCCGCTCGCCGTGCGCATGGCCAAGAAGGTGCTGCAGCACAACATCGAGGCCGAGCTCGACGACGCGCTGAAATACGAGTCCCACGGCCTCTCGATCGCGCGCCGCGCCACGAACGATGCGAAGGAGAGCTTCCTGTCGTTCCAGGAAAAGCGGCCGGGCAAATACACCGGCACCTAAAGCGAAAAGCCCCGGCGCTGGCGCCGGGGCTTTGTCGTTTCGGTGTTGGCGGTGGTTACGCCGCCGCAACGGCCTCGTGCGGATCGCGCAGCACGTAGCCGCGGCCCCAAACCGTTTCGATGTAGTGTTCGCCGCCCGTCGCGGCCGCCAGCTTCTTGCGCAGCTTGCAGATGAACACGTCGATGATCTTGAGTTCCGGCTCGTCCATGCCGCCATAGAGGTGGTTGAGGAACATTTCCTTGGTGAGCG
>CAZMCA010000042.1:0-22103 GCA_964564595.1 uncultured Caulobacteraceae bacterium
CCGCCGCCCCGGCAGGTCGATACTCTCTTTCCGCCCGTTGTGGTGGTGGCGCGCTCGGCGAGCGAGGCGCGCGCGCTGCTCACCGCGCTGCCCAACGTCGAGTTGATGGCCGATCCGAAACTGCCGCGTCATCCCCAGGTTCGCCGCCCGGACTTGATCGCAGCCGCAGTCCGGCGCGCTGCGGCGATGGCTGACGCCGCCGCCGGAAGCTAGACTCAAACCTCCTTCCGATTCGACAGCGAGATGATCATGCCGGCCGATTTTGGCGCTTCCGAAGCCGTCTCCGCAGCGCCCCAGGCGCTCACCCAGTCTGCAAAGGAAAAGCTGAAGCAGATCATCGCCCGCATTGAGCGGCTCGAAGAGGAAAAGGCGCAGATCGCGGCCGACATCAAGGATGTCTATGGCGAAGCGAAATCCACAGGCTACGATACCAAGGTCCTGCGGAAGGTCGTCCGTCACCGGAAGCAGGACGCACAAGAGCGCGCCGAGCAAGAGCAGATCATGGACCTCTACCTCCACGCGCTGGGAGAACTCTGAGGTCTCCGAAGGGGAATAGTTGGCGCGAGAGGTCGATCCCCGCAGCACGCGCAAGGCCAAGCGCATCGTGGAGCGCCTGAAGCGCGCCGCCGAAACCGCGCCCGATCCGCTCTCTCCCTGGGAAGGCGAGTTCCTCGACGAAGTCGGCCAGCGGCTCGACAAATACGGCTCTGCGTTTCGCGACCTTGCGAAGGGCGCGCCCGAAGACGCGGTCTCGCGCCTGCAGACGCAGAAGCTGAAAGAGATCGCGGCAAAGGCCTCGGGCAAGACCGCTGCCAAAGCCGCCAAGCAAGCTGAGAAGCAAGCGGCCAAACGCGCCGAGCGGTTCGAGAAGATGCGCGCCAAGCGCGCGCAAAAGCGCGGATGAGCACGGTCTCGATCCGCGAAGCGCGCCTCGAGGACGCACCGGCCTGCGCCAAGATTTTACGCGATGGCTGGAAGCGCGCGTTTCCGCGCCAGCGCCGCAAAGTCGATGTGCGGATTTTTCTGAACGAGACCGAGGGCGAGACGGTGCTCGTCGCCGAACGGCGCGGGCGCGTGATCGGGTTCGCCGCGATTTACGTGCCCGAGCACTTTCTGCATCACCTCTACGTCGAGCCGCGCAATCATCGCAAAGGCGTCGGCTCTCTCCTCCTCTCCGCGGTGCGTGACCGTGTGAGCGGGCCGATCAGTCTGAAGACGCAAACCGAAAACGTGCGCGCGCGGAATTTCTACGCCAAGCACGGCTTCGCGATCACCGAAGCGGGCGACGATGGAAATGGGCCGTGGGTGCGGATGACCGCGCCGGATTAGTGGCGAGTCACCTTATGCGCCACCCATTCCCGGATGCGCTGAAGGCGCAGTCCGGGACCCATACACGCAGCGTTGTCCGGGGGCCTGTGGGTGTCGTGCCTTTGCGATAAGGCGCTGCGTGTATGGGTCCCGGACTGCCGCTGCGCGGCCTCCGGGATTGGGTATTCGAATGTGCGACCAACACGCACAAAAACAATCGGGGACTTGAGAGCCCGGGGTGCGGACGGGTCTCAAGTCCCCGCTAGCACGCGTTGCGAGCAACGCGGGTAGCTTATTGTTTTTGCGCGATCAGCCTTCGGCGCGGACGCGCTCGTCCGGATCGAGGCCGTATTCGCGAAGCTTGCGATAGAGCGTGGAGCGGCCGATGCCGAGGCGGCGCGCCACCTCGCTCATGTGGCCAGCGTAATGCTCGATCGCGAGTTCGATGAGGTCGCGTTCGATCGATTCCAGCGCGCGCAGATGGCCGCCGTCATCGAAGATCTTGATCGACGGTTCGATCTCGACCGACTGCGCTTGCGCGAGGATCTGCCCGAGCGGCGCATGTACGACGTGATCGTTCGCCGGAACCGGCAGATCGTTGCTGCGCGTATCGTTCGCCGCGGAAAGAACCGGGCGGACGCCCGAAATCTGCGGGAAGTCTTCCGGCTGCAGCATATCCCCTTCGCACAGGATCACGGCGCGGAACACGCTGTTTTCGAGTTGGCGCACGTTGCCGGGCCAATCGAAGCTTTGCAGCATCGCCATCGTGCCGGGCGCGGCGCCCTTCACGTTACGGCCCTCTTCGGCGTTGAAGCGCGCGATGAAGCGCTGCAGCAGCGCGGGGATGTCTTCGCGGCGCTCACGCAGCGGCGGCGCTTCGATCGGAAACACGTTGAGGCGGTAGAACAGGTCTTCGCGGAAGCGGCCCTCTTCGACGAGCTTTGCGAGGTCCTTGTTGGTGGCGCTGATGATGCGCACGTCCACCTTCGTCGGGCGCTTGGCGCCGACGGCGTCGACTTCGCCTTCCTGCAGCGCGCGCAGCAGTTTCACCTGCATATCGAGCGGCAGTTCGCCCACTTCATCGAGGAACAGCGTGCCGCCGTTCGCTTCCACGAACTTGCCGGCGTGATTGTCCGTCGCGCCCGTGAACGAGCCTTTGACGTGCCCGAAGAGAATGCTTTCGACGAGATTTTCCGGGATGGCGCCGCAGTTCACCGTGATGAACGGGCGCCCCGAGCGATCGCTGGCGCCTTGGATGGCGCGCGCGAGCAATTCCTTGCCGACGCCGCTCTCACCGGTGATCAGCACCGGGATGTTCGATTTGGCGGCGCGCTGGCCCATGCGCACGACCGGCGTCATCACGGGCGCGTTCGCGACCATATCGTCGAACGAAAGCTGACCCGCAGCCTTCTTTTTCATCCGCACGACTTCGGTCTTGAGCGTGACGAGCTCAAGCGCGTTGCGGATGGAAACAAGAATGCGTTCCGGGCTCGCGGGCTTCACGAAGAAGTCGCTCGCGCCCGCTTGCATGGCTTGCACGACCGTGTCGATGCCGCCAGATGCGGTGAGCACGATGCACGCCAGCTCAGGGCGGCGGCGGCGAATTTCCTTGAGCGCTTCCTGACCGGACATGCCGGGCATCACAAGATCGAGCAGCACAAGATCGATATCGTCATGCGCATCGACCGCATCGACCGCGGCTTGGCCATGCTCAGCGGTGCGGGTGCGGAAACCGTTGCGCTCGACAGCCGCCTGCAACAGGCGACGCTGCGCCGGATCGTCATCAACGATCAGGATCGTCTTCATACTGGCCCACCATATTTATCACGCCGCTATTGCGGTCGTGGTTTCCGGGGACCCTACGCGTCAGGTGTGGAGGTCGCGTTAAAATGGCACAATTTTCAACGCGCAAACGCAACCTTATGTATGAAGGCGCGATGAAGGAACGTGGTGTGCAAGACGTAAAGGAAGCCCAAGGAACGAGGTCGTGAGCGGCCCGCGCGATCCCGAGCGGAACCGGCTCTCCGCGCGCATTGGGCGCGTCGCGTCGGTTGGCGCGAACTTGTCTGGTGCTGCGGCCGCGCGCGTGTTCGGCGGCGGCGAGGATGCGTTCGCCCGCGCGCTGCGTGAAGCGCTTGGGCGTTCCAAAGGCCCGCTGATGAAGGTGGCGCAATTGCTCGCCACCATTCCCGACCTTCTCCCCGCAAAGTACGCGGAAGAACTGCGCAAGCTGCAATCGAACGCGCCGGCGATGGGCTGGCCCTTCGTGCAGCGCCGCATGCGCGCCGAGTTGGGCGCGGACTGGGTTCATAAGTTCGCCTCGTTTGAGCATGAGGCGGCGGCGGCCGCTTCGCTCGGGCAAGTGCATCGCGCCAAGCTGCACGATGGGCGCGCTGTCGCGTGCAAGCTGCAATATCCGGATATGTCGAGCGCCGTGGAGGCCGATCTCGCACAGCTGAAAACGCTGCTCGGGCTCGTCAAAAGCATGGACGGCGCGCTCGATAGTTCCGAGGCCGTGATCGAGGTCGGTGACCGGTTGCGCGAGGAATTGGATTATGCGCGCGAGCTGAAGCACGCGCAGCTATTCGCGCTGATGCTGGCCGGCGAGCCGCGCATCGTCACGCCGACGCCCGTGCCGGAACTTTCGACCAAACGGTTGCTGACGATGACCTGGCTCGAAGGCCAAGGGCTGCTGCACTGGGTCGATCACGATCAGGAAACGCGCAACCGGATCGCCGAGCTGCTGTTCCACGCCTGGTGGGGGCCAATGACGCGTTACGGCGTGATCCACGGCGATCCGCACCTCGGCAATTACGCGCTGACGCCGGGCGCGGCGCAATTGCAGTTGCTCGACTTCGGGTGCGTGCGCATCTTTCCGCCGCGCTTCGTTGCGGGCGTCGTCGCGCTCTACAACGCGCTTGCGGCGGAGGACCGCGATGGCGTCGCGGCCGCGTATGAAAGCTGGGGCTTCAAGAACCTCAACAGTGAGCTGATCGACGCGCTGACGATCTGGGCAAAGTTCATCTACGGCCCCCTGCTCGACGATCGCGAGCGCACCATCGCGGACGATCTTTCGCCGGCCGAGTACGGGCGGCGCGAATTGATGGAAGTGCGCCGCCGTCTGAAGACGCTCGGACCCGTGCTGGTGCCGCGCGAATTCGTGTTCATGGACCGCGCAGCCCTCGGCCTCGGCGCCGCGTTCCTGCACCTCAAAGCACGCATGAACTTCGCGCAGCTCTTCAAGGCGAGCATCGCGGGCTTCGAAAAAGACGCGCTCGCCGCGCGGCAACGGGCGGTGCTAGATCAGGTTGGATTGGAGGCGCCCGCGCCCTAGGCCGTTACCGCACGCGGCCGGCCCCGCCCCTTGTGCCTCTCGCGAACGGTCCTTACGGACAGGGCCGTGGACGCGACGTCTCCCAAGCGGCGCCCCCGGTTATGGCGAAAGGTGGCCATACGCTGGCCAGCGGAAGCGGAGTTCTTGTGAACGATTTTGCAGACAACGCGGCGGCTCTCGCGACGCTTCGGAAGAAGTGGGTCACGGTTCCGACAGACGTCTCAAAGCGCGCGCACGCGAGCGAGTTGCATGCAATGTCCGACGAAGCGCTTGCGCAATTCTGGCGCGCGCGCTTCGAGGCCGACACGACGGGTGAAGGCTTCGGCGTGCGCGGCTGGTATCACGCGATCTACACCGAGCAATTGCGCGGAAAGCGCGTGCTCGATGTCGGTTGCGGCATGGGCATCAGCACAATCGGCTTTGCGCTCGCCGGCGCCAAGCTCACCTTCACGGACATCATCCCCGAAAACGTTGAAACGGTCCGGCGCATCTGCCGCCACTTCGGACTCGATGCCAACTTTGCTGTGATCGACGATCTGGCGCGCTTTCCCGATCTCGGCGGCGAGTTCGACTACGTGATGACCGTTGGCTCGCTGATGAACGCGCCCTTCGAAATCAGCAAGATGCAGACGGCAGCGATCCTGCCGCAATTGCGTGTGGGCGGTCGCTGGTTGCACTTCACCTACCCCAAGGCGCGATGGGAACGCGAGGGTTCGCCTCCGTTCAAGCACTGGGGCGCGATGACTGACGGCGAGGGCACGCCCTGGTGCGAGTATCACGATCGGGAAAAGGTTATTGAGATGTTCGCCCCGGCGAGCGTGCGCATTCTGTTCGACTGCGAGTGGCACAACAGCGATTTCAACTGGTTCGATGTTGAGTTGCTCGCGCGTTAGGCGCTGACCGCCTGCATCCAAAGCGCCCCCTGCCCGCATCTCTCCGTCAAAGGCCGCGCGCTGCGGCCATTGGAGAGACCCACATGCTGACGCTCATCGCCATCGCTTCGTTCATCGCCATCGCAACGCCGCTCGCGGCCATGTCGATGATGCGTTCGTAAGCGAAACAACGCCAACCAGAGGGGGATTGGATATGGAAGGCATTCTCGTGCCGCTCGGCTTTTTCGCCATGATCGGTTTCATTTTCGCCGTGTGCGTCTGGGGCCAGGTGCAGGGCAAGCGCGCCTTCGCCGACACCATCAAGAACGCCTACGACGCCGGCCGCGCCTCGCGCGAGGGCTAGGCGAGCCCGAGGGCCGCGCTCCACTCGCGCCAATGGGCGGCGACGTAGAAGACGCCCGCCCCCAGCACAAACCCGAACGGAAGCCCGATGAGCGAGCCGGCATAGCCATTGCCGAGCCGCTCATCATGGGTCCACTGGCCGCCTTCGAGGTAGCGGATAAGGAAACCGATCCCGCCGCCGATGAGGCCGCCAAGCCCGCCGTGGTCGCGCCAGACAATGCACAGCGCGATCATGCCGACATAGACGACAATGCTGAGCGTGACGCGCAATCCGTCGGTAAAAGTCACGTCGTCAGGCCTCTTGGGGCGCGCGCGCCGGCGCCTTTCCGCATCTTAATGCGGCGCGCCGGGTTTCAGAAACGCGAACGTGCAGTTGGCGCGCAGGGCGCGCGCCTCATGCCCATTTGGCAGCCTAAATCTGGCGCGCGCGGCCGGCCCAGTACTTGGCCCGCACGTCCTTGCGCAGGAGCTTGCCGGTTGTCGTGCGGGGAATGTCGTCCACGAAGTCGATCGCGCGCGGGGCCTTGAAGCCGGCCAGGCGCTCGCGGGCAAAACCGATGATCTCCTTGGCGAGCGCATCGTTGGCGGCGACGCCCGGCTTCAGCTTGATGACGCCGCGGACTTCCTCGCCGAACTCATCGTTCGGCGCGCCCACGGTGCAGCTGTCTTCCACCGCCGGGTGCTTCAGGATCTCGTTGTCGATCTCCTGCGGGTAGATGTTGACGCCGCCGGAGATAATGCATTCGGCCGTGCGGCCGGTGAGGAAGAGATAATCGTCCTCATCGAAATAGCCGAAATCGCCGAGCGTGAAGAAGCCGTCGCGATGGCTCGACGCGGTCTTCTCGGCGTCCTTGTGGTAGTTGAACGGGTTGGCGGCCGCGACTTCGAAATAGACATTGCCCGATTGGCCGTTCGGCAGATCGTTGCCATCGTCATCGAGGATGCGCGTGCGCGCGAGCATTGGGCGTTTGCCGACGCTGCCGGGTTTCGCGAGCCATTCTTCCGCCGTGATGAAGAAGCCCGCGCCGCCTTCGGAGCCGGCGTAATATTCCATCAGGATCGGGCCGAGCCATTCGATCATGGCGCGCTTCACTTCAGGCGGGCATGGCGCTGCGCCGTGAATGAGGAAGCGCAACGAGGAGAGATCGTACTTCGCGCGCACGCTTTCCGGCAACGCGAGCAAGCGCTGGAACATCACCGGCACCATATGGGCGTGCGTGACTTTGTAGTCTTGGATCGCGCGCAAAACGCCTTCGCTATCCCACTTTTCGAGCATCACTGTGGGCACGCCGGACGCCATAGGCGCGCGAATGTCGAACGCGAGCGGCGCCGCGTGATAGGCGGGGCCAGCGCACAATTGCACATCGACTCCCGGCTGATAGGCGGCGCGCGACTCCGCGCCAAACTGCGGAATCATCGGAACGGGATTTGGGCGGAAGACGCCTTTCGGGCGCCCCGTCGTGCCCGACGTGTAGAGCATCGAATTGCCGTGCGTCGGATCAGGAATGTCGCTGCCATCTTCGGCGGCGAGCGCTTCGTGATAATCGACATAGCCCGCGCGCTTTTCGCCGAGGCCGATTTTCACTTTGAGGTTCGGCGAAATTTCCGCCGCTTCCGTCGCCGAGGGAAACCGCGTCTCGACGATCACGGCTTTCGCTTCGCAGTTTTCGTAGATGTAGGCGATCTCGTCGGTCGTGAGGTGCCAGTTCACGGGCGTGAGGCGAAAGCCGCCGCGCAATGTTGCGGCGAGCGTTTCGATCCATTCGGCGCGGTTGGAGCACACGAGCGCGACCGCATCGCCGGCTTTGAGCCCGTGCTTGCGCAGCACCCGCACCAGCTTGTTGGCCGCCGCGTTCACCTCAGCGAAGGTCTTCACGCCATGCACGTCGAACACGGCGGGCGCGTCCGGCTGGAGCTTGGCCCACTCGGCCGGGATCATTCCAACGGGGGCGGCCCGCATGAGCCGCTCAATAAGGTCCTGCACCGGCGCCTCCCACGAGGGAGGCCCATACCCTCCCTTCGAATTTTGTTTTCCCCATTTCAGAGACGGCGCACGGGGCGTCAAGGCCCAGCCCTCCCCGGCGGCGCATCCGGGGCCTGGGATTGCCTCGCGGGGGGCTTTCCGGTATCAGCCCCGCTTCCCGAATTCCGCCCCCCTTACGCGAGCGCGCCATGAAGTCCGAAGGCCATCCCGACTATCACTTCGTCACCGTCAAAATGACGGATGGGACGACCTACCAGACCCGCTCGACCTTCGGGGCCGAGGGCGCGACCATCGCGCTGGATATCGACCCGAAGACGCACCCGGCCTGGACCGGCGGCACGCAGACGCTGATGGACCGCGGCGGCCGCGTCTCGCGCTTCAACGATAAGTTCGGCGGCTTCATGAAGAAGAAGTAGGCCGTCAGGACCTGCTTCTTGAGAGGACGCGCCCCACGGGGCGCGTTTTTTCGTTTCAGCCCCGGCCGAACAGCGCGGCGAGACGGGCTTGTTGATCCCCGACGGCGTTCGGCGCGGGCGCGCCCGGTTCGCCGTACATGCTTTCATCGAGGCGGCGGACGCGTTCGTAAATCGCGGCGCCCTTGCCCATCAGCGCCTTGAGCGCTTCTGGCAGCTCATCGGACCCCGAGAGATCGCCGACCGGCGCTTCTTCGCGCGCGATCAGGCGGTACTTTTCGGCGGCCGCTTCCGAGAGCGCGATCTCGTTGTCCCGCACGGCGCGCTGCACGAGGAGCCAGGACGCGACCTGCATCAGGCGCGTCGTCAGGCGCATGCTCTCGCCCGCGTAAGCGAGCGCGGCGGCGCGGCTGAGGCGTTTGGCGGCGGCGCGGCCAGGGCCATCGAGATAGCCGGCGGTTTCCTCAACGAGGGCCATGCCCTCCTTGAAGGTGCGGTCGAACACCTCCGAGCGCGCAAAATCGAGCACGCGCTGGCTGTCGATCATGGATTTGGCCGCCTCAGTCATGTGCGCACGCACTCGCAAGGACCGGGCCGCTTACACGTTAAGGACGTCATGCGATCAGGAAGGCCGCGCCGAGAACACGGACTCGGCGGCGCTGCGCTGGGCGCGCTTGGCGGAGATTTTCTGCTCGCACAGCACGATTTCGCCCTTCAGCCGCTCGATCCGCGCTTCCAGTTCGCCGATCGAGGCGTTCTCCAACTCGGCTTCGAGGCTGAGCGGTTTTTTGGCCGATGGCGTGAGCGGATCGTCTTCCAGCATGGGACAAACCTCCACGCGCACTTTACCTTAGAGCCCTGCCCAGACCTAGAGAGGAAAGCCGCCTTATGGCCGAAACCATGCGCGCCATTCATCACGAAAAGGATAAGCCGCTCTCGGTGGTGACGCTCGAGCGCCCAACACCGGGGCCGGATCAGATTCTGATCAAGGTCGCGGCAGCCGGCGTGAACCGGCCCGATCTCGTGCAGCGTGCGGGCTTCTACCCGCCCCCGCCCGGCGCCCCGCACACGATGGGCCTCGAGGTTGCTGGCGAAGTCGCCGCGGTTGGGCCGGGCGTGCAGCGCTGGAAGCTGGGCGACGAGGTTTGCGCGCTGCTGGGCGGCGGCGGCTATGCCGAGTACGCGCTGGCCGATGCGGGCTGCGTGCTGCCCGTGCCGCAAGGCGCGCGCATGGAAGACGCCGCGGGCCTGATCGAGACGGCGTTTACCGTCTGGGTGAATGCGTTCGAAGCCTCGAAGCTGGCGCCGGGCGAAACCTTCCTCGTGCACGGCGGCGCATCCGGCATCGGCACCACCGCGATCCAGATGGCGCGCGCGCATGGCTGCCGCGTGTTCGCGACGGCGGGCGATGCAGAGAAAGTCGCGCTCTGCGAACAACTCGGGGCCGAGCGCGGCATCAATTACAAAACCGAAGATTTCGAACAGATTTTGAAAGATGCGGGCGGCGCCGATGTCATCCTCGACATGGTCGGCGGGCCGTATCTGCCGAAGAACATCTCGCTCCTGAAGCGCGATGGGCGCATCTCGATGATCGCAACCCTTCAGGGTGCAGAGTCGCAGATCAACCTGTCGCAAGTGATGCTGAAGCGCATCGTGCTGACGGGTTCGACGCTGCGCGCGCGCCCGGTGGCGGATAAGGCGCGCATCGCGGCGGCCGTTGAGAAGCTCGTCTGGCCCTGGGTGGCGGCGGGCAAGGTGAAAACGGTTATCGACAAGACGTTTCCGTTCGCAGAGGCCGAAGCCGCACAGGCCCGCATGAGCGCTGGCCAGAACGCGGGAAAGATCATTCTGACGTTCTAAGCGGGCGATTTCGTATTACAGCGCGGCTTCTGCTGCGCTACGTTTCGGGCGGGCCTTTGGAGGCCGCCCGCGCATGTCGATTTCGCCCCGCTCCTGGGCAGCGCTCGTATTTACCGCGATGAGCGCGGTGCTGCTCGCGCTCGTGCTCGGCTGGCGCATGGAGCTTGCGCAAAACGCCGAGATGATGGCCGATCGCGCGGCGATCAACGATCGCGTCGCAGCGGATGCGGCAGTGCGCACGCTGATTGCGATGCGCTTACGGGACCGGGCGCAGGAGCTGCACCAGGAATCGCGCCTCGCGGCGATTGCGCAAAGCGATCCCGCACTTGCAGAACCGGTGCGCGCGCTTTCCGACGCGAACGACGCGCAAACTGCGGGCGCCGCCGCGCTCGTGCTGATCGACGCGGCGCATGACCGTTCGGCGTATTACGAAAACATGGGCGATGACGTCGACAGCCAAGGGGACGCGATCGTCTGGATATTGGGCCCCCTGCTCGCCGCCGGCATTCTGGTTTCGCTCTATTCGCTGTTCTCCGACTGGCGCAAAGCGAACGAACAGCAGGCCGTTGAGGCGCAGCGACGCTCGCGCGCCGAAGCGAACGCCGCGACGAAATCGCTGATGCTCGCAGCCGCGAGCCATGACGTGCGCCAGCCGCTGCACGCGATGTCGCTCTTGTTGTCTGCGCTGAAGCGGCGCGTTGAGGGCGATGAGCCAAAACGGATCGTGGGACGCATCGAGGAAGCGGCCGGATCGCTGCGGCGCTTGTTTTCCTCGCTCCTCGATGTGGCGCGGCTTGAGGCCGGCGTCGTGGAAGCGGACCCGCACGACTTCGCGCTTGAGCCTCTGCTCAAGCAATTGATCGACGAAGCGGCCGAGATCGGCGCGCTGGCGAACACGCAAGTGTCGCTTGGGCCCGCGCCCTTCACGCTTGCCACCGATCCGCAATTGCTGGAAGCGATCGTGCGCAATCTTCTCTCGAACGCCGTGAAGGTTTCGCCAGGCGGAACCGTGCGCGTAACGGCCGAAGCGGAGGGCGCGCACGTGCGCATCGAGGTGCGCGATACCGGCGCCGATCTCGATGCGGGCGCGCTCGACCGGCTATTGGCGGGCCAGAGCGAACCCAGCGTGCGCGTTGGCCTCGGGCTCTTCATCGTGCGCGAAATGGCGAAGATTTTGGCGCTCGACGTGCGCGCGCGCGCAGCGCCGGGCGGCGGCGCGATCGTTTCGGTGACGGCGCCTGCCGCAGCGGCCGCACCAGCAGCAGCGCCCGCCGCCGTGCGGTAAGACGGTTTTGTGTCAGCACGCTGCGCCGACGTCGCAGCGCCCCTCCAAATACGCGCGCAAACGCGCTACATGAGCGCCATGACACAGAACTTTGTCCGCAAACACGCCTTCGACGATCTGCACAATTTCCGCGATTTCGGCGGCTACGACACCGCCGCCGGCAAGCGCATGGCGATCAACCGGTTTTTCCGGAGCGCCAATCCCTCGCTCGCCAGCCAGGACGATTTGCAGCGGCTCGCGCAAATGGGGCTGACGCACATCGTCGATCTGCGCCGCCCGGAAGAGCGCCAGCGCGCGCCATCGAAACGCTGGGAAAACTTCGCCGCCGCCGTGGTCGAGAACGACGATGACGATGAAGGCGACGAAACCTGGCACGGCCTGATGGCCGACAGCGATCTCACGGTCGATGCGTTTCGCGGCTACCTCAACCGCTATTATCGCCGCGCGCCGCACCTGCCGCGCCACATCGATTTGTTCACGCGCTATTTCGATGCCCTTGCTGATGGCGAAGGCGCGCTGCTCGTACACTGCGCCGCGGGCAAGGACCGCACCGGCATGATCGTGGCGCTAACGCACGCGCTCGCGGGCGTGCACGAGGACGACATCCTCGCGGACTTTCTGCTGACGAACGATCACGAACGTTTTGCCAAGCACGGCCCGGTGTGGGCCGCGGCGATCGAAGCCGAGCACGGCAAGCGCCCGACCGATGAAGCGATGGCGATCGCGATGGGCGTTGAGGCCGAATATCTGCACGGCGCGCTCGAAGTGATCCGCGAGAGCCACGGCGACATTCGCACCTATCTCTCAGACGTGCTGGGTGTTGACGCCGCCAAGCAGCGCCGGATCGAGAAGCGCCTCTTCGATTAAAGCCCTTCGGCTAAGCTAGCGAACCGGCTGGCACGTGCGCCCGCGCAGCGCACGCCCATCGCCGTGCGGCTGGGTGCCGGGCGGGCAAGGCCGGTGCGCGGCGGTCGCGGGATCCGTACCCTCTTCATAGAGCGGATCTTCGCGCGGATCGGCATAACGCTGCGCTTCGCCGCGCGCATATTCGGTGACGCGCGCTTGCGCGGCGCGCGCGATGGTGCGCTGCAGAGCGCCTTCCTGGGTACGCACGCCTTCAACGCGCTGCGGCGGCAGATCGCGCCCATCGCTTGCGCCGGCGAAGCTTTCACCGCGCGCGGCCTGCGCGAGCCCGGCAAGCGCGGATGGCGCTGGCGCGGCATCTGTTGTTTGCGGCGCAACGATCATTGGCTGCGGCGCCGTGCGATTAGAAACGTCGCGCGCTGGCGATGTCGCGGACGGCTGCTCGGCCCGCCAGATTGAAATGACGGGCGCGGAATCTGCTTGAGACGGCGCGCCTTGCCACACGAAGCGCGCATAGAGCGCCGCCGCGAGCACGCCGCATACCAAAAGCGCGGCGAGCGCGAACGTCATGACGCGGAGGCGCAGTGCGTTGTCCATCAGCGGAACGGCGGCTCATCGAAGCTGCGCAGCTTGCGCGAGTGCAGCTGCGCTTTTTCGCGCTTCAAGATTTCGATGGTCTCGATGCCGATCCGCAGATGCGCCGCCACCGCACGCTCGTAGAACCGATCGGCGCCGCCGGGCAGCTTGATCTCGCCGTGCAGCGGCTTGTCGGACACGCACAGCAGCACGCCATACGGCACGCGCAGCCGGAAGCCCTGTGTGGCGATGCATGCGCTTTCCATATCGACGGCGATGGCGCGCGATTGCGACAGAAGCTGGCGCTCCTTCGAGAAATTGAGCTCCCAATTGCGATCGGCATAGGAGACGACCGTCCCCGTGCGCAGGCGCCGTGACAGCTCGCCCGGTTCTTCGCCGGAGGCGGCGCTGGCGGCTTGCTCGAGCGCGACCTGCACCTCCGCGATGGCCGGCACGGGGATTTCGAGCGGCACGTGATCGTCGAGAATGAAATCGCGCCGCAGATAAGCGTGCGCGAGCACGTAGTCGCCGACACGCTGCGTGTGCCGCAGGCCCCCGCAATGGCCGATCATCAGCCAGCAATGCGGGCGCAGCACAGCGAGGTGATCGGTCATCGTCTTGGCGTTGGAAGGGCCAACGCCAATGTTCACGAGTGTAATGCCGTCCCGATCCGGCGTGATCAGGTGATAGGCCGGCATCTGGTGGTTGCGCCACGGCGCATTGAGCGCGACGGCCTCTGCGTTCGGCGTGTTTTTATCGACGCGGATGCGGCCGGGGCATGAGAGCACGATCCCCTCGCCCTCCTGCACGCGCTGCACGCCGTAGCGGATGAACTCTTCGACGTAGCGCTGATAGTTGGTGAAAAGGATCCACGGCTGCACGTCCTGCCAGGGCGCGCCGGTGTAGTGATCGAGGCGCTTCAGCGAGTAATCCGTGCGCGGCGCATCGAAGAGCGCGAGCGGGCGGGCGCGATCGAGCCGCTCAATGCGCTGGCCATCGACCACCGCATCGCCGACCGCCGCCAGGCGCGGGATCGGAAAGTGGCGCGCAAGCTCCGCGCTCGGCGTCGCGTCGAGATCGACGGCGGAATCGAGCGCGAAGGCGTAGGGAATCTCGCTCTCGCTGGTGCCGACCGAGATGGTCGCGCCATAGTCGGCGACGAGAAGGCCGAGTTGCTCGATCAGATAGTCCCGGAAGAACGCTGGTTGCGTGATCGAAACTTCGTACTCGCCCGGCCAGATCAACTGGCCATAGGCGCGCGGCGCCTTGGGCGGCGGGGCCCCGCCTTCGTAAGCGATGCGCAGTTCTGGATAGCGGAAGAGCGCGCGCTCGGCGCTGCTTGGGGCCACGCCCTCTTTGGCGAAGCGCTGCACAGCGCGGCGGAGCGCCGCTAAGGCGCGTTCGTGGGCGGCTTCTAGCGCATCGACCGCGTCAGCGGGCGTCATGGTTCGGCTCATGGCCGATTAGAGGCGCGCCGCGCCTCCCGTCAACACTCGGCGCAGGCGGGATTTACGAGACGCGCGGGATCGGATCGACGAGGCGCGAGCGGCGGTAAGCGGCGTGGCGGAGCGTGCGGTCCGTGCCGTCGCGCCGCAGCGAGCCGTTGCCGTTCATGAAGAAGAAGCCCATGCGCGGCCGGTAGCGGTAGCTGGTTTCGACGCGCACGACGCTCGTGCTCGGCAAACGCATCGCATCCGGCATTTCGGCGTTCGGGATCATCGCGCCCGGCATCAATTGCGAAAAGCCGCTCGAGCCGCAGGCCCCGCCTCCCATCAGCGCGCAGCGCTCGGACCAGACGACGCGCCCTTGCCGGGTGGCGTCGAACTGGATCGACGTGATGCGCACGTCGAGACCGACGGGATTGTCCGGGAACATGAGCGGCGTCGCGGCCGCCCAAAGGCCGGCGACCTCTGCGTTCGATACTTCCGTGTCGCGCGAAACGACGTCGGCGAGCGAGGCGGCTGTGTTTTCCGCGCGGCGGTTGCTTTGTAGGATGTTGACGATCTCGACCGAGCCGAGAAGCAGCAACACCATCATCGGCAGGATCAACGCGAATTCGACCGCCGCAAGACCCTTGCGATCGCCCGCGAAACGATTGAGGCGCTGTAGGAGCATCATGGTGCGGGCGCCACCGGCCAAGGTTCGTTCCGGAAAAGAATTGTCGAGGTCAGCAGGCGCTGATCGGATCCGACATTCGCGAAGAACTGATCGAAATACGGGGTGACCAGATTCCAGCGATAGAAGCCGCGCACCAGCACGATCTGCGAGGGCTGGCCTGGATTGTAGCCAAAGTTCGATGTGTTCATCGTGCCATTGGCGTTGAGCGGGTTCGGGTTCGCGACGGCGACGAAGCTGTCATAGCTATCGACGTCGATCATCAGATTGCCGCACGCCATCGCAAGGAAGCGGTTGAGCTCGGTGCAAATCTCGGTGCGAAGCTGGGCCTCGCTCATGTTTTGCGACTGCACCTCGCCGGTGCGGATGCGGCGCGAGGTTTCCGTCATCGCGTAATCGAGCGAGGTCTGCGCAAAGCCGATCATCGTGACTTCGGCGATCGCCAGCAGGAGCCAAATGAAAGGCCCCAGCACGAGCGCGAATTCAACCGCGGCTGCGCCTTCCTTGGCGCGCGCAAAGCGGCGGCCGCTTTTGATGAAATGCAGGCGCATGCCCGCATCTAAGCGCAAAAGGTTTGAGATCAGGTCAAAGCGGAAGGTGAATTTTATTCACGCTTTCCGCCGATTTACGCTGCCTCAGTTGCCGCCGGAGGCGGTCGAGTTGCGCGTGGTGATTTGGCCGTTGGCGCGCGAGAACGAGCCGTCGCCATCGCCGATATCGGGACGCGGGCGGCAGAGCGGCGAACAATCGACGCGCGCCGTTTCCGTGCCGCGCGTGACGATGACGGCGTTGCTCTCGTCCGGCGTGACCGTGACGCGCCCATTATAGATAGTGCGCCCATCGGCCCCGACGACCACCAGATTGGTCGATCCGTAGGAGCGCCCCGTCACGAACAAGAGGCGATCGTTCTGCACCGAGACGCCGGCGATGGACGGATTGCCGATCACGACGCCTTCAGCGGGCGTCGAAAGCCGCAGCGGCGCGGCCGCATCAAGCCGCACATATATATCGTGCGCGAACGCGTTGCCCGCGAGCATGAGCGAAGCGGCTGCGAACGCTGCAGCGCGGATGAACCAGGGCTTCGCCATGCGCACGTCTCCGAAAATCTGACGGTCATCGCTACGCCGGAATGGTTGCCCAATGGTTGATGGAGCGTGGCCGCTTGGCGGCAAGACTTTGTAGATGTCTTCCCTGTTATAGTTACTACCGCTTTACTACGAATACTTCGAATATCGCCCCGATCTCAACACATTCTTAGTCCCGCGCAGGTATAGTCCACGTGTCTGGAACGGGACGTCGGGTGCGGCGCCCATCGAGACTGGTGAGAGCACTCGACATCGGAGCTACAAATGTTGAACCTGAAGAAGTTCCTTAAGAACGAAGACGGCGCCACGGCTATCGAATATGGCCTGATCGCCGCCCTTATCGCGGTCGTGATCATCGCGGCCGTCAGCGCCCTCGGCGGCGAAATTTCGACGACCTTCACGAACATCGACACCGCGATGTCCACGGCGAACGCGTCGTAATCAATCTAAGCGGCTGGGAGCGCCACGCGCGCTCCCAGCAGCCCCTCTCCTCAACTCATTTCAAGGCCGCCCTCGGGCGGCCTTTTCTTTTGCGCGCATCCTTGCGCCTTCGAATCGATTGCGCGCGATTATGACTGCGCCGTTCGTGGACGTTGCATTTTCGTTTCTGCGCCGCCGCGGCGTTCATCTTTCGGCAAGCGGCGCATGCGCGTATCATGCAAATGCTTGACGTGCTTGCGCCGGCGTTCTTCGCGGGCCTCCTCCTCTTCGCAGCCGCCAGCGACATCGCGACGATGAAGATCCCCAATTGGATCTCGATCGCGATGGCGGTCTCCTACCCTATTCTTGCGCTGATCTCCGGCGCCTCATGGATGACGATCGGCCTGCATGTGGGCTTCGGCGTGCTGATGTTGATCGTGTGCTTTGCGCTCTTTCAGTTCGGCGTGTTCGGCGGCGGCGACGCCAAGCTGATCGCCGCGGCCGCCGTCTGGACGGGTGTTGAGACGTTCGCGCCGTTTCTGTTGTGGACCGCGCTCGCGGGCGGCCTGCTTGCACTCACACTTATGATGGCGCGTCAGGCGATCACGCCGAACGAGACGCGCCCAGCTTTCGTCAATCGTTTGTTAAGGCCCAAAGGCGGCGTGCCTTATGGCGTTGCAATCGCAGTGGGCGGCTTCGCGGCAATTGCAGCAGCGTACGCGCCCGCAGCGTTAACATTGCTTTAGCCATGAACATGCTCACGTCGCCTAAGGGATTCTCGACGCATTCGCGGCAAAAGGAGCACGCATGTCAGCGCGCCAGCTGATCATCTTGGCAGTCGCCTTCGTTGCCGCGATCGGCGCATTGTTCGTTATTCGCGGCATGAACCAGCCGCGTCCCGAACCGGATGCGGCCGAGCAGATCGCCATCAACGGTCAACAGGTCTTGGTGATGACGCGTGACGTGCCGCAAGGCGCGGCGCTCACCGCCAGCGATATGGCATGGCGCCTCTTCCCGCAGGAATCCGTCTCGGATCAATTCGTGCGGCAAACCAATACGCCTGAAGCGCAGACGCAATTCGCCGGCGCGGTGACGCGCCGCGCATTCGCGGCAGGCGAGCCGGTGATCGCCGGTTCGGTCGTGCTGCCTGATGGCCGCGGCTTCCTGGCGGCGCAGCTTGAGCCCGGCTATCGCGCGATCTCGATCGAGATCGGCCCGCAAACGGCCGCCGGCGGCTATATCCAGCCGAACGATCGCGTCGACGTGCTCGTCACGATTCAGGAGCGCGTCGACTCCGAAGGCGGCTCGCAAAATCAGGTTCACACCGAGATCGTGCTCGCGGACGTCCGTGTGCTCGCGCTCGATGACAAGGTCCAAGCGCAAGCGACGGGCGATGCGCCCGAGCGCGTTCAAGCCGCCGTCGCGGTGCTTGAGCTCAGCCAGGCCGACTCCGCCATCGTCGCCTCCGCGCAGCAGCGGGGTGAAATCTCGCTCGCACTGCGCGGCGTCGAGGCTGAAACCGCAAACATGCGCGTTCCTTCTGCAGCGCCGCACGCCACGGGCGAGCGCGGCGGCGGGGGCGGCATCGTCGTGCACGCTTACGGGCGCACCGGGGGAAGATCATGACGAACCGCCGTAAGGCATCCGGAGTAGCGGCGCTCTCCGCACTCATGGCGCTTTCGCCGACGCTTGCGTCCGCGCAATCGGCCGAGACGCAGACGATGCGGATCACCCAGAGCGGCTGGGGCTCGGCTTCGGCCTCGCTCGTGCTGCCGTTCGGTAAGGCCGCGATCATCGATCTGCCGGCCGACGCGCGCGACGTGTTGCTCTCGAACCCGAACATCGCCGACGCAGTCGTGCGTACGCCGCGGCGCATCTACGTGCTCGGCCGCGCGCTTGGCACGACGAACGCCTTCTTCTTCGACGGCGCGGGGCGGCAAATCGCGATCGTTGAAATTCGCGTCGAGCCCGATGTCTCGGCGCTGAACGACCTCCTCCGCCGCCAGAACCCGGATTCGGTGATCACGGCCGAAGCGGTGAACGGCTCGATCGTGCTCACTGGTACGGTTGAAAGCGCCGCGGCCGCCGATCGCGCGGTGCAGATGGCGCAAACGTTCCTCGGCATCGCCGGCGGCACGGGCGCAGCCTCGGGCACAGCGCCTGGCGGCTCCAACAGCCCCGGCACGCAAGCGACCGGCGGCGCGCAGCTTCGCATCGTCAACCTCATCCAAGTTGAGGGCAGCGAGCAGGTGATGGTGCGCGTGCGCGTCGTCGAGATGAGCCGCACGCTGGTGCGTCAGCTCGGCGTCAACCTCAATTACAACGAGATCGCCAACACGTTGTTGCCGAGCGATGCGTTCGTGAACATTGCCACGCAGAACGGCTTCTCGATCGCCGGGCGTTTGCTTGGCGGCGTCGACGCCTCGGGCGGCGTCGCAGAAAGCATCCTTCGCCCCTCTTCGCTCACATACCCGAGCGGTGCGGCGGGCGCCGGCGCATCCGCGGGCAGCGCCGGCGTCGGCGGCTACGCATTCGACAACGGCGGCACCGCCGATCCGATTGACGATGTAACGACCTTCGGAGGCGCGCAAACACAAACCAATCGCCAGACGGACGCTTCAATCCAGGCGTTCGAGCGCGCGGGCCTGCTGCGTATCCTTGCTGAACCGAACCTCACCGCGATTTCGGGTGAAAGCGCGCGCTTCCTGGCGGGCGGCGAATTCCCGGTGCCGGTGAACAGCGACGACGGGCAGATCTCAGTTGAGTTCAAGCCGTTCGGTGTTGGCCTCGCGGTGACGCCGATCGTGCTCTCTGGCGGGCGCATCTCGCTGAAGCTCTCGACCGAAGTCAGCGAGCTCACCAGCGAAGGCGCGATCGCAACCGGCGATACGCCGGTACGCAACGCCGACGGAACCACGACGGTCATTCGCGGCATCACCATCCCTGCCCTGCAGGTGCGGCGCGCGGAAACGACCGTGGAAATGCCTTCGGGCGGCGCAATCGTCATGGCCGGCCTCATCCGCGAGAGCACGCGCCACGCGATGGAAGGCCTACCGGGCGCGATGAACGTGCCAGTGCTCGGCTCGCTCTTCCGCTCACGCGACTTCATGAACAACGAAACCGAACTGGTGATCATCGTGACGCCGTATCTGGTGCGCGCGACATCGCCCGAACGCCTGCGCACGCCATCGGACGGCTTCCTCAATCCGAGCGAAGGCCAAGCGCTGTTCCTTGGGCGTCTCAACACCGTCTATCGCGGCGAAGACAGCCAAGCCGCGCAGGAAACCGCATCCAACCGCCGCCGCCTCAACGGGCCGGCGGGCCATGTGATCCCGTGAGGAGCACGCAGATGACCTCCAAACTCCTCCTTGCAGGCGCGGCCCTCGCTTCGCTCGCGGCGTGCGCAAGCGTGCCGGAGCCTGCGCCGGGCGAAACGCCCGTCGCTTCGGCAGCCGATCGCCACCAAATCTCGGTCGTGCAAGCGGGCGATCGCATCGATGTGCCGGTTGCCTCTTCCGATGTTTCGCTGACGCCGCAAGCGCGCGCGCAGCTCGCGACATTCGCCAGCCGCTACGTGCGCATGGGCCACGGCGCGCTGGTGATGAGCACGCCTTCGGGTGGCGCCAATGCAGACGCTGCGGCCCGCCTGGCGCACGAAGCGCGCATGCGCCTGACCGAAGCGGGCGTGCCCTATTCGGCGATCGCCGGCTCGAGCTACGATGGCTCGGCCGCGGCCGATGCGCCGATCGTGTTCAGCTTCACGCGCTACGAAGCAACCGCGCCGACCTGCGCCCCGCTCTGGGAGCAGGACCTCGCGCACCAATCGAACAACCAGCCCTATGCGAGCTTTGGCTGCTCGAACGCGGCCAATCTCGCGGCGATGATCGAAGATCCGCACGATCTCATCGCCCCGCGCAACGAGGACGCCCGCGACGGCGCACGCCGCGCGACGGTGATGGAAGCTTATCGCCGCGGCGAGCCTACGGGCGCGGCGCGCGGTGAAGACGAACGCGTTTCAATCAGCAACGCGGTGCAGTGAGGCCAATCGATGACAGGCTCGCGTGCAGACCTTTCCTGGAGCGTCGACGAGACGGACGACGAGTTCGTGCTCGAAGACGATGAGAGCTTCGGCCTTGGCGATCTCGAAACCGCCGACGAAGCGCCCCCGCCGTTTGACGCCGATCCGGCGAACGACGCGGTTGAAGAGGTCGAAGACCCCTTCGGCCTGACAGCCGCGCCGCCGCCTGCCGCGGCGATGGACGGCAGCGTCGTCACCGAGCAGCCGATCCCGCGGATCACCATTCATGCCGCGTGCGACCGGCCCGAAATCGCGCGCCTCGTGCAAGGCGCAGCGGGCGATCGCCGGCTTGCAAAGGCCGAATGCGCCGTGGAGATGGGCGGCATCGATGCGGCGCTCGCGCGCTTCTCGACGCAAGCGAGCCCCAATCTCCTCATCATCGACACCGTGCAGCAAGGCAGCGCCATGCTGCGCAGCCTCGATCGGCTCGCGCAGGTGATCGAAGAAGGCACCAAGGTCGTCATCATCGGCGCGGTGAACGATATCGCGCTCTTCCGCGAGCTGATGCGCCGCGGCGTTTCCGAATACATCGTGCCGCCGATCCAGCCGGTCGAGCTGATCCGCGCGATCTGCAATCTCTATGTGAGCCCGGACAAGCCGTTCGCGGGCCGCGTGATCTCCGTGATCGGCGCGCGCGGCGGCGTTGGCGCATCGACGCTGGCGCATAACCTCGCCTGGTCGATCGCCGAACGCCAGGAAGCGGGCGCGACGTTGATTGATCTCGATCTCTCGTTCGGCACCGCCGCGCTCGATTTCAATCAGGACCCGCCCCAATCGGTTGCGGACGCCCTGCTCGCGCCCGACCGGGTGGACGATGTGCTCCTTGAGCGCCTCACCACCAAGCACACCACGCGCCTGCAGATGCTGACCGCGCCGGCCACGCTGGAGCGCGAGTTCGAAATCGATCCGGCCTCGTTCGAAGTCGTGATCGACCGCGTGCGCCGCTCGAGCCCGTTCATCGTGCTCGATCTGCCGCACACTTGGTCGGGCTGGATCAAGCAGACGCTGCTCTCTTCCGACGAAGTGATCATCGTCGGCGCGCCTGATCTGGCGAGCCTGCGAAACGCCAAGAACATCATCGATCTGATGCGCGCGATGCGCCCGTACGACAACGCGCCGCATATGGTGCTGAACATGACGGGCGTGCCCAAGCGGCCAGAAATTCCGTTCAAGGACTTTGCCGAGGCGCTCGGCGCCGAGCCGGTGCAGTCCATCATGTTCGAACCTTCGCTGTTCGGCATGGCCGCCAACAACGGCCAGATGATCGGCGAAGTGCAGCCGCTGCACAAAACGGCGGTGGCGATCGATCAGCTCGCAGCGATGCTGACGGGCCGGCGTCCGCTCGAGGTCAAGAAGAACCAGATCGAGTTGCGCATTCCCTTCCTGAAGCGGTGAGCGGTTGAATGTTCGGTAAGCGTAGTCTCGGTGACGGCCCGGCGAATGACGCGCCAAGCGCGCCTATAGCCACGCCAGCGAGCGCGCCGCGCCCCGCCGCGCCCCCTGTTGCGCGCGCAACGCCCGCGCCGGCGCCGCCCCGCCCGCAAGC
>CAZMCA010000043.1:0-21824 GCA_964564595.1 uncultured Caulobacteraceae bacterium
TCTTCTTGTAGACCTCGGGCGAGTCGATGATCTCGACGAGCAGCGCCTTGAGCGCCGCGCCGCACTCGACGGGGCGGCCCCAGCGCGCCTTGATGTATTTGGCGAACGCCGTGACGTGGCGCGCTTCTTCGCGCGTCTGGTTCGCGGCATATTCCTGCGCGCCCTGGTCTTTCAGCACGTGGCAAAGCGAGGCCGATAGGTTCAGCGCGCCCTGTTCGCCATGCAGGATCGACGAGAAATTCCAGAGCTGCATGTAATTGATGAAGCGGACGCGATCCTTCGGGTCGGCAAGCTTCTCGGCGATGTAGGGTAGCTTGAGGAGCGGAAACTGCTCCTCCGGCATCATCGCCTCGTTCTCCATGTCGAACGGCTCGGAGAAGTCGATGTATTTGGTGTCGAGCGGATCCCAGAAGTGATCGTGCGTGGCGGAAATGATCTTGTCAAACGCGTCCGAGCGCGCGCCGTAACGATCGAGTTCGAGCATCGATTCAAAATCGTTGGGCGCGACCGCGCCGTACATTTCGACCTTGGTGATGTTGCCGTCAGCCATCTCGCCACTCCCGTTCTTGTTCGTTATCCGTCCACCAGCGCCTGAAGCATCGCGCCCAACCGTTCGACGAACGGCCCGCGTTCACGCTCTGAAAGCGGCGCGCCGCGCACTGCCGCCTCCACCAAAAGCCCGATAAAGATCGATGAAATGAGCCGCGCGCGCATCTCGGCGTGGTCGCCGCCGAGCCAATCGCGGATCGGGCCGATGAACTTCGCGTGCACCGCTTCGTTCAGCATCGGCGCGGTCGCGGGCGACATGGCCGCGCGCAAGATGAGCTGGAAGCCGCGCAGCCCCTCTTCGCTCGCGGCGCCAGCGCGCGCGGCGAACACCTTCGCCACATCGCGCCCAAAGCGCCTGCGATCGCCGGAGAACAGCCGTTCCGAGCGGATGGCTTCCTGCAACACGGCCTCGAACAGGCCCTGCTTGCCGCCGAAATAACGGTTGATCAGCGCTGCATCGACGCCAGCGTCGGCCGCGATGTCTTTCAGGAACGCGCCTTCATAGCCCGCGAGCGCGAACTGCGCCTTCGCGGAAGCGAGGATCGCCGCGCGCGTGGCCTGCGCATCGCGCCGGCGCGGCTCCTTCACAATGTTCCCGGTCGGCGCGCCCATGAGCGCACCATACGCGCGGGCTTGGCGGTTGTCATTCCAAAATGACAACCGTTGGAGAGCGCCTAAGCTGAGGCGCGCGCCGAGATCTTCTGCAGGCCAGCCACGAGCGCCTGGCGCTGGCGCTCATCTTCGGCAAGCGCGGGCGAGCGCAGCAGGCGCATCGACGCGATATGCACGCGCACAGGCTCCCAGCCGCGCACGCCGGCATTGTCCGGCGAGGTGAGCTCGCACAGCGAATGGGCCGCCGCGCTGAGCTCGTTCTGAGCGAACGCGCCTGCTTCGGCGAAGATCTCATTGGCGAGCCGGTAGACAGATGCGAGTTCGGCCCGCGCTGGCGGCGCGTCCGAGATCATGGCTTCCATCTCGCCGATCTTGTCATCGACGCCCGCAAGGCACGACTCGCGCACCGAAGCGAGGTTCCGGTTGGCGCGCACCATCGCGTCCGCGAGCGTCACGCCGCCTGGAAGTTTTATCAATTTAGCGAGGCGGTTTTCCGGGTGGAACGTCTTGACCATCAGAGCACCGCCTTTTGCGGCTTCAACAAGCCGTCGATTTCGAATTGAGACATGTTCGGCTCGCTTGCATCGCCGATATCGAGCGGCAGATCGTTCTTGCGCCGGCCATCGGAGCCGGCTGGCGGGCCCTGCATTTTGAAGCGCCGATCCGGCCCGACATAGTGATCGAGTTCGACGAACGGGCGCTTGTCGCGCGCGAGCCAAAGCACGCGCTCGAGCAGCGCTCCAGCCGTGAGAGGCTTCACCATGAAGAAGTTCGCGCCCGTGTCGCGCGCCTTGCGCACGTTCGAGATCTGCGCGTGACCGGAAACGAGAATGATCGGCGCGTGGCAGTTGGGCTCAATACCCGACCGGCGCAGCCATTTCAGAAACTCGTACCCGTCCGCGTCGCCAAAGTTCGGATCGACGATGAAAAGATCGACGGGCTTGGCGCGCACGATGGTTTGCGCTTCTTCGACCTTCTGGCAGCGATAGAAGTTGCGCATGCCAAAGCCGGTCATGATCTGCACCATGATCTCAAGGCCATGCGCGCTCGCATCCAAAAGAAGGATATGCGCCTTCTCCAGATTAATCCGTTCGCTGCTTGAAAGGCCCCGCACGCTCACAGGAACTCGACCTCCCCCGAATCAAGCACCCAGGAATCTTCGGGCTCCCGGCCAAGCAGGTGCTTTGAGAGGCGCACGCTCATCGCTTCAAGCGTCACAGCATCGAGCGCCGCTTTCACATCGAGCGCATGCTCAGCCGGAGCGGTAGCAGCTGCGCTGAGCAAGAACGCGTGCAGCGCGGCTGCGTGTTGCACCAGCCGGTCGAGGCCCTGCATTTCCTCGATGACGGCCATGCGTGCGCCGAGCTGGGGCGTCAGCGCCGCGAGCGTGCGCTCTAAGCGCAAGCCAAGTTCGGCCACCGCGGCGAGCTCGTCGGCGCAGGCGCGCAGCAGCTCTGGAACAGGAGCAAGATTGGCGGCGGGCTCGGCCATCTCAAAACAGATCCAGATCGCCACTGTCGGCCGGTGGCGGCGCCGTACGCTTGGCCTTCGTCTCGTTGGCGATCAGCGTCTCATCCGTGCTGGCGAGCAGCATCTGCCGCGCCCGCCCGGCGACCGGCCAGAATTGGATACGCCGCGCAGAGATTCCGCCGAGGCTCACGCCCACGCAACGGATGCTTTCCTTGATCAAGAACTGCTCGGCGAACGTGGCGTTCTGGGCGCCGATATCCGAAAGCCCACGCACAATGCGTGCGCCGCCGAACAGGCGCGCCTCAAGCCGGTCGCGCCGGCCGCCACGGCGCAGAATATCGTTGATCAGCAATTCCATCGCGTGGACGCCATAGCTCAACGATTCCGCGCCGGCGTTCGTATCGCCCGGAAGCAGGAAGTGGTTCATCCCGCCAACGCGCGCGAGCGGATCGTTCACGCACGCCGCCACGCACGAGCCGAGCACCGTAGAGAGAACGACGCTCGGATCGTCGCTCACCCGGTACTCGCCCTGCACGACATGCACGACGCGCTCAGCTCCCGTGAAGCCGGCGCGCGAGTCGTTGGCGGTGGCGCTTGCGTGGCTCATGAAAGCGTGCCGAACACTTCTTCGATCTTCTGCTTGAGGCCCGCCGTGGTGAAGGGCTTCACGAGGTAGTTGTTGACGCCGAACTGCACCGCGCGCTGCACCAGCTCTTTGTCGGCGCGGCCCGTGAGCATGATGAAGGCCGTGCCCTTGATGGGCTCATGCGAACGGATCGCGCGCAGGAACCCGAGGCCATCGAGCTTGGGCATGTTGAAATCGGAGATCACCAATTGTGCGGGGCGATTGACGAGCGCCTTGAGGCCCTCTTCGCCATCGCCAGCGTCGGTGATGTCGGTGAAGCCGATCTGCTGCAGGCTCGATCGGGTGAGGGAGCGCATCGTCAACTGATCGTCGACCACGAGCACCTTGATGGCGGAAGCGGCGGGCATCAGGCGTGTTCCTCTTCGGCGTTGCAGAATTCCAGGACCGCTGGACCGAGTTTCGAAAGCGGCAATTGGCGTTCGACGGCGCCAAGTTCGAACGCGGCGCGCGGCATGCCGTAAACAACGCAGGACGCTTCATCCTGCCCGAGCGTGCGCGCGCCAGCGTCGCGCATTTCTTTGAGACCACGCGCTCCATCGCGACCCATGCCCGTAAGAATGAGCCCAACGGCGCGCGCGCCGTAACCACGCGCCACCGAAGCGAACAGCACATCGACTGACGGCCGGTGCCCGCTGACAGGGTCGCCATCCTTGAGTTTGCACACGGGATGAATGCCGGCGCTTGCTTCAAGGTGCTGTGCGCCGCCCGGCGCGACATACACACGCCCCACGCGCAGCGGCGCGCCCTCGGTCGCTTCCTCGATCTGCGGTTCGCAGATGCGATCGAGCCGCGCCGCGAAGCTCTTCGTGAACGTTGAGGGCATGTGCTGCGTGATCACGGTGGGCGGACAGTTCTTCGGAAACGTCTGCAGCACCGCGATCAGCGCCTCAACGCCGCCGGTGGACGAGCCGATCGCGATGATCTTGTTGCCCGGGTTGAACACGCTCGGCGGTTTTTGCGGGGCCGTGCGCTCGCCCAACGGCCGCACGCGAGACTTGGCGGCTGCTTTCACCTTCTCCGGCAGATCGGCAAACGCATTGGTGTCGCTGCCCGCGGGCTTGCCCACGCAATCGAACGCGCCAATCTCCAGCGCTTCGAGCGTCGTCGCCGCGCCCGCTTGCGTCAGTGTCGAGACCATGATCACGGGCATGGGCCGCAGCCGCATGATTTTCTCGAGAAACTCGATGCCGTTCATCTTCGGCATCTCGACATCGAGCGTGATGACGTCCGGCGAGAGCGCCTTGATCGCTTCGCGTGCTTCCAGCGGATCGCCAGCACCGCCGATGACCTCGATATCCGGATCGCGCCGGAGCACAGCCGTGATGACGCCGCGCATCGTGGGCGAGTCGTCGACGACGAGAACGCGAACCTTGTTCATCGCGCGCCCTCCTGGCGATAGACGGTGAGGCCATCGGTGCGATAGCCCGGCGCTTCGACGCGCTCTGAGTGACCGACGTAGAGCCGGCCGCCCGGCTCAAGCACGGAGCGGAATTTGGTCCAGACGGTGTTTTGCGTCGGCTCGTCGAAATAGATCACGACGTTGCGGCAGAAGATCGCCTCGAAGCGGCCTTTCATGGGCCACTCGCCGATCAGGTTCAGCGTCTTGAACGCAATGAGGCTGCGCGCCTCATCGCCAACACGCCATTGGCCGGCGCGGTCAGCCTTCATGTACCGGTCGCGCAGCGGCTTTGGCACGGGCGAGACCGCTTCATCGGAGTAAACACCGGCGCGCGCGGTCTCGACCACGTTCGGATCGATATCCGTCGCCAGGATGCGTACGTCGAGCTTAGCGGCGTCTGGCAGCACCTGCAGGACCGTTAGCGCGATCGAGTACGGCTCTTGCCCGGTCGAGCACGCCGAAGACCAGAGCCTCAGTTTGCCGCCGGCGCGAATCTTCTCCGCGATCGGCGCGAGCACCTTGTCGCGCAGATGATCGAAATGGTGCGGCTCACGGTAGAAGCGCGTGACGTTCGTCGTGAGCGCCGCCATCATGGCGTAACGCTCGTCGCCGCCGGCGTCCGAGCTCACCAGCGCGCAATACGCGTCAAACGACTTGAGACCGAGCGACCGCAGGCGCTTGGCGAGGCGCGAGTAAACAAGGGTCGCCTTCGCATCCGGCAGGTGAATGCCGGAATCGGCGCGCAGAAGCTGCGCGATCGTGCGAAAGTTCTCCTGCGTGAACGGGTATTCCCCGTCCACCAGAGGCGGCTCGCTACGGCGAAGGACGGCGCCAGTGCTCATGCCGCGTCCGCGTCTTGCTGTTCGGGAAGGATGTGATCGAGCGCGATCCAGGAGATCATGCGCCCATCCATCGCGATGATGCCGCGGATGAACGTGCGCACGCTGTCGCACGCCACATCTGGCGCGGGCTGCACTGCGGCTTTGGAAGCGTGCAGAATGTCGCTCACCGCATCGACGAGAAGGCCGACAAGCCGCGGCCCGATGCGCACGACGATGATAACGCTCCGCGCGCTCGGCTCGGTGACGCCAAGCCCCAGCCGCGCCGAGAGATCGACGATCGGGAGCACCGCGCCGCGAAGGTTGATCACCCCGCGCACATAGCTCGGCGAGCGCGGCAGCGGCGTCGCCTGCGTCCAACCGCGAATTTCACGCACGGCCATGATGTCGACGCAGAATTCTTGATCGCCGATGCGGAACGAGGTGAGTTCAAAATCGTCGTTGAGCGTGTCTTGCGTGTCCATCGTCAGCTCGCTTGCGCCAGGGGTTCGTACCGGTCGCGGACGCGCTGGGCGATCACCGCGTCCACATCGAGGATGAGCGCCACGCGCCCGTCTCCCAGGATCGTCGCCGCCGCGATGGCGTCGACGCGCTGGTAATTTGCTTCAAGGCTCTTGATCACGACTTGGCGCTGGCCCTGGATCGCATCGACCAGAAGCGCCGCGCGCCCGCCGACTTCGCTCTCAACCAGCAGCGTCACACCGCTGCCGGGATCAATCGCCCGGTCGCGCCAGCCGAGTTCGACGCCAACATCGATCAGCGGCACATGCGCGCCGCGCACCGCGAGCACCGCGCCGCGCGGTCCGAGCGGGCGCACATCGCCCGGCTTGGGTTGCAGCGTTTCGATGATGGCCGTCAGCGGCGCCACCAAGGTTTGTTCGCCGGCTGTGACGACCATGCCGTCAAGCACCGCGAGCGTCAGCGGCAGCGAGAGCGAGAACGTCGAGCCCTTGCCGGGCGTCGAACTGATCGAGATGCGCCCGCCAAGCGCCTGGATCGAGCGCTTCACGACATCCATGCCGACGCCGCGGCCCGAAATGTTGGACACAACGGTCGCGGTCGAGAAGCCTGGCAGGAAGATGAGATTGTCGATCTCGTCGTCCGTCAAATTCGCGTCGGGAGAGACGAGGCCTTTGTTGACCGCGATCTCACGCACGCGCTTGCGGTTGATGCCTTTGCCGTCGTCCGACACCTCGATAACGATGCGCCCAGAGCGATGGAGCGCGACGAGCCGCACCGTCCCTTCCGGGTTCTTGCCCGCGGCGATACGTTCTTCAGGCCCCTCGAGGCCGTGGTCGATCGCGTTACGCAGCATGTGCGTGATCGGATCCGAGAGTCGCTCGATCACGGTCTTATCGACCTCGGTGCCCTCGCCGTCCGTTACAAGACGAACTTGCTTCCCGGTCGACGCCGCAATTTCGCGCACCAGGCGCGGCATGCGCTGGAACACCGATTTCACCGGCTGCGCGCGAATCGCCATGACGCTGTCTTGAATTTCGCGCGTCAGCTGTTCGAGTTCATCGAGGCCGATCGCGACGTTCGAGGAGCGCTGCAGCCCGCTCTCGACGACGCGCTGCGCGAGCATGGCCTGGTTGATGACCAGTTCGCCGACCAGATCGATCAGCTTGTCGACTCGTTCGAGATCGACGCGGATCGTGGCGCCTGGCGCTGCGGCTTTGCCGCCTTCCTTGGCCTCCTCCGCAGCAGGCGCGCTCGCTGCCACGGTGGCCGGCGCAGCTTCCAAAACGGGCGCTGCCTGCACGCTGGCGATCAAGGCGCTGATGTCGATTGGCGCAGCATGCGTTTCTGTGATTTCGGGCGCTGCGCCGCCCTCGCGCGTGAGTTCGATCGGGCAATCGTCGCCCACAAAGTCGAACACATCGCGGATCGAGGTCTCATCCGTCGCGCCCGGCAGGCGCACAGTCCAGGACAAGTAAGACGTCTCAGGCTCGAGTGCGTCGAAATCGGGAAGCGCGCTCGTGTCGAGTGTCGTGTCCGCAAGACCAACGCGGCCGACCTCGCGCAGCAACAGAGCTGCGTCATTGGCCTTCGCATAGAGCGCGTTGGTCGGGGTGATCTTGAGCGCCCAGCCGTCAGCCGGCGCATCGAGGATCGCCATCTTGAGCGGGCGAAAGCCCCACTCGTCGGCCGCGGCTTCGCCTTCCTCAGCTGCCGGCGCTGGCGGCGCATCTTCAGCCGGCGTCGTCAGCGCGGCCAGTTCTTCGGCCATCGTTTGCGTGCGCACTTCATCGACCGCGCCTTCGCCCTTCGCGGCCTGCACGTGATCGGCCAGCACGTCCGATGCGCGCAGCATCAGCTTGACGACTTCAGGTTCGGCATCGAGCGTGCCTGACCGCATCGCGTCGAGCGCGGTCTCGAACACGTGCGCGAACTTTACCAGCGGCTCGAAGCCGAACGCGCCCGCCCCGCCCTTCACCGAGTGCACGGCGCGGAACACGGCGTTGATCGTGTCGTTATCGCCCGAACCGCTCTCAAGCGCGAGGAGACCGGCTTCAAGGTCCGCGAGCAGCTCGTCGCATTCCTGGAAGAAAGTCGTCTTGATGGATTCCATCGGATCCATGTGCGTTCCCCTCAAGCCGAAACGCGGCGAATGGCGTCGATCAGCTTTTCCGCGTTGAAAGGCTTGACGATCCAGCCGGTAGCGCCCGCCTCACGCGCGCGGCTCTTTTTCTCGGGATCGCCCTCGGTGGAGAGCACCAGGATCGGGATGGCGCGGCAGCGCTCTTCGCGGCGCACGCCCTCGATGAAACCAAAGCCATCGAGGCGCGGCATGTTGATGTCGGTGATAATCACGTCGGGCTCGGCGCCGGCGAGCACGTCGAGCCCGTCGACGCCGTCTTCGGCCTGGATCACGTTGAACCCGGCGCCTTGCAGCACCATCAGCAGCATTTCGCGCATCATGCGCGAGTCATCGACGGTGAGGATCGTCTTCGTCATCACGCAGCCTCAAGCGTAAGCAGCGACGACGCGGCCATCAGGCGCGCGCCCTCCAGGAAAGCCGGCGAGGCGCCGGCAATGCGAAATGCGCGCCCATCGGCGCGCCAAGCAGCTTGCGCCGCGAGCAACACTTGCAAGCAAAGGCCGCCCAGCCGGACGACCTCGGACGCATCGAGCGTCACATCCTGCCCCCGATGCTCGCCGAGCGCGGCTTTGAGCGGCGCTGCGGCGCGTACATCGAGCGTGTCGCCGAGTTTCACCTCAGCCATCAGAACTCCTCCCAATCGTCACTGCCGCGTGCCGCGCGTCCGCCAGCAAAGGCGGCCACGCGCTTTTGCTGCTGCGCGACGCTACGCGGCACGGGCCGCGCTGCCGGTTGCGGCGCGGCGACGTCCTGCGCGCCGCCCGTGATTTCGAACCGCGCCACAAGCCGCGCGAGCTCATCGGCTTCCTGCGAGAGCGAATGGCTCGCCGCCGTCGATTGCTCGACCATCGCGGCGTTCTGTTGCGTCACCTGGTCCATCTGGTTGACGGCGGTGTTGACCTGCGCGAGCCCTGTCGCCTGCTCCTGCGTGGACGCGCTGATCTCGGACACCAGCGCGCTGATCTCCGCGACCTTGCCGACGATGCCGTTCAGCGCGCCGCCGGTCTCACCGACGAGGTCGACGCCGCGCGCGACCTGCGCCGTGCTTGCCGAAATAAGCGTCTTGATTTCCTTGGCCGCATCCGACGAACGCTGCGCCAACGCGCGCACTTCGCTAGCGACGACGGCAAAGCCTCGCCCCGCCTCACCCGCGCGCGCTGCCTCGACGCCAGCGTTGAGCGCAAGCAGGTTGGTCTGGAACGCGATCTCATCGATCACGCCGATGATTTGGTTGATCTGGCGCGCCGACTTCTCGATTTCGCTCATCGCCGCGACCGCATCACCGACGACACGGCCGCTACGTTCGGCTTCCGTGCGGGCCGCCGCGACCACGGCGTTGGCCTGGTTTGCGCCTTCGGCCGTCTTGCGGACGGTGGCGGTGATTTCATCGAGCGCTGCCGCCGTTTCTTCGAGTGAGGCGGCCTGCTGCTCCGTGCGGCGGGAGAGATCGTCCGCCGCCTGGCTGATTTCGCCTGAGCCCGTGCGCATACCGCTCGCGTTCGATGCGATGACGCGCATCGCATCTTCGAGCTTTTCCATCGCGGTATTGAAATCGGCCTGGAGCTGCCGGTACGCCGCCGGCAAGTCCTTGTGCAAACGGTAGCTCAGATCGCCCCGCGCCAGGCGCGAGAGCCCCTCTCCGAACGAGCCGGTGACGAGCGCTTCGCTCTGAGCCTGCGCCTGCGCTTCCGATTCCTTGCGGCGTATCTCCGCAACGCGCTTTTCTTCTTCGCGCTCCTGCTCGGATTGGATGCGCGCGAGCGCCGCGGTCTTGAACTGGACAAGCGCCCGGCCCATCGCGCCGACTTCGTCTTCGCGCTCAATATAGAGCGGCTCGACCGAGTTATCGCCACCGGCGAGCTGCGTCATCGCGCGCGTCATCCGGTTGAGAGGCGTGATGATGAGGCTGCGCAGCGCGAGCGCGAGGAACACCATCGCCGCGAACGAGACAAGCAACGCGCCGATCATCAGCCAAGTCGCGAACTGCGCCTCGGCCGTCGATTCAGCGGTTTCGCTCTCCGCTTCGGCGGTGAGCGCATCGGTAACGCCCTCCATCGCCTCTTCCAGCGCATAGAACTGCTCGAAGAAGGATGGCAACGCAGCGCGCGCCGCGGCAGGATCGCGCGCGGCGAGGGCGGCGACCCGTTCCGCCGTTTCGATATACGCGTTGAGCGGCTCTTCGACCGCCGCGATCGCCGTGCGTTGTGCATCGGTGACGGCAAGACGATGGTCGGCCTCGATGTCGGCGCGGAATGCTTCGACGTGCTCTCGCAGGTCGCGCGCAGAATCGTCGAGCGAAAGCCCGGTGCTCGGATCGGTTGCAGCAACCGAGGCCAGCACGTCGCTGCGCAGTGCGTCATGCATCATGTCCGCGTGCATGTGGTTCCGCAGTAGGTCGGCGCCGTTGCGCCCCTCGCGCAGATCTTCGGCAAGGCTAAGCGCCGTCCAAATGCCCGCGCCGCCGACAAGCGCCAACAGCGCGCCGACTGCCCCCGCGCCAACGAGCGCCTTCTGACTGATCGATTTGATCATGAGCGCGCCCCTAGAAGCCGACCGAGAGGCGCAGCGCCGCGACGATCACATCGTCACGCGCGTCTTCGGCCGCTGGGTTGCGAATGAATTGAAGGTCCGGTTGGATCGTGAGCCAGCCGATCTTGTCGGCGTAGGTCAGCTCCAAGGCCGTTTCGGCGTCTTCGAGCACGGTGCCTACATCCGCAGCGTTCGCGATGTGCTTGTCGGACACGACGCCCTGGTTGACGCCGATCGAGAGCGCGCTATCCGGCCGCGAAGCAAACACGCGCTCCACGAGAACGCCGGCCTGCCAGCCGCCCTGATAGACCGTGGTGTCGCCGTCGGAGACGCCGACGCGCATGAACGCGCTTGTGGCGCGGGCGCCTTCGTCATCACCCCAAAGGCCGCGCTCAAGCGTGAGGTACGCGCCCCGCGCGCTGCGCGGGATCGGATCGCCGTTGATATCGAGGTCACGGATATCGTCCTGATCTTCGGTGTAGCCCCAGGCGCCGAGCGAGAGGATCGTATCGCCCTCCCACTTCCACTCACCGATGACGAGCGCGCCGTGTTCGAAGTCGGTATCGACGCCGGTGGGATCACCGAGCACGCCCGCATCGGCGTTCAGCACGGCAAGCTTCACCGAAGAGCGCTCCGAGAGCGCGAGCCGCCCGCGCACGGCGATCGCCGTTGATGGAAAGATCGAAGGCCCGTTCGCGCCCGTCGCGGCGATCTCCGAGCCGATGCCGAACGCTGGCGCGATCAACAGGCCAGCCGCGTCGGTCGTGTAGAACTCGCTGTTGAGATCGTAGAGGCCCGCGCGGACAGAGCCGGCGCCAAAGGCCTGCTCGATCCACAATTCATAAAGGCGCAAGCTCTGGTGCGAGACCTCGATGTTATCGACGCCCTGCAGTGTGCCGATCACATCATTCGGCGCCCCGCCCGAATTGTTCAGCACATAGATAAACGCCGAACCGCCCCGCCACCCGGCGAGCCGCTCGAGATCGAGCGCGGCCGTCAGGTCGAGATTGTCGAGCACCGTGCCTTCGCCGTTCGGCGCGCCCGCCAGGGCCTGCACGTAATCGACCGTGTAGCCGAGGTTCGCCTCGATGGCCCCGTCTGCGAATTCGGCAGCGTTCGCGGCCCCTGGCGCGAGCGCCAAAAGCCCCGCAACCAAGCAAGACCGCCCTCTTGCCTCTGTATTTCCAGTAGAATTGATCATAACAGCCGAAATCCGCCCCGGTTTCAGCTGTGTGTTTTCGGTTGCCGCCGTAAAAACTTGGTTGATTATAGGTAATACTACGGCGCACTAGCCGTTCTGTACTATAGGTATAGGCCGTTCGCTCTATCCAATACTATCACTCGCGCCAGGGTTGCCAGGTATAGCCATGAACATCTGGTTAACCGCGCTGCAAAAAGGGCCAGCGCTCACGTTCCGCGTGGGCGCCCGCCAGCGTCGAGCGTGGACGGATCGCGCGGCTGCATCGTCTCCAAATCCCAGAGCGCGGGGTCAAAGGCGCGGCGCGTCTCGGGCATGACGGGATAGCCGCGCACCTCCTGTTCGCTGTCGATGATGCGTCCGCGTCCTTCGGCGGCGTCGGCGATCACGCGCACGTCGTGCGCATCGCGATCCCACGGACGCGCGCCCGCATTGGTGAGCACCGCGCGCTCGACCTGATTGGCCGCAAGCGCCGTGACACTGTCATTGGTGAAAACAGTGAGTTTGAAGTGCGGTTCGGACCGAAAGGCGCCTCAATTCGTCTGAACTCATGACACCCGGTATCAATCGACTAGAAAGTATCGACGCGATGTTGATGATCTTGCCGCACCGCTGATCGATCATGCGCCGGCCGGCCGCCTGACACATGAAGAACGTGCCTTCGGCGGGGCGGTCGAGTCCCGAACCACCAGATAGGGCGTCAGCACCTCGTCCGGGGCGCTCACCCGTTCGCCGGGGCGCATGTCCAAGAGCTTGCGCGCCGCAGAGCGCCCCATCTCCGGGATCGGCCATCGCACCGTGGTGAGCGCCGGGAAGAGCCGCGCCGAAACAGGCGTATCGTCGAACCCGACGATCGATAGGTCGCGCGGAATCGTGAGACCTTTTTGGCGCGCGACAGCGTAGACGCCCGCGGCCATTTCATCATTCGCCGCGAAGATCGCCGTTGGCCGCGGCGTGCGCGAAAGCAACGTCTCCGCCGCCGCGACGCCGGATTCGTAGGTATACGCGCCGTCCGTCACGAGCGATTCCGGCAGCTTCTGGCCGCGCCGCGATAGCGCCTCCTCAAATCCAAGCCGCCGCTCCTTGCGTGAGCGAAAGCCCGGCGGCCCCTCGATAAAGCCGATCCGCGTGTGCCCCAAATCCATCAAATGATTGGCGGCTTCCGCCGTGCCCAGGCGATCGTTCGCCGATACCAGATGCGCCGAATCGTCAATAACGGCGCTGGCGACGCGCACGTAATGGCAGCCAAGCTCGGTGAGCATCGCTGTGAGCGTGTCGTTCTCCGAGACCGGCGGAAGAAGCACGACGCCCAATAGTTTCTGCCGCTGCACGAAGCCGCGCACGTCACTCAAGAAATTGCGCGCACTGCGGTCGCACGGATGGACGACGAGCTCGAACCCCGAGCCGCGCACGCCTTCGAGCACGCCCTCTTGCAGCTTCACGACCATTTGCGCGTTCGGATTGTCGTAGATCATGCCGATCAGAAACGAGCGCCGGAACGCGAGCCCGCGCGCCTGCGGATCGGGCTCATAGCCGTGCGTCTTCATGAGCTCGGCGATGCGCTTGCGCGTTTCCTCCTGCACGAAGGGAGATTCGTTGATGACGCGCGAAACGGTCTTCTTCGAAACGTTGGCGAGGCGCGCGATATCGTTGATCGTCGGGCGCCGGCCGGGCTCGATGCGCCCCGCGGCCTCATCCCCCGTCTCGGGCCGTTCGGAGCGCTTGGTTTTGCGTGCGGGCAACAGGAACTCCGTGCCTGGGCGCGGGTGACGCCGAAGTGATACCGTTGTCAGCCGCGCGGGACAATCGACACCGGTTACCGCGCGGCGGAAAACCGCCCGATGCGCACACGCCGCCGCCTCCGCTGCCGCTCGCATGGCGCCGACCGCCGTGCGAAGCTCGCGGCAATGGCGAATCACGCGACCAACAGGACCCGCGCGGGCGGCGCGGGCGTTGCCGAACCAAATGCGTGCCCGGATGCGCGATAGCGCGCTCGTCATCTTCGGCGCCACGGGCGATCTCGCCCAGCGCATGCTTTGGCCCTCGCTCTACTATCTTGAGGCCGACAAGTTGCTGCCTGACGCGTTCACGATCGTCGGCAGCGCGCGCACCGCGATGGACGATGAAGGCTTCCGCACCTATGTGCGCGATTGCGTGGCGCGGCGCGGCGCGGTCGATAGCGGCGTATGGGATCGGCTTGCGGCGCGGCTGCGCTATTGCGGCGGCTCCGTCGATGACAAGGCGACGTTCCAAAAGCTGACCGATTTGTGCGGCCAAACACAGGACCGCGTGTTCTATCTTTCGACATCGCCGGCGCTTTACGCCGTGATCGTCAATCACCTTTCCGCCTCGGGCCTCGCGGCCCCGCCTGCGCGCATCATCGTGGAGAAGCCGCTCGGGCGCGATTTCGCGAGCTGCGACGCGATCAACGACGCGCTCGGCGTGGCGTTCAGCGAACATCGCATTTTCCGCATCGATCACTATCTCGGCAAAGAGACCGTTCAGAACCTGATTGCGTTGCGGTTTGCGAACACTTTGTTTGAGCCGCTGTGGAGCAAAGTCTCGATCGACCACGTGCAGATCAGCGTCGCGGAAACCGTCGGCGTCGAAGGGCGCGGCGCCTACTATGACGAGTACGGCGCGCTGCGGGACATGGTGCAGAGCCACCTCCTCCAATTGCTGTGCCTGGTGGCAATGGAGCCGCCTTCGAGCCTCGAGCCCGACGCGGTGCGCAACGAAAAGGTCAAGGTGCTGCGCTCGCTGCGCCCGATTGCCCCGCGCGATGTCGGCAAGCTTGCAATTCGCGGGCAGTACCGGCGCGGCTATGTCGATGGCGCGCAATCGGATGACTATGTCGCCGAAGCGGGCGTGGGCGCGAGCGAGACGGAAACGTTCATCGCCGTCTGCGCCAACATCGACAATTGGCGCTGGGCCGGCGTGCCGTTCTATCTACGCACTGGCAAACGCATGCCGGAGCGCTCCTCGCAGATCGTCATTCAATTTCGCGATGTGCCGCATTCGATCTTCGGCGCCTCGCCGCTTGCAGCGAACCGGCTGACGATCCGGCTGCAGCCGGAGGAAGAAATTTCGCTCGCGCTGATGAACAAGCGCGCCTCGCTGGAGGAAGACGGCTTCCGCCTGCAGCCCGTGTCGCTCAATCTCAGCGTCGACGACACGGACAATGGCCGCCGGCGCATCGCGTACGAGCGCCTGTTGCTCGAAGCGATGAACGCGAACTCCACACTGTTCGTGCGGCGCGACGAAGCGGAAGCCGCTTGGCGCTGGGTGGATGGCATCGTCGATGGGTGGACGCAATTGAAGCAGCCGCCCCTGCCCTACGCGGCCGGCACCTGGGGCCCTTCCGCATCGTTCGGGCTAGTCGAACGCGACGGCCGCTCCTGGTGCGAGTGAGACTGCTCACGGCGCCGAGCGCGCAGGCGCAGGCGCGCCGCCTCGCTGCACGCGTTGGGCCAATGTTGCGCGCACATCCCGGCCTCATTGCGCTTCCCGGCGGCACGAGTCCGGGCCTCTTGTTCGACGTGCTTGCCCGCACCGAAGCGCGCTGGCCCGGGCAAATCGTAACGCTGACGGACGAACGTTGGGTGTCGGCCCGTGCGCCCGCCAGCAACGCACGCACGCTCCAGAACCATCTCTTCGTCGCGCAGGGGCGCGCCGCGCGCTTCCTACCGCTGAAAACAGCGCACGCGACGCCGCGCGCAGCGGAAGCGCGGATCGGCGCGGCGCTCGCGCGCGCAGGCCCGCTCACGCTCTGTGTGCTCGGCATGGGCGAAGACGGGCACATCGCGTCTCTCTTTCCAGGCGACGCGCCGGCCCTCAAAGCGCGCGGCGGCGCCGTCGCGGTGCACGCGCCGCAAGCAGCGGGCGCGGCCGCGCGGCTCTCTCTGTCGCTGCGCACCATACTTTCCGCGCGGCTGATCGTGATCTTTCTGCGCGGGCGTGAGAAACTGGCCGCGCTCCGCCGCTGGCTCGATCCAGCGGCGCCCGAGAGCCCGGTTCGCACACTCGTGCGCGCACGGCGCGGGCCGCTTTGGGTGAGCTGGGCGCCGTGACCGTGAAGGGAAAAGCGCGATGACGACGATCGACGACATCATGGACGCCGGCCCCGTTATTGCGGTGCTGGAAGTGCAACGCGCAGAAGACGCCGCGGACATCGCAGGCGCGCTTTCGCGTGGCGGCCTCAAAGTCATCGAGATCACATTGCGCACGGCCGCCGCGCTCGATGTGATCCGCGAGATGAGCAAAATTCCGGACGTCATCGTCGGCGCCGGCACGGTGCTCACGCCAGATCACCTCAACGCCGCACTCGACGCGGGCGCGCGCTACATTGTCAGCCCGGGCCTTACCGAGCGCGTCGCCGATGCAGCACGCAGCGCGAACGTGCCATTCCTGCCCGGCGTGGCGACCGCGGGCGAAATCATGCGCGGCCTCGATATGGGGCTCTCGCGATTCAAATTCTTCCCGGCCGAAACATCCGGCGGCGCGGCGGCTGTCGCGGCCTTTGCGGGTCCGTTCCGCGACGTGCGCTTCTGCCCCACCGGCGGCATCGGATCGGACATCGCGCCAAAATATCTCCACCTGCCGAACGTCGCGTGCGTGGGCGGCTCGTGGGTGGCGCCGCGGGATGCGGTGGCCGATCGCGATTGGGCGCGCATCGAGACCGTCGCCCGCAACACCTCGCACATGCATCGCGGCTGAACCTGCGGGCAGGCGCGGGCGTTTCGTTCTGTTGAGCTTAGGAGAGCGCCGTGCATCCGGTCGTTCAGAAAGTCACCGATCGCATCACAGACCGAAGCGGCGAAACGCGCGCCGCCTATCTCGCGCATATCGCCGAGGCGCGCGGCAACGAACCGGGCCGCGCCAAGCTGTCCTGCGCAAACTTCGCGCACGCTTTTGCCGCCGCGCCCGATGACGATAAGCAGCGCACGCTGCGCAACCCGCTCGCGCCCAATATCGCGATTGTCTCCGCGTACAACGACATGCTCTCGGCGCACCAACCGTTCGAGCGCTTCCCGGAGATAATCCGCGCCGCCGCGCGCACCGTGAACGCGACGGCGCAATTCGCTGGCGGCGTGCCAGCGATGTGCGACGGGGTCACCCAAGGCCGCCCCGGCATGGAGCTTTCGCTCTTCTCACGCGACGTGATCGCGATGGCGACAGCAGTGGCGCTCACGCACGACGCGTTCGACGCTGCGCTCTGTCTCGGCATTTGCGACAAGATCGTGCCGGGCCTCGTGATCGGCGCGCTTTCGTTCGGGCACCTGCCCGTGATCCTCGTGCCCGGCGGTCCGATGACGTCTGGCCTCTCCAACGCCGAAAAATCCCGCGTCCGCGCACTCTATGCGCAAGGCAAGATCGGGCGCGATGAGCTGCTCGCGTCGGAGATGAAATCCTATCACGGCCCGGGCACCTGCACGTTCTACGGCACGGCCAATTCCAACCAGATGATGATGGAGCTGACGGGGCTGCACCTGCCGAACGCCGCCTTCGTGCACCCAAACACGCCGCTGCGCGACGCGCTCACGGCCGAAGCCGCGCGCCGCGCCGTGGCGCTCGCCGAATCCAAGCAAAGCGCAATGGCGGATGTGTTCGACGTGAAGAACATCGTCAACGCGATGTCGGGGCTGCTCGCCACCGGCGGCTCGACCAATCACACCCTGCATCTCGTTGCCATGGCGCGCGCGGCGGGCGTGCGCATCGCGTGGGAGGATTTCGACGACCTCTCGCGCGTCACGCCGCTGATCGCACGCGTTTACCCCAGCGGCACGGAAGACGTGAACGCGTTCCACGCCGCGGGCGGCATGGCGTTCGTCACACGTCAATTGCTCGACGCAGGCCTCGCGCATGAAGACGTGCGGACCGTCGCCGGCGCTGGCTTGCGCGCGTACACGCACGAACCGTTCCTCGATGGCGACACTTTGGTATGGCGCGAAGGCGCGGCCGAGAGCCTCAACCGCGATATCCTGCGCCCCGCGAGCGATCCGTTCGATCGCGAGGGCGGCATCCGTCTCGTGAAAGGCAAGATTGGACGCGCGGTGATCAAAACATCGGCGGTGAAGCCGGAACATCACGTCGTCGAGGCGCCCGCGATCGTGTTTCACGACCAGGAAGAATTGCTTGCCGCGTTCAAGGCCGGCGAGTTGGAGCGGGACTTCATCGCAGTCGTGCGCTTCCAGGGGCCGCGCGCAAATGGCATGCCCGAGCTGCACAGCCTGACGCCCACGCTCGGCGTGCTGATGGACCGGGGCTTCAAGATTGGGCTTGTGACCGACGGGCGCATGTCCGGCGCGTCCGGCAAGGTGCTCGCAGCGCTGCACGTAACGCCGGAAGCCTGCGTCGAAGGCGCGCTCGCGAAAGTGCGCAGCGGCGACATGATCCGCATCGACGCGCATGAAGGCGTGCTTGAGGTGCTCGTCAGCGAGGACGAGCTAAACGCCCGCGCCGCCGCGCCCATCCCGAAGCACAAGCAACATGGCTTCGGGCGCGAATTGTTTGGACACATGCGCGCCTCCGTCGGGCCAGCCGACGAAGGCGCAAGCGTGTTGTTCGGCGTGGCGTAGCGCTACCAGGCCTTCGACAGCTCGACCGCGAAGAACTGCCCGATCGGCGAGACGTTCTGGCGATCCCAGGACGCCGTGCCGTTGATCACGATCGGCGGCTCTTCATCGAGCACGTTTTGCCCGCTGAGCGCGATGCGGAAGCCGTTGAGGAACTCGCCGCTCTCTTCGCCGAAGCGATAGGCCAGCGAGAAATCGACGGTCGTGTACGCATCCGTTTCGACGTTCGGCGTAACGCCGGTGTTGATGTAGCCGTCGAGGTAGTTGACGAACGCGTTCGCCGACCAGCCGCCGAGGCGCCAAGCAAGGCTCGCGCGGCCGTGCAGATCGACGGGGTTGTCGAGACGATCCGCGACCGAGAGCAGCGGAAGGCCAGCCGCGACCTGGCGCTGCAGCTCCATGATCTGCGATGCATCGAGGCCAACGCGCCAATCACCGATGCTGGATTCGAACGAATAGCCGATGCTGAGATCGACGCCCTTCTGGATCAGCGTGCCGAGATTGGCGCGCCGCCCATCGACGATGGCGTTGATGTTGGTGACGGCCTCGATCGGGCTCTGCAAATCGGGATCGGCGAGGAACGCGGCGACGATCGCGTTGAACGCGTTGTTGCCCGCAACATCGCCAGCTGCCGGCCGGCGCTGAATGTACGGCGCATAGACCGCCGCGAGGTTCAGCGCCGTGTTGGGCACGACGTCGATCCGGTTCGTGTACTCGACGTCGTAATACGTCATCGAGAGCTCGAACCCTTCGAGCGCGCCGGTCGGGCGATAATCGAACCCGGCCGACCACGTTTCGGCGTCTTCCGGCTCAAGGCCTGCACGGCCGCCATTGTGGAAGATGCCGCGCACAGTGCCGCCCGGCTGGTTGAGGTTCTGAATGAAGATGTTGTGGATCTGCGCTGCCGAATCGACGAGCGACGGCGCGCGGAACGACGTGCCGTAGCTAGCGCGCAGCGAAAGGTCCCCCACAGGCGACCAGATCACGCCGACCTTCGGATTCACGGCGTCGCCGAAGTCCGAATAATGGTCGTAACGGGCTGCAATCGAGAAATCCAAGCTCTCGATGAGCGGTTGATCGGCGATCAGCGGCATGAAGAGCTCGAAGAACGCGCCCTGCACGTCGCGCTGGTTCGCAACATACTTCGGCTGGTTCGCGCCTGAGGCCAGCACGTTCGTCGCGTTCAGTGTTTGCCGGAACACGTTGTCGTGGTGGTCGACACCGAACGCGAGACGCACGTCTCCGCCCGGCAGCGCAAACAGCGGGCCGTCAAACGTGATCGCGTAGTCCTGGTTGATGAACGTGCCGAACGTATCGCGCTCGGCCATGATGATGTTCACTAGGCCTGGATTGTTCGTGACGTTGTAGCTGCCGTTGCCGAACGGGTTGAACGCCGTCGCCGGGTTGTTCGAGGCAAGCGCCGCCGTCAGCGCTGCGCCATTGGTGATGCCTTCGCGGCGCTGGAAGCCGCGGCTCACCGAATGGCTAGCGTACGCGTTGATCTGCCACTCGCCCGGCAGATCATAGGTGAGGCCGAGCGCAGCCTGCTGGACGTTTTCCCAGCCGGTCAGCATCGGCTCGGGATCTTCGGCCGCGAAGCGATACTCGACACTGACGCTCGCCGGCGCGCCAAGCGCGGCAGGCGCGACGAAGAACGCGTTCGTGTTCGGCACCGTAAGCGTGCCAGACGCGGGGATCGTGCGCTCATCGAAGGAGCGCCGCGTGTAAAAGCCCTGCGCCCAGAGTTCGAGGTTGTTCGTCGCTTGCCAGCGCAGATCGGCGAACACGCTGTCGCGTTCCTGATCCGGCAGCAGATCGGCGTAGAGCCCTTCATCGAACCGGTTTGCCGTGCCCGCGACGAGCGAGGCCGGCGCGATGCCCGTGCCCGCGCCGTTCGGAAGCGGATAGCGCGTTGCGCCGCTCACGATGTTGCCCGGCTGCGCCAGATTGGTGCGCGCATCCGAGCCGCCGCGCGACGTGCGGTTCTGCGAGGCGAACTCCGCGCGATCGGCAGCTTCCAGACGCGAACGTTCGTTGTGCTCATACGCGGCGAACAGGCTGAAATCGCCGTAGCTGAGGCCAAGCGTCTGGCTGAACACGGTCTGGTCGATCGAATCGCCAAAGCCGTAGCGGACGCTGGTTTCCGCGCCGTCGAAGTCGCGGCGGGTGATCAGGTTCACAACGCCCGCAACCGCATCCGAACCGTAAATCGCCGACGCGCCGTCGACGACGACTTCAAGACGCTCGATCGCCGCCGAAGGAATGACGTTCGGATCGGAAAGCGCTTTGATGACGCCGTTTGGCGCAAGGCGGCGGCCGTTCAGCAGCAACAGCGTCGCTTCGTTGCCGATGCCGCGAATGTTGATGGCGGAGGTGCGCGTCGTGTTCGCGGCCGCGTCCTGCGCGCCGCCGAGGCGGTTTTCGTCCGCGCCGATGGAGAGAATTTGCGGAACGGCGCGCAGCATGTCGCTCGACGTCGCGACGCCGGAGGCCTGCATCTCGTCGCGGCTCATCGAAACGGCGGGCGAACCCGTGCCTGCAACGCCGCGAATAGCCGAACCGGTGACGACGATCTCATCGGCCGCTTCATCCGCGCTTTGCGCGAATGCTTGGCCGCCCATTGTCAGTGCGATCGTGGCGGACGCCGTTAGAAAGCGCAGCGCGCTTTTGGTTTTCATCGTCAATCCTCCCCCTCGGCGCTTGGTCCGCCGATGATCTTGTGCCTCTCGGGGCGGTTTGCGCCGACAACCGATGGCTTGGTCAATAGTATGCTACACCTACCATCTTCCGGCAACAGCTAGATGGAACCACCGCGCCATTGCGCCAGTTCGTGATATGTTCACCGCACGGTGACTGGGGCTTCCCGCAGCGCCTCGCCGAACGCCTCATCCGCGCAAAATCGCCCTCGCCGCCGCGTTTTCCATTCGCAACGCACGGCCGCCGCCCGATGACACCGGTGTCTCGTTCCCGGCCTGTGAATTGCACTGCGGCTAACGCGCGCGCGCGCGGCGAAGACGGGTGACGTGAGCGGAAGAAGGCCCCAATAGAGGGGTGCGGGATTTTTAGTGGGCGTTCGACTTGGGGCTCTGCGCGTGCGAGCCTTTCGGGTCAGTGAGAGGCGAAGGAATCCATAATGACCAACGTGCCGCCGGGGCTCGATGCCGCGCCGACGAAACACGAGCGCCTGATTGCCTGGGTGCGCGATATTGCGGCGCTGACCGAACCCGATCGCGTTCACTGGTGCGATGGATCTGACGCCGAGTTTGAAGCGATCGCCGCCGACCTCGTCGCGAAGGGCACTCTGAAGCCGCTCAATCCTGCGAAGCGCCCGAACTCGTTCTACGCTGCGTCCGATCCGCGTGATGTTGCACGCGTCGAAAGCCGCACGTTCATCTGTTCGGAAAA
>CAZMCA010000044.1:0-21761 GCA_964564595.1 uncultured Caulobacteraceae bacterium
ATTGCCGGCGAGCGAGAGATCGACCAGCGTCAGAACGAGCAGGATGATGTCCGTCTCGTCCATCGAGAGGACTTGCGGCGCCTGGATCACCAGTTCGCGAAAGAAGGTGACGATCAGAATCGCGAGCGCGACGATGAGGCCGAGATAGAGCGGCGCCATTAGCCAGCGGCTGGCGAAGATGGTGTTTTCGATGGCCCGCTCGAGAGCCGAGGTGCGCTGCGCCGTTTGGTCTTTCATGAGGAGCGGCTAACCGCAAAGGACGCGTCCGCCAAGCGGGCGCGCCCCTCGCGGGAAACAAGCGGCCGTTATCGCGTCAGCCTGCCCAAACTTGCGGCCGGCGCGCGGCCCAGGGGCGGGCCATTTCGAGCTCGTAGGCCAAGTGCAGCAGCGTCGGCTCGCCCCCGACCGGCGCCATGAAGTGCGAGCCGATCGGCAGCCCCGCTTCGTTGACGGAGAGCGGCAGCGAAATCGCAGCGCCCCCGGACGCGTTCGCGAGCGGCGTGTACGCGACGTATTCGATGACGCGCCGGAAGCCCTGTTCCCACGGCAAAGTGGGTGCGATTTCGCCGAGCGGCAGCGGCGCCTTCGCGAGCGTTGGGGTGAGGATCACGTCGTAGTTCTGGAAGAGCGCGGCGTATTCGCGCTGCGTGCGTTGCAGAACGGCGATGGCGGCGCCGACGCCTTGCGGGCCGGCGCGGCGCGCATGTTCGGCCAATTGCAGCGTCAGCGGTTCGAGCAGATTTTCGATTGGCGTGCCGCGGGGCGCTGCGCGCGCGATTTCATCGCGCGTCTGCATCGCGCCCGAGGCCCAATAGAGGATGAACGCGTCTTGGAATGCTTGCCCATCGATCGCGATGCGCGTTTCGGTGACGCGGTGGCCAAGGCTGTCGCAAAGCCGCGCGACATTATCGAGCGCCGCGCGCACGTCAGCGTCGGGCGCGGCGGCGGTGTAGCTCAGCGGCGAATAGCCAATGCGCAGGCGCCGTTCGCTCGGTCCGGCGACGAGGCCGGTCGTTGCGAGCGGGCCGTCGCGCAATTGCATAGCAGCGAACCATGCGGCGGTGTCGCGCACGCTGCGGCTGACGCAGCCTTGCACGCCGATCGACACGGGCGCCGCGCTCGGGCTTTCCGGATCGCGCCCGCGCGAGACTTTGAGCCCAACGAGGCCGCAGATCGATGCGGGAATGCGCACCGAGCCGCCGCCATCGCTTGCATGCGCGATCGGCACGACCCCGGAAGCGACCGCAGCCGCCGCGCCGCCGGAGGAGCCGCCGGCGATGCGGGTGATGTCGTACGGGTTTTTGGTTTGCCCGGTGACGAGCGGTTCGGTGGTGCAGGTGAAGCCAAATTCCGGCGTCGTCGATTTGCCGATCGGCACGAGGCCGGCGTTGAGCATCGCTTGCACGTAAACGTCGTTGCGCGTTGCGACGTTGTCTCGGAATGCGCGCGAACCGTTCATGGTCTTCACGCCTTGAAGGTCGTTCAGATCTTTAACGAACGTCGGCACGCCCGCGAATGGGCCGGTGAGGGCGGCGGCGCTGCGGGTGCGGCCGTAGTCGTAAGCTGGTGTTGCGATGAAGTTGAGCGTTGGGTTGATGCGCTCGGCGCGGGCGATGGCGGCCTCGACTGCTTCGCGGGTGCTGATCTCGCCGACACGGATGCGGGCCGCGACGCCCACGCCATCGAGATCGCCCAACACGTCGCGCGGCGCTGTGGGCGGCGTATGGCCGGCGCCACTTGCGCACGCGGCCAAGCCAGAAGCGGAAGCGGCGGCCATCAGGCCGCGCCGTGTCATGCGCATCACTTTTCCCCCTATTGTTCTTTTGGCGGCGCTTGATGCGCTCTTGAGGCGGCGAGCCTTGCGCGGAGGCATCGGACGCGCAAGGAAAAATCAGGAGCGTGAAGCGATGACGCGGGTGCGGGCCGATGTGCTGCTGGTGCGCCGCGGGCTGGCCGAGAGCCGCGCCAAGGCGCAGGCCGCGATCGAGGCAGGCGGCGTGACCGCGAACGGCGCCCCGGTTACGCGCGCGTCAGACGCGGTCGAAGAGGACGCCGCGCTTGCGGTTGCGCCTGCGTTTCCCTGGGTGTCGCGCGCGGGGGTGAAGCTCGCGCATGCGCTGGAGGCTTTCGGCGTCGATCCTTCAGGGCGCGTCTGCCTCGATATCGGCGCTTCGACGGGCGGGTTCACCGAGGTGTTGCTGGCGCGGGGCGCGGCGAAAGTGTTCGCCGTCGATGTCGGGCGCGGGCAGTTGCATGCGAAGCTCGCTTCGGACGCGCGCGTGGTTTCGCTCGAAAACACGGATGCGCGCGCGCTGACACGTGCGGAGATTTCAGAGCCGCCGAGCCTGATCGTGTGCGACGCGAGTTTCATCGGGCTTGCGAAAGTTTTGCCGGCGGCGCTCGCGCTCGCGGCGCCGGCGGCCGATCTCATCGCGCTGGTGAAACCGCAATTTGAAGCGGGGCCGGGCGCGGGCGGCAAAACCGGCGTGCTGGAAGAAAGCGTTGCGCGCACGGCGGCCGCGCAAGCGATCGCGGAGATCGATGGGCTGGCAGGATTCGCGGTGCAGGCGTTCGCCGACAGCCCGATCCGCGGCGGCGAAGGCAATCTCGAATTGCTGGTGCACGCGCGGCGCGGCTAACTCGCAAAAGAAAAGCGCCCCGGCTGGCTCTTAGCCGGGGCGCAGTCTTACGTCTCGATTGCGGGATTGAGACGCGGGTTCGGTTAGCGGGCTTCGCGCCAGACGCCGTCACGGCCTTGGCACATCTGCACTTCGTCCGTGTAGGCGCGGCCGCGGCGGTCATAGCGCGTCACCGGCTGCCACTCGCAGCGTTGGCCATAGCCGCCGCCTTGATAGGACGATTGACGATACGGGCCGCCATAGAGGCCATCGTCGCCGCGCCCTTGCTGATAGGGATCAGCCTGATACGGGGCTTGGTACGGCTGGTTGTAGCCTTGCTCGACGGGGACCGTGCGGCAGGCCGTCGACCGGCCGATCGCCGCGCCGGCTGCGCCGCCGACCACTGCGCCGAGGATCGAGCCGTCGCCTTGGTTGCCGCCAGCGGCCACATTGTTGCCGATCACGCCGCCGAGGATTGCGCCGATCACGGCGCCGCCAGCGGTGCGGCGGTTCTGCGAAGCGCGGCAGGCGGCTTCAGCTTGGGTGTATTGGGGCGAGGCGTAGGCGCCGCCATAATTCTGGGCCGAAGCCGGGGTGGCCGCCATGAGGGCGGCGGCGAGGGCGCCAACAGCGAGCATTGCTTGACCGCGCATGGGGGTCTCCTGTTCCGTGCGGCCGGGCTCTGTCCGGCCTGATGTCACGGATAAAAACAAACCCCACCTGAACGCAGCATGAAGCGACAACCCCGTCTTGCCCGGGTCCGCCCGGACCAGGCGCGCCGCCGCCCCGCTCCCCCCGAGGAGCGGGTCATCGAGGTTGCGGAAATGGGCGGGCGCGGCGATGGTGTTGCCGTAGGGGAAAGAGGGCCCGTCTATGCGCCTCTGACCCTGCCGGGGGAACGGGTGCGCGTACATGTGGCCGCGGACCGGGCTGAGATCGTCGCGATCGAAGCCGCGAGCGCGGAGCGGCAGGCCCCGGTCTGCGGGCTGTTCGGGCGCTGCGGCGGATGCCAGCTCCAGCATTGGACGGAAGCGCCGTACCTTGCGTGGAAGCACGATCAAGTCGTGCGCGCGCTGGAGCGGCGCGGCGTCGATGCGCCGGTCGAGCCGATCCGCGCGGCGTGGGGCGAGGGGCGCCGGCGCGTGGTGCTCCATGCGGCGCGCCAGCAAGGCAAGCTGCGCTTTGGGTTCGTGGCGCGCGGCGGCGCGCAGATTGTGGACGTCGATGCCTGTCCGGCGATGGCGCCGGCGCTGGCCGCGGCGCTGCCTGCGCTGAAGCGCATCGCGGCGATGGTGGCGCCAGAACGCGGCGAAGCGAACCTCACGTGCTTGGCGACGGACAGCGGCGTCGATTGCGACATCAAGGGCGCGCGCGAACCCTCGCGCAGCGTGATCGCGGCGATCGCGGAAGCGGGCGCGGGGCTGGCGCGCGTCTCGCTAGATGGCGCGCCGCTGGCGATGCAGCGCCGGCCGGTGCTCACGATGGGGCGCGCGCTGGTGACGCCCCCGCCCGGCGCGTTCACGCAGCCGACGGCGGCGGGCGAAGAGGCGCTCGCTGCGCTCGCGCTCGAAGCGCTGGGGCCGGCAAAGCGCATCGCTGATTTGTTCAGCGGCATCGGCACATTTGCGCTGCGTGCGGCCGCTTTGGGCGAAGTCCACGCGCTCGACAGCGAAACGGCGATGCTGGATGCGCTCAAAGCTGCGGCGGACGCAGCAACGCTGCCCGCGCGCGTGACGCGGCGCGATCTTTTGCGCACGCCGCTCTCGGCGCTGGAGCTGAAGCACTACGACGCGGCGCTGTTTGATCCGCCGCGCTCGGGCGCGCGGCTGCAGGCGGCCGAGATTGCAAAGTCAAAGATCGCGCGCGTGGCGGCTGTGTCGTGCGATGCGGCGACGTTCGCACGCGATGCGCGCGTGCTGATCGATGGCGGCTTTAAGCTGGTGCGCGTCTCGCCGGTCGATCAATTCCGCTGGACGCCGCATGTCGAAGTGGTTGGAGCGTTCGCGCGATGACGGCGCCGTTCTGGAAGACCAAGACGCTCGGCGAGATGAGCGAGGCGGAGTGGGAGAGCCTGTGCGACGGATGCGGCAAGTGCTGTTTGATCTCAATCGAAGATGAAGACACCGGCGCCATCTATTTGACAGATGTTTCGTGCAAGTTGTTCGACGGAACCACCTGCCGGTGCAGCGATTACGAAAACAGGACGAAGAAGGTGAGCGATTGTGTGAAGCTCACGCCACAAAATGTCGGCGATTTGGGCTGGATGCCCAGAACGTGCGCCTACAGGCTCGTTCATGAAGGCAAAGACCTCTCTTGGTGGCACCCTCTGGTGTCCGGCGATCCCGAAACCGTTCATGCGGCGAATGCGTCGGTGCGCGGGCGCGTGCGGCCTGAAGGCAAGCTCAAATTGCGTCATATCGTTGGGCGCATCACGGAATGGCCCGCGCCTGCCGCTTCGCCGCGCAAACGGGCGGCCCCAAGCAAACCGGCGCAGCGCGCCGTCCGTAAGAAGGGCGGAGCGGCGCAGGGTGATTGATTTTAATGCAAAGAGGCGCCAATGGGCGCTCATGTGGGGTGCGGTTGGGGGCGGGGCGCCTTCTCCCGCAGGAGGCGTGCATGGCGGCTGACGGCGAAGGCGAAAGCGCCCTGTCGCGCGTATTGATGTTTCAGTTCTCCGAGCTGAATCCGGAAATGCGCCGCGACCCGCATGCGCTGCTTGACCCGCAGCGTGCAGCCAATCCGGCTGAGCGGGACGCGTTCATCCATGCGGTTTACATCACGGCCTACGGCCTTGGTCGCGATCTGCTGACCGATCAAAAGTTTTCGCGCAATTTCGATCTCGCTTCTCCGGACAATCCGGTGATCGCCGGCGTTAAGGAATTAAACGAGGCGGTTGAGCCCGAATTCGGCAAACACGATTCGATGCTGATCCTGGAAGATCCGGATCATGCGCGCGTGCGCGGCATCGTCGCTAAGGCGTTTCTCGCGCGCGCTTCACGCTCACGCCCGATGATCGAAGAGGTCGTCGAGCGCGCGTTAAAGCCGCTTGAGGGCCGTGAGCGATTCGATGTCGTGGCCGATTATGCGTGCCGGATTCCAATTCACGTGCTCGGCCCCATTCTGGGCAGTCCGGATAAAGACCTCGATCAGCTGCGCGCCTGGACCGAAGCTGGGCAAACCGCGTTCGATCCAACGAAGACCGCGGGCGACAACAGCGCTGCGATCGATGGCCGGCGCGGCATCCTTTCGCACTACCGCGAACTTATGGCCGCGCGCCGCGCCAATCCGGCCGATGATCTCATTACCGATCTTCTGAAGGCGCAGGCCGAAGGCGCGCCGATCAGCGACGGCGAAATTCTGCACAACATGTTCGCGCTGTTGGTGGCGGGCCATCTCACCACCGCCGATCTCATCGGCAATGGCGTGATGCTGCTGCTCTCGCATCCCGAAGCGCGGGCGAAGATCGAGGCGGATCCTGCGCTGATCGCGCCGGCCGTCGATGAAATGCTGCGCTATGAGCCGCCGATTGCAACGACGGCGCGCTTCGTCGCCGATGGCGGGACCATCGGCGGGTGCCCGTATCACGGCGGCGATGCGCTGGCGGTGAGCTTGCTCGGCGCCAATCGCGATCCGGCGGTGTTCGACGATCCGCACAAATTCGACATTACGCGCCGGCCCAATCCGCATCTCGCGTTCGGCGCGGGCGCGCATATGTGCGTTGGCGCGCCGCTCGCGCGCGTGGAAGGGCAGGAGGCGATTGCGCGCCTGTTCAAGCGCTTCCCGAAGCTGCGCCGCGCCGAAGATGGCGCGCTCGAGTGGCGCGCGGTTGCGGGCGTGCGCGGGCTTTCGAAACTCGACGTGCTCACGACATGATCGCGGACCGGTTGCGGTTCATGGCGGCGGTGCAGGCTGCACGCCTCAAATCCGCGCCGCCGTTGCCTGTTACGCTTGGGCGCGCGCGCTATGCCGCCGCGCAGGGCGCGCGTGTTGCGTGGTATCTTGGGCAATACGTGCTGGCGCGGCGGATCAGCGGGCCGTTCAACCGGCCGGGCGAGCCTGCGTATCAACCGACGCATCCGGAGGGCGATCCCCAGCGCATCCGCAACGCGTTCCTCGCGCTCTTTGCTAAGGACCGCGCGAACATCGAGGCGGGGCTTTATCCCGCGCCGAACGATTTGCGGCCCGCGCGCGCGCTCGCGGCGCTGTCGAACAGCGCGAAGTTCTTCGCCGATCTGCCGAAGGTCGATGCGCGGCGCTTGCAACGGCATGGCGCAGAGGTGCGCGGCAAGAACGATGCGGGCGCGGGGCGCTATCCTGCGTACTACCTGCAGAACTTCCACTATCAGACGGACGGCTGGCTCTCAGCGGAGAGCGCGCAGATCTACGACACGCAGGTCGAGATTTTGTTTGGCGGCGCGGCCGATGCGATGCGCCGGATTGCGCTTGGCTCGCTGATGCGGGGGCTGAAGGGCAAGGATCAGCGCCAGGTCGCGCATCTTGATGTCGCGTGCGGCAATGGGCGTTTCTTGAAGCGCATCCTGGAAGCGCGCCCGCGCATTAAGAGCGCGACGGGGCTCGATCTATCGCAGGCTTATGTCGATGCGGCGCGCGCGCGGCTGAGCGCATGGAAGCAAGCCGATCTCGTTGTTGGCGCGGCAGAGCAGACGCCGTTCGGCGATGGCGCGTTCGAGAGCGCGAGCTGCGTTTATCTTTTCCACGAATTGCCGCCGCGCGTGCGGCGCGATGTGGCGCGCGAGCTGGCGCGCGTGATCAAGCCGGGCGGCGTGTTCGTGCTCGCGGATTCGCTGCAATGGGGCGATGCGGCCGACCTTGATCGCATGCTGGAATATTTCCCGCAGGGCTTCCACGAACCGTATTTCGGCTCGTACCTCGATGAAGATCTGGCGGCGCTCTTTAAAGAAGCGGGCTTTGTGGTTGAGGAAACGGAGCTTGCGTTCCTGACAAAGGTGATGCGGTTCCGGCGCGTCTAGAGCGTCAGCGTGAAGCCGGCGGCGTTGTGAAAGTCTGGGTTGCCGGGCGCGTGCGAGAGCGACCAGTAGGATTTTTCGCCGTTCGCCGCTTCGATCACGGCGGTGATCGCAACTTGCCAGGGGCCTGCGCCGAGCGATGAAAGCGGGATGGCGGCGCGCAGATTGTAGAAACGTGCGTTCGTGGAGGTTTCGATGTTCGAGGCGTCGATCGCATCAGCGTTGCGCATGCCGGCGCGATAATCGTCGAACGCGTACGCCGCCCATTTGCGGGAGGGCGCGAGATTGAGTTCGACGTAGCCGGGCGCGTTCGCGTTAGGCCGGACGAACGCTTCAAAGCACGTGTGTTTCCACAGCTCATCCGTGCGCATTGGCGCGCCGGCCGCGGGAAGGACAAGCGCGCCGAGATCGCCCACGAGCGTGTACCGGAGGAAGAGCGTGTTTTCCGGCGTGCGCGCCGCGCCGATCTGAATGCTCTCGACCGCGGGCGCGCGCCCAGCGGGATGCAGCGTCAGAGACGCCGTCACGCCGGGCGCTGAAACGCTCAACGGAATTCGAGCCCGTCGAACTTGCCGTCGTTGCGCCAGCCTTCGAGGTACTGGAAGTACGCCGTCGCGCCGTAGGGATAGCCGACGTTCCACATTGCGGCGTCCGCCAGCGGTTGGCCTTCGTTGTTGTAATAGCCGGGCGTGCACTCGGCCGAGCCCATCATCATGCGGCCGGGGCCGGTGGCGAGCAGAGCGAGCCACGCATCTTCGGCTTCCTTGCTGACCTCAACTTCCTTGGCGCCTTGATCGAGCGCGTGCTTGACCGTGACCGCGATGGTCTTGCCGCTTTCGGTGAGGTTGTGCGGCACGTTGGAGATGAGGTTCGCGCCCTGTGTGGGCTGCACGATGAACATGTTCGGGAAGTTGTGGACGTGCGTGCCGTGCTTGGTGCGCATGCCGCCCGCCCAATAATCCGACAAGCGAAGCCCGCCGCGGCCGCGGGGATTGAAGCCCGCGCGCCGTTCGAATGGCGTGCCCACTTCGAAGCCGGACGCATAGATGATGCAATCGACTTCGTATTCCTTGCCGGCGACGACGAGGCCCTTTTCGGTGATCTTCTCGACGCCTTTGCCATCGGTATCGATCAGATACGTGCCCGGCGTGTTGAACGCCTGCAGATAGGAATCGTGGAAGCAGGGGCGCTTGCAGAGCTGGTTGTACCAGGCCTTCAGCTTTTCCGCGGTCGCCTGGTCCTTGACGATCGTGTTCACGCGCGCGCGGATTTCTTCCATCTTTTCGAGGTCGGAATCCTCATACGCCGCGAGCATGCCTTGCGGGTTCATCTGCTCGGGCGGGAGCGTCGCCATCTTCGCGCGGATGCGGCGGGAAAGATCGGTCCAGCCGTCCTGCACGAGATCTTCTTCAGCCGAGCCCATCGTCTGATTGGCGGTGAAGTTTTCGAGCCAGCGCTTCTGCCAGCCTTCGGTGGCGATTTCCGCGAACCATTTCGGATCGATCGGGTGATTGGCGCGCACGTCGATCGAAGAGGGCGTGCGCTGGAAGACGTAGAGTTCCTTGCAGGCCTTCGCGAGGTGCGGGACGGCCTGCACGCTCGTTGCGCCGGTGCCGATGATGGCGACGCGCTTGTCTTTCAGATTCTCCATCAGCGCGCCGTTCGGATCGCCGCCCGTGTAGGCGTAGTCCCAGCGGCTGGTGTGGAAGGAGTGGCCCTTGAAGTCTTCGACGCCCGGAATGCCGGGCAGCTTCGGCACGTGGAGCGGGCCGGTGCCCATGCCGAGAAATTGCGCGGTGAAGCGATCGCCGCGGTTGGTGGAGATGATCCAGACCTTCTTCGCGTCGTCCCATTCGAGGTCTTCGACCTCGGTGTGGAAGAGCGCGTTGTCGTAGAGGCCGAACTTGTTTCCGATGTTCTTGCAGTGCGCGAGGATCTCCGGCGCGTGCGCGTACTTCTCGCTCGGCATGTGGCCGACTTCTTCCAGGAGCGGCATGTAGACCATCGAGGCCGTGTCGCATTGCGCGCCCGGATAGCGGTTCCAGTACCAGGTGCCGCCGAAATCGCCGCCCTTTTCGATGATGCGCACGTCGCCGACGCCGGCTTCCTTGAGACGCGCGCCTGTCACGAGGCCGGCAAAGCCGCCGCCGATGAACGCGAAGGTGACGTGATCGGTCTTCGGCGCGCGCTCGACGAGCGGGGTGTAAGGATCAACGAGGTAGTGGGCGAGGTGCGTGCCCTTCAGCTCACGGTACTGCGCGTTGCCATCGGCCCGCAGGCGCTTATCGCGCTCGGCGCGGTACTTGGCCTTGATCGCGGCCTTGTCGATCTTCGGCTTTGCCTCAGACTTTGGCGCGTTTTCCGTGACGGTCATGCGGGCGTTCCCCCAATCTTCTTGGTCTAACGCCCCGCCATACCATACAGTCGGGCAAGCGACCTAGGCCGCTACAATGCGGCGCATCGGCCCGGTTCGGGCCATACCGGCGCGTCTAAAGAATATCGTCCGGGCCGATATCATCAGGGATCGGGGGCTTCTTGGACTTGCCCCGGTCCCAGACCACGCCCGGGTAGCCCTTGAGGGGCGAAAGCGTCTGGCCGGCATAGGCCCAGTCCTGCATCTCGGTGATGGCGAGGTGGTAGCGCGGCTCACGACCGGTGCGGCCATCGAAGAGGGCGCGGGGCACGTTGATCATGCGCTTGTCGCGCGCACGTTCGTAGAGCACGGGCGAGCCGCATTTGGCGCAGAAGCTTCGCGTGGTTTTGGCAGCTTCATCTTTGTACCGGCCGATCGAACGGGCGCCTTTGGCGATCCGCATCTTGCTTTTCCAGACGCCAATATAGGTCGCATACGCCGCACCATGCGCCTTGCGGCTGGCCTTGCCGTGGTCGTGGAAGGCCCAGAAGGCGGGCGTGTCGATCTCGATCACGACCGCGCCGCACAGGCACTGGCCGCGCGCCGTGCCGGCGGGCGTCTTCTTCGCTGTCATGGCGTCTCGCCTACACGCCCACACGGGGACGCGCATCCGGTTGCGGGGCGCTTGGCGCGCGCTACGCTGCCAGCGTGGAGGAAACAGCATGACGCGAACGCTCGAAGCCGCACGGCCTGAGGACGTGGGGCTCTCATCGGCCGGGCTCGATGGCGTGGACGCGGGGCTCCAGAAGATGATCGACGCGGGCGAGCTTGCGGGCGCGGTGACGCTGGTGGCGCGACACGGCAAGGTCGCGCGCCGGAGCGTGCTGGGGCTCAACAACATCGTGGCGAAGACGCCGCTCCAGGAAGACACGATCTTCCGCATCTTCTCGATGACCAAGCCCGTCACCGCCGTTGCGATGATGATCCTGCACGATGAAGGCAAGTGGCGGCCGGACGATCCGATCGCCAAGCATTTGCCCGTGTTCAAGGACGTCACGGTTTTTCAGGGCGAAGGCAAAGCCGTGGCGCCAAAGCATGCGCCGACGATGCGCGAATTGATGACGCACACGGCCGGCCTCAGCTATGGCGGCTCGGCCGAGCCGTTCGACACGCCGCTGCGGGCCGCCAAGATCTGGCACGCGCCGAATCTTTCCGAGTTCGTGGCGCGCATCGCGGGGGCGCCGCTTGCGTATCAGCCCGGCGAACAATGGCTCTACAGCCTCGCGATGGACGTGCAGGGCGCGATCGTGGAGGCGCTTTCGGGGCAAAGCCTGGCGGACTTCATGCGCACGCGCATCTTCGAGCCGCTCGGCATGAAGGACACTGGCTTCTTCGTGCCGGAAGCAAAGCGCGGGCGGCTCGCGACGCTCTACCGCCAGAGCCGCAAGGAGGGGCTCGTCGAATTGCCGGACCCGAAAGTGTTCTTCAATTTCGATCACCTTTCGCCGCCCGTCGCGCCATCCGGGGGCGGGGGCTTGGTTTCGACGCTCGATGACTATGCGCGGTTCGCGCAGATGCTGCTCAATCGTGGCGCGTTCGGTGGCAAACGCATCCTGTCGGAAGCCGCGATCGCCGAAATGACGGCGAACCATTTGCCGGATTGGATGCTGGAGCAGGGCTTCGGCATCGGCTTCATGCGCATCCGGCCGGGCTTTGGATATGGCTACAACGGCGCGGTGTTCACCGATCCGGCCGCGGCGGGTTTGCCGGTCGGGCGGGGCACGTATGAGTGGGATGGGGCGGCGCAGACGTGGTTCTGGGTCGACTACGAAAACGACCTCATCTTCGTTGGGATGGTGCAGCGGCTGTCGATCATGCCGGACCAGACCAATTGCCAGCAGCTGACGCAGAAGCTCTTGGCGCCGGCCATTCTCTGAAAAGCGAAGGGCGCGACGGAGAGCCAAAACCGCCGCGCCCTCCTCATGGGCCAGTCTGTCGTCAGCGAATTACGCGACGACGCGAGCGGCGAGAGCGAAGAACGGCAGTCCCATGATGATGGCCAGCGAGGCGGCGGAAGCGATCGAGAGGATGGTCGGCATGGCGGAGGCTCGCTGGCGATCTTAGGCGGTGGAGTTAGGCGACGATCTGGGCGGCTTGGTTGAGCACCGGCGTCGCGATCATGGCGACGAGGAAGGCGGCGGCGAAGAACGTGAAGAAGCGGGTCATGGCGTGGCTCGTTTGGAAGAAGGCTTGTGCGGATTAGGCGACGATTTGGGCCGCTTGGGCGACGACAGCGTGGGCGCCCGGGGCGAGGACGAGAGCGGCGATCACGAGGCTCATCAGGCGGGTTTTCAGGCTGGTCATCGGCTTGGCTCCGAAAGGGTTTGGCTCATCGCGTCGTTGCGATGATTGGAAGGTAGTTCCATCCATTCGGGGCGGCTGTGACCGCGGGCACGGGCCGGCTAGGGAGCGCTATGGCGAAGGAAAAAGTCCGCTGCCGGTGGGCGGTGAAGAACCCGCTCGAGACCGCCTATCACGACGCAGAATGGGGCGTGCCGCAGCGCGATCCGCGCATGCTGTGGGAAATGCTGATGCTCGAAGGCTTCCAGGCGGGCCTCGCGTGGATCACGGTGCTGCAAAAGCGCGAGACGTTTCGCAAAGCCTTCAGGGGCTTTGACCCGAAGAAAGTCGCGCGGTTCGACGAAGACGACATCACGCGCCTCTTGGCCGATCCCGGCATCATCCGCTCGCGCGCCAAGATCGAAGCCACGATCAACGGCGCGCGCATCTACAACGAGATGATGAAGAACGGCGAGGACTTCGCGGACTTCTGCTGGTCGTTCACGGACGGCAAGGTCATCAAAGGCGACGGCAAGACGTTTCCGGCGCAGACGGAGCTTTCCGTGACCGTTTCGAAAGCGCTGAAGAAGCGCGGCTTCAAGTTTGTGGGGCCGACGATCGTGTATGCGTGGATGCAGGCGGTGGGGATCGTGAACGACCACGCGGCGGATTGCTTTCGGCGCAAGCAGGTCTGACGCCGGCGCTAGTTGATGTTCAAGCTCGGCAGGTAAGACAGAATCGTGCCGACGATCGCGATCAGCAGTATGACGGCGGCGCGCCGTAGTGCTGACTTGCGCTGGCTAGGTCTCTTCGTGGCGTGCATTTCGGAACGGCGAGAGCGCGAGGAACACGTTCACCGCGACAAAGCCCGCTACCGCGATCCAGATGGTTTCGCGATAGCCGATCGTATCGGCGAGCACGCCGCCGAGCGGGGCGCCGATCACGATCATGGCGCGGTTGATGGAGCGCTGGGTGGTGTTGATCCGGCCCTGCAGCGCATCGGGAGTGACGCCCTGGCGATAGCCCATTTCGTGCGCGTTCACCGCGCCCAGCGCGAAGCCGAAGAGCGCTTGGCCGAGCGCGAGCGCGGCGATGATCAGCGTTTTGTCGGCGTCCGCTCCGGGCGCGAGCGCGATGGGAATCAACGCGAGCGGCATCAGCGCGCGGCAGGCGAGCACGGCGCCGCCCGCGCCTAAGCGTGCGCCGATGCGCGAAGACAGGAGCGCGCCGGCAAGCCCGGCCGCGCCCGCGCAGGCAAGTGCAAGCCCGAGGTCGAACGCGCTCAGGCGCAGTTCGAGCAGCGCGAAGGGCACGAACACGGCGCCGAGCATGGCGTTGAACACGAACCAGCCATGTGTCGACAGCGCGAGCGGGGCGAGTTTGGGGTGGCGATAGCCCCACGCGAAGCCTTCGCCGATTTCGCGCCAGAGAGTGCCGCGCGCCGCGGGCGCGGGCTTTGGCTCGCTGATTTTGAGGCGCGCGATTGCGATTGCGGAGAAGAGGTAGGTCGCGGCGTCGACGATGAGGGCGAATGGCGCGCTCATGAGCGAGACGAGCGCGCCGGCGAGGGCGGGGCCTGCGGTTTGCGCGGCCGCCGCGCCCTGATCGAGCCGCGCGTTTGCGGCAACGAGCTGGGCGCGCGGCGCCAAGCGCGGCACGAAGGATTGCGAGGCCGCGTCATTGAACAAGGTCAGCGCGCCGAGCAGGGCGGCGAACGCCATCACCGCCGGCAAGGTGAGCCAGCCGAGCAGCCAGAGCGCTGGAATTGCGCCGAGCGCGACGGCGCGGGCGAAATCGGTTGCGACCAAAATCGGCTTGCGGCGCTGGCGGTCGATCAGCGCGCCGAGGAAGAGACCAAACAGCAGATAGGGCAGCCAGCGCGCGGCGTTGACGAGGCCAACGTCGCTCGCCGTGCCCGAGAGCGTCGTCACCACCAGCACTTGCAGCGCGAGCGTGGTGATCTGTGTGCCGAAGGAGGAGACGGTTTCGGCGGTCCAGAAGCTCAAGAACCCCGGCAGGCGGAAGACGTCGTTCTCCGATGTCTTGGCCACCTGCCGGTCTCTCGTTTAGCGCGCGACGCTGATGACCTGCAGCTGCGTGAACTCTTCGAGGCCCTCTTCGCCAAGTTCGCTGCCGAAGCCCGATTGGCCCGAGCCGCCGAACGGAATGTTGGGCGCAAGATCGGCGTGCTTGTTCACCCAAACCGTGCCGGAGGCCATCTTGTTGGCGACCTCGTACGCACGCTCGGCGTTTTTCGACCAGACGGAGCCGCCCAGGCCATAGGGCGAGGCGTTGGCGCGGCGGACGGCGTCGTCGGTGTCGCTGTATTTGATGACCGGCAGGATCGGGCCGAACTGCTCTTCATCGACAAGGCGCGTGCCGTCTGAAATGTCGCGCACGATGGTGGGGCGGATGAAATAGCCCGGCTGATCGGGCGCTTCGCCGCCGGCGATGACGTTGCCGTCTTTCTTCGCAGATTCCAGCAGATCGCGGACCTTGTCGTACTGCATCTTGTTTTGCAGCGGGCCGATGGTGACGCCTTGCTGGAGCCCATCGCCGATCACGGCGTTGTTCGCGAGCGTGGCGAGCTCGTTGCACATCTCGTCGTAGATCGACTCGTGCACGTAGAGCCGCTTCATCGCGATGCAGACTTGGCCGTTGTTCTGGAACGCGCCAGCGAAGAGCTTCGGCGCGGCTTCCTTCGGGTTCACGTCATCGAGCACGATACCGGCATCGTTGCCGCCGAGTTCGAGCGTGATGCGCTTCAACGTCGCGGCGGCGGAGGCCATCACTTTCTTGCCGGTCTCGGTCGAGCCCGTGAAAGAGATCTTGCGCACGTCCGGATGCGCAGTGAGCGCGCCGCCGAGGTCGTTCGCGTCAGTGATAATGTTGACGACGCCCGGGGGCAGCACGTCCTTGATGAGTTCGCCGAGACGCAGCGTCGTCAGCGGCGTCGTCGGCGCGGGCTTCACGACCACCGTGTTGCCGGCAAGGAGCGCAGCCGGCAGTTTGAACGCCATCAGAATGATCGGGAAGTTCCACGGGATGATCGCGCCGATCACGCCGAGCGGGCGGCGATGCGCTTCCACGCGTGCGGTTTCGTTATCGACCAGAATTTTCACCGGCAGATCGTGCATGGTGAAGTACTTGAAGAAGGCGGCCGCGCCGAAGATTTCGCCCATCGCGTCGCCGATCGGCTTGCCCTGTTCCTGCGTGAGCAGGCGCGCGAGTTCCTGGCCGTTCTTTTCGATCACGTCGGCGATGGCGAGGAGGGCGGCTTTGCGCTCGCCGATCGGCTTTGCGCTCCACGCTGGGAACGCGGCCTTTGCGGCGGCGACGGCTTTATCGAGCTGCGCCTTGGAGGCGCGCGGGCAGGAGGCCAGCACCTCTTCGGTGGCGGGGTTCACGACGTCCATCGCGGCGTCGCCGTCTTCGAGCTTGCCGTTGATCAGCAGTTTATAGGCGCTCATCTCGTTCCTCCCTGGGGTCACGAGATAAGCAACCAGAAGCTGGCGGGCGTCAAACACGTGTTTGTGGCTGACGTCGGGGCGCGGCGTCTTGCCGGGCGCGGAGCGGCGCGACATGATCGGCGCCCATCAGGGCCGGCGCACGGCGTCTCCTGGCATGAGATCAGGGGACTGCATGAGCGAAGCCGCAGCTGAATCCGCCGCCGTACGCCAAAAGGGGTTTCTGGGTTTCATCGAGCGCGTCGGGAATTTGCTGCCCGATCCGATCATGATTTTCGTGTGGCTGATCGGGCTCTTGATGGTGCTGTCCGCGATTGGCGCGGCGCAGGGATGGTCGGCCTCGCTCACGTATCCGGGTGAGGAAGCGCCCGAATATGGCGTGCTCGAAAACGGCGTTCTGACGTTCACCGCGACGTCGCTGTTTTCGGAAGCGAACATCACGAAGCTCTTTACCGAAATGCCGCGCACGCTGACGGGGTTTGCCCCGCTTGGGATCGTGCTGCTGGTGATGTTCGGCGCGGGCGTTGCGGAGCGCGTAGGGCTCTTCAGCGCGCTGATCCGGGCGAGCTTGCGGAACGCGCCGCGTTTCATCCTCACGCCGCTGGTGTGCATCATCGGCATGGTCTCGCACCATGCGTCGGACGCAGCGTATCTCGTGTTCATTCCGCTCGCGGCGCTGCTCTATGCGGCGGTCGGGCGCCATCCGCTTGTTGGGTTGGCCGCGGCGTTCGCGGCCGTCTCGGGCGGGTTTGCCGGCAACATCACGCCCGGGCAGACGGACGTGCTGCTGTTTGGGTTCACGCAGGAAGCGGCGCAGATCATCGATCCGAACTGGACGATGAATCCGCTCGGCAATTGGTGGTTCATCCTCGCGATCGTCGCGGTGTTCACGCCGATCATCTGGTTCGTGACAGACCGGATCGTCGAGCCGCGCCTCGGCAAATGGGGCGGGGAGGCTGATGAGGATTTGCAGGCGGAGCTTGCGCAATCGGAAGTGACCGCCCGCGAAAAGGCAGGGCTCGCCTGGGCCGGGGTTGCTGCGCTCGTCGTCGTCGGCGGGTTTGCAGCACTTGCGCTCGCGCCGGGTTACACGCCGCTGATCGATGAGAGCCGGGCGGGGCCTGCAAGCTTGCAGCCGTTCTACGGTTCGCTCGTCACCGGGTTCTTCCTGCTCTTTCTCTTGTGCGGCATCACCTATGGCGTGGCGGTTGGCGCGATCCGCTCCACCAAAGATGTGATTGACCGGATGATCGACGGCATCAAATCGATGGCGCCGTACATCGTGTTCGCGTTGTTTGCGGCGCATTTCGTGGCGATGTTCAACTGGTCGCGCCTTGGGCCAATCGCGGCGATCAATGGCGCGGAGCTGTTGAAGACATTCAATCTGCCCACGCCGGCGCTGCTGGTGAGCGTGCTCGGCTTTTCCTCGGTGCTCGATCTTTTCATCGGCTCAGCGTCCGCGAAATGGAGCGCGCTGGCGCCCGTGGTCGTGCCGATGTTCATGCTGCTCGGCATTTCGCCGGAGATGACGCAGGCCGCCTATCGGATGGGCGATAGCTTCACCAACATCATGACGCCGCTGATGAGCTATTTTCCGCTCGTGCTCGCGTTTGCGCGGCGCTGGGATTCGAGCTTCGGCGTCGGCTCATTGCTGGCGCTGATGTTGCCCTATGCGCTCTGTTTTGCGGCCGCGGGGATCTTGATGACGTCGGCCTGGGTCTATTTCGAGATACCGCTCGGGCCCGGCGCGATCACGACCTACACGCCGCCCGGCGGCTTGCTGACGCGCTAGCCGCCGCCAAGCGCGGCGCGCGAGCCTTCAACGACCTTTCGCATCGAGGCGAGGCGGATCGTCGAGCTTGCCTTGGCGAGCACGTCGCCTGCGGCGTTCGTCAGTTGGCCCTCGGCAAAGCACGTCGATTTGCCGGGCCGCTCGATCCAGCCTTCGGCGATCACGATGCCGGGCCGCACGGGCGCAAAGAAGCTCACCTTCATTTCGAGCGTTGCGGGCGCGACGTCCTCAAGGCCAAGCGTGAACACCGAGTGCGCCATCGCCGCGTCGATCCAGGCCGTCACGAAGCCGCCCTGCACCACGCCGCCGGAGTGGCACATGGCGAGGCTTGCGCGATATTCGAGCTTGGCGCGCCCGCCTTCCATCAAGAGGCGGCGCTGAAAGCCCAGCGTGTCGTACAGGGTGGGGCCTTCTTCAGTCGCATCCGCCATCGCGTTTCCCTTTCTTGGTTGACGCCAGCAAAGCGGCTGCCGCCCGGGTAACGCAAGGACGCGCATTCCGCGTGGCGACGTTTCGGCGTAGGCAAGCGCGATGCTGGAGCCGTTCGCAGACGAGGTTTGGATCGCGGATGGCGTGCCCGTCACCGCCATTGCCGGCTTCCATTACCCGACGCGCATGGCCGTGATCCGCCTCGCGGACGGCGGGCTGTTCGTATGGTCCCCGATCGCGCTCACCGAGGCGCTGCGCGCGCAAACCGCAGCGCTCGGCCCCGTGCGCTGCATCGTTGCGCCGAACGCATTGCACCACATGTTCCTGGCGGAGTGGGCCGGCGCGTACCCGGAAGCTGCGCTCTACGCCGCGCCCGGCTTGCGCGCCGTGCGCAAGGATATCGCGTTCACGGATGATCTTGCTGACGAGGCGCCGGCCGCGTGGGCGGGGCAGATCGAGCAGGTCATCGTGCGCAACACGATTGCGGACGAGGTCGTGTTTTTGCATCGCGCGAGCGGCACGGTGCTGTTCACCGATCTGCTGCAGCAAATGCCGCGCGGCTGGTTCAAAGGCTGGCGTGCGCTCGTTGCAAGGCTCGACCGGATGACAGGACCCGAACCGCAAACGCCGAACAAATTCCGCATGGCGATGCGCGATCGCGCCGCCGCACGCGAGAGCCTGGCGCGCATTCATTCTTGGCCCGCGGCGCGCGTGCTGATGGCGCATGGCGAACCTGTGCGTGAGAATGGCGCGGCGTTCATCGCGCGCGCCTTCGCTTGGCTCGAAAGATGACGATTGTCATCCGCCCCGCGCGCGCCGAAGACGCCGCCGTTCTGGAGGAGATTCTCCAGGACACCTTCAATTCGACGTGGCGCCCGCAGCTTACGCCGGAAGCAGTGGAAAAGCAGCTGCGCGAGAAATGTCCGGCCGCATTCGTGCGCGCGCGGGGCATGCAGTTCATGGTGGCGGAGATCGGCGGCGCCGTTGTGGGGTTGGTTGATTGGGAGGGCGATTTTATCAACGCGCTGCACGTGCGCGGCAGCCACGCGCGCAAAGGCGCGGGCGCAGCGCTGATGGATCACGCCGAACGCGCGATCGCCGAGGCTGGCTTTGCGGCGGTGCGTTTGGAGACGGACACGTTCAACGCGAATAGCCAAACGTTCTACGCAGCGCGTGGCTATGTGGAGGCGGATCGCTATCCCGATTTGGAATGGGACAGCGGGCTGACGACGTTGCTGCTGGTGAAGGCGCTCTAGCCACTCTTCGCGAGAATTTGGTTGTAGGTTTCCCGGCTCGCCTTGAAGCGTTCGAACGGAAACTTGATCGGCACGCCTTCCAGCGCGGCTTCGAGCATTTCAAGATGCGCTTCCCAGCCTGCGCAACTTCGGGCGGCGTCCTCAGCCGCAGGCAAAGAAAGTATGAGCGTCAGCGTTGTGCCAACGCCGTCTTCCGACAATTCCCAACGGACAGGCCGGAGCGGGTCGCCGGGGCGGCTCCAGGAATATTCAAGCAGGCGCTGAGGTTCGCAGGCAGAGATTTTGCTGTCGATGACAATGCCGCTGTCGACGAAGTTGAGCTTTGCGCTGCCGCCGATGCGCGCCTCAATCGTGCCGGGCGCGAGCCATTCGGGCAGGCGTGTGGAATCGGTGAGAAGAGCCCAGACTTGGCGCGGCGCGTACGCGAAACGGCGCGTCATGCGCGCTTCCGCCCGCCCGTTTTTCACGAGAAGAGTTCCAAGATCTGTCACGCCGCACCCCTCGCTCGTCACGCCCAAGGTACGGGCTGGCGGGCTGCGCGTTTTGACGGTGGTCAAAGCGCTATGACGAGAACGCGCGGCGGCGCTAGCGCTTAGGGCGTCAGCAGGATTTTTCCAAAGTGCGTGTTGGCGCGCATTTTCGCGAACGCTGCGTCCGCTTCGGTGAGCGGGAAGCGGCTATCGATCGGTACGATGAAGTCGCCAGCGGCGATCGCGCGCGCGAGTGCGGCATGGGCGCGTGTGATCACGTCCGCCGTCTCGCGCCCGGTGCGGGTGCGGAACGTCACGCCGACATAGGTGATGCGGCGCAGCGCGTGCAGATCGAAATTGAAGGTTTCGCGATCGCCCGCCATGCGCCCGACATTGACGATGCGCCCGCCAATGCGCGTTGCGCCCATGGCGGCGTTAAGGAGCGCGCCCGCCAGTTGATCGACGACGAGATCGACGCCTTTGCCGTCTGTTGCGTCGAGCACTTGCTGAACCCAGGCCGGATCGTTCGTATCCAGCGCGAGATCGGCGCCAAACGCCGCCAAGCGTGCGCGCTTGTCCGGTGAGGTGGACGTGCCGATCACCAAGCGTGCGCCAAGGAATTTCGCGACTTTGAGCCCGACGAGGCCGACGCCGGAACTTGCGCCGAGGATCAGCACGCTTTGGCCGGGTTGAAACGCGCCAGCGGTCGTGATCGCGTCATGCATCGTCTGGATCGCGACGGGCATGGTCGATGCGTCGGCGAGGCTGATCTGCGCGGGCACGCGCGCGATCGTGGCGGCGTGGCCGAGCGTGTATTCGGCGAACGCGCCGCCGCTTGCGGCCATCACGCGATCGCCGACGCGCCAGTTTTCGACGCCGTCCCCGAGCGCCGTGATCTCACCGGACCATTCAAGCCCAAGCGGCGCGCCCATGCCGCCAACCGCGCCGTGCGGCCGGCCCTTCAGCATCGCGAGATCGGCGCGGTTGAGCGGCGCAGCCGCCACTTTCACCATGACTTGGCCAGGCTTAGGCGCAGGTTGGGGGACATCCGCGAGACGGGGGCCGTCGGGTGTGGAAACGAGCGCGCGCATTGTTTGAGAGTCCAAGTGAGATTGATCCCGCCCAGGCTAGCGCAGGTTGTTCGGTCGGCGCGAACGCCGCGTGCGCTAACCCACCTGCGCCCTGTGCCGCAGCATGTGATCCGCCAGCACGCACGCCATCATCGCTTCGCCGACGGGGGCGGCGCGGATGCCGACGCAGGGATCGTGGCGGCCGGTGGTGCGCACGTCGGTTTCGGCGCCGTCCTTCGTCACGCTTTGGCGCGGCGTTAGGATGGAGGAGGTGGGCTTCACGGCGAAGCGCACGACCACGTCTTGGCCGGTTGAGATGCCGCCGAGGACGCCGCCGGCGTTGTTGGAGAGGAAGCGCGGGCGGCCGTCGTTGCCGGCGCGCATCTCGTCGGCGTTTTCCTCGCCCGACAATTCCGCTGCGCCGAAGCCGGCGCCGATCTCGACGCCTTTCACGGCGTTGATGCTCATCATCGCGCCGGCAAGGTCAGCGTCGAGTTTGGCGTAGATCGGCGCGCCCCAGCCGGGCGGCACATTCGAGGCGTGCACTTCGATCACGGCGCCGACGGAGGAGCCGGATTTGCGCGTTGCATCGAGCAGCGCTTCCCAGCGCGTTGCTGCGGCGGCGTCCGGGCACCAGAACTCGTTCTGCTGGCACGCATCCCAATCCCAGGCCGCGCGGTCGATCTTGTCCTTGCCGATCTGCACGAGCGCGGCGCGGATCGTGATCGCATCGCCCAGTACTTTGCGCGCGACGCCGCCGGCTGCGACGCGCGCGGCGGTTTCGCGCGCGGAGGAGCGGCCGCCGCCGCGATAATCCCGGAGCCCGTACTTGGCGTCATAGACGTAGTCGGCATGACCCGGCCGGTACGTGTCGCGGATCGCGGCGTAGTCGCGCGAGCGCTGATCGACGTTCTCGATCATGAGCTGGATCGGCGTGCCGGTGGTGACTTGCCCACCGGTGCGCTCGTCCTCGAACAC
>CAZMCA010000045.1:0-21546 GCA_964564595.1 uncultured Caulobacteraceae bacterium
CGTATTTGTAGATGCGGCGAACGTTGCTCACCTAGCCAACCTCCTTTGCAATGCACGCTTCATCGACCATCCAAATCGATTGCCGCCCGCGCATCGCGATCTCCGGTGTAAGCGGAGAAGGAGCTGTGAAGCGCCATGCGAAACGTTCTGGCGACCAATTGCCTGCGATGCGGTCGCCCACTGTCTCGGGTTCAACGTCCGTCATCTGGCGTGAATATTTGAGGACCGCTGTGCCGATCGCGCATCCACGCGGGATCGCGTCGCGGTAGCTTTCGCCAAGCCATAACTTGCACAACGCGTGCAGCTCGGGATCGAGATCGCGATCGACCGGGCGCTTCGCTGCGTGGATGATCATGCGCTGGCCCACAACTCGCTCTGGCGCGCGCCAGTGGCGCGTTTCGTGAAGTTTCGCGCCGACGATGATGAGCGACGCCCACGGTTGCCAGAGCGAGATTGCGGGGATTTGCATGTTAGCCGCCGCGCGCCGCGATGAGCGCGTTGCCGCCCGGCGCGCAAATTTCAGCGTCGATCGGGCAGAGGCCGTTCCACTTCTCGATCCCGCGCTGCCGGAGGATTTGCGGGTTGCGCGCGAGTGCTTGGCCTTCGATCTCAACGGCGCGCGCGAGGCCTTCTGCCTCCGCAACGCGCTGACGCGCCCGCGCCTCGATCACGCGCACCTGAGCCTCTTCGGCCTCGGCGTTCTGTTGCGCTTCGACGCGCTGATTAATCCGCTCGCGAATGCTGTCGGGCAGCGCGAACGGGCCAACAAGCGCAAGGTTTTCGATCACGATGCCTTCCGCCGCCAATGGCGCCCGCACGCGCTCATGCACGGCGGTAAGCAGACGCGCGCCTTCACCGGAGACAAGCTGCTCGGATGAATAGGTTGCGCCTTCCTGTACGAACGCGTCTTGAATGCGGCGGCGCACCGGGCCGTCGATCATGTCGGCGAAGCCAAGTCGGTAGCGTTGCACGGCGACGCTCGCGGTGTCCGGTGAAACGCGAAGCTGGATCGAGACGGCGACGCGCGTCGGCACGCCATCGGAATTGTTGAATTGCATCGCGGGACCGCCCGCGTTTTCCTGATCGCTCCAAACTTCGGTGCGGACCGTTGTTGGAAACTTCAGAATGTAGGAACCGAATTCCGACATATACCAGCCGACGCCAAGCTCTTGCTCTTGAACGCCAGCGCGCGACCCCATGTCGCGCACACGTACGCCGACTTCGCCAGATCGGATGCTCTCGCCGCACGACGCAAGCATCGTTGTGGTAAGCAAAATTGCGATCATTTTTTTCATTTCGTCTCCTCTTTGGTGGCCAAAGTTTTCCAGATCAAATTGATCGCGATGATCGATCCACCGATCAGAACAAGCGCGCCAGCGAGGGCGATGATGTTGTCGCGGACGTTCATCATCGACGCGCCCAGCGCGAACGCGGAGAAACCGCACGCGCCGATCGCGATCACGCGAACGGCTTTTTCCATTACGAAACGGCGAATGTTGCTCACGTGTGCTCTCCTTAGTATCCGCCATGCATCTTGATCTCGCCGATCTCCTCGGCGGCGTGGATGCACTTGATGCACTCGATGTAGTCGCCGCGCGCAAACGCAGCCTCGGCGTCGCGGTAGTGTTTCGATGTGCGGGAGTAGGGCGCGTAGCTGACGTGATCGATCGCGGCCTGCGCCTCGATCTTCTTTTGCGCGACGAAGGCGTCGATCAGCTCGATCAGATCGCCGCTCTCAACCTTCACCGGAAAGTCGGGGCGGCCCATATCCTTCGCGCGGTGCTGCGCTTCGGTGCGCCAGTGCGCGATGTCGGCGTCGGTCATCATGGCGCGCCTCGCAAAAACGCAAGCGCGGTGTTGACGCCGTCGAAGATGAAGAAGGCCGCGACGACGATCGCCACGGCGAGAACAGCGTTGCTTGGCCCGTCCGTCATGGGACGCGACAAAGCAGATTGCTATCTGGCTGTCAAACGGCAAACAGCAAAGTGCTGTCGCCTATGATGAAAAGCTATTAGTCCGGTTCGATGTAAACCCGCAGTCTTGCGGCGGTTTCGACCTCGACGTTTTCGATCGGCTGCTCGCCCTCGCTAAGCGAAAGGAGGGTGTAACGGCCCGACTCTTTCGACGGAACGATGCGCTTGAAGTAGCGTCGCCCGTCGACGAGATCGACGACGCATTTCTTGAATAGACCGGCATCGATGTCAGTGAGTGTGCGAACAATCACAATACCGCCATCAGCAAAGTCGCCCATAGACTTGCCGCGCAAACGAAACGCGATGTCTCCGACTTCTGATCCTGGCGGCGCATCTATGTGCTCTACTTCTTGCGCCCCTAGATAATGAACCATTTCCCCTGCGCCCACATACCCTATCAGCGGAATAGTGGGCATTACGGTATTATCTTGTCCAGTCAGTAACCACCACGCCGTGAAAGTTTTGAGCCAGCGCGAGTAGGCCTGGGCGTGGCGCAATTCGATCTTCCGGCGCCCGCTCTCGTGGTCGGCCCAGTTCTGCGGATGCGCCTTGAACGCACGCGCCGCATCCGACGCATACCGATATCCGGCTTCGATCCGCTTTGAGCGCAATCGATCGCCGGGCGAGTCTAATTTTGCCGCCATCGAGGGGATTTTACGTCAAATCCTACAAGCAATCTGCTTTGTCCTTTGACAGCGACATAGCAGATTGCTATGGGCTTCTCCTGAATGGCGAAGACGAAACCCCTCAAGACGATCCGCGACATCGTGGAGCTTTGGCCGTCGCACGCGGACTGCGCCGCTGCGGTCCTTGGCGATCCTGAAGCCTCATACCGGCCTCGCGATTGGGCCGCGCGCGGACGCCTCCCGGTGGAGATCATTGGCGATTTCGTCGCGGCGGCGCACGCGATCGATCGGCGCGTCACGCCGGAACTTGTGCTCGGCATCCTGAAGGAAGCGGCGTGAGCCGGGGCGCCATCAGCGATGCGGCCCTGGTCGCTCATTGGGGCGAAGGGAAGTCCGCGCTCGCGATCTCTTACATCTACGGCGTTCGCCGAAATGAGATCGTATCGCGGGCCTTCCGGCTCGGCCTCGGCGAGCGGACGCCTGCGCCCGCTGCAACGCCAGCGCGGCCAGTGAAGAAGGCGCCCTACGATCCGAACATTGATCCGCGCCCCGATTGGCTTCCGCGCCCGGCGTGGCTGGCGGTGCTCTATGCCTAGAAAGGCTGGCGTTGCGCCGCGCGCGGGTTGGGATGAGGCAGCGGAGATCGCGCGCGACAACCGCGATTTCCGCATCCTGCGGCTCGCGCTCGATCATCCAGAGATGAAGCAGATGGAGATCGCTGCGGAGCTGCGCTGCAGCGTGCAGCACGTCAACGATCTGCTGCGCGAGGATGCGCGCGCCTGTCCAGCCGATGCGATCCGCGACAAGCGCCGTCAGGCGCGGGAGATGGCGCGATGAAGCTGCTCGTCTTCTCGCTCGTGTTCTTCGTCTTCCTCATGCCGCTGCTCGCGGGTCTGCGCGGGGCGACGCCGTGAGCGCAGTAAAGCGGCGACGCTTTCGGGATGCGCGGGACAGGCGGCGCGCCAGAGCGCGCGTCGCCTGTCTTTATTGAATGGCCGACGCCGCCAAGCGTGAACAATTCGACCGGCGTTGCGCGCAATCGGAAGATCAATTCGCGGAACCTGCGCGATTGGAAAATGAATGTCGCCTGGATGGCCGCGAAGCAATTCGGCGCTGGCGTGCATCGCCGCGTTCAAGTGCCGGGCCGCGTCGTGATCCTGATCGGCGTGGAGATGAACAAGCTAAGCGCCGACATCGACAATCTCACGAAGGCGCTGATCGATCAGCTCGTCGTCGAGCGCGTGATCGAGGGCGATAGCGCAAAGCATGTGCTGGGTGTCGCGACCGCATGGAATCCGCCCGGCGTGAAGCTGGCGCGCATCGCTGTCGTTCCGTCGCAAGTTCTCAACCTGCAATTCATGCCGACGCCAAGCGGCGAAAGCGGCGGGTTCTTTCTCACGCAATTTCCAAGTTCAGTAGCAGGAGAGTGAAGATGGCAATTAGTTTGAGTGATTTGAGAAGCGTGCAGGCGAGCGAGCCGCCGCGTCTTTTGATTTATGGACCCGAAGGGATGGGCAAGACGACGCTTGCGTCAGAAGCGCCGAATGCGGTCTTTCTGCAAGTCGAGAGCGGCACGCCAATGGGCGTCACGCTCAACAGCTTCGGTTTGCTGCAGAGCTATACGGAGGTGATGGAGGCGATCACATCGCTCTACACTGGCGAGCACAGCTTCGAGAATGTCGTGGTCGACAGCGTGTCGCGCCTTGAACCGCTGATCTTCGCGGAAGTCTGCTCGAAAAATAACTGGACGCAGATCGAGGACGCTGGATTCGGAAAGGGCTATGTCGCCGCCGATTATGTCTGGCAAGATTTTCTCGACGGCCTCAACGCGCTGCGCCGTGATCGCGGTATGGGCATCATTCTGATCGCGCATTCCGAGACGGTGCGCTTCGACGATCCGACGTCGCAATCGTATTCGCGTTACGATATCGATCTTCATAAGCGCGCGCGCGCGATGATTGCGCGCGAGGTCGACGCGATTCTGTTGGTGAAGCAGGACGTTGTTCTCGTCGACGAAAAGAAATCGCCGAACGCGAAAGAAGTCGTGCGCCGCGTCGGACAAGGCAACAATCTTCGCTGGATTTACACGGAAGGGCGCCCGGCGTTCACCGCGAAAAACCGCTACGGCATGCCGGAGAAGTTCACTTTCACCAAGGGCGAGGGCTGGGCGCAGCTCGCCCGCCACTTCCCGGCCCGTTCACAGCCAGAAACGCAAACTGCGCAGAGCGAAGAAACGCCAGCCGCGCGCGAGGCCACGCCCGCCGCCTAATCGATTTGGAAGAGGAGAGAAGTGTAATGGCAAATCTTGGAATGACGTTCGACCCGAACAGCGTGCCCGCTGCGGACCTGATGCCCGCTGGCGTGCCGACGCTCGTGCAGATCGTCGATAGCAACGTCGTCCCGACGAAGGACGGTAACGGCATGATCTTGAAGCTCAACATCAAGGTGCTCGGCGGCGAGCGCGCTGGCGCGATGCATTTCGAGCAATTGAACATCGTCAACCCCAACCCGACGGCGGCGGGGATTGCACAGCGCGCGCTCAAAAATCTCTGCACCGCGATCGGCCATAACGGCCCGCTGCAAGACAGCGTCGCGCTGCACAACAAGCCGTTCCTGGCGACGTTCAAAACGCAGGCCGGGAAGGATGGTTTCGAGGACAAAAGCACGATCTCGAAGTACGAACCTTATGGCGGTAATGCGGCGCATCCCCAGCCGCAGCAACCGCAACCGGGCTATGCGCCACAAGCGCAGCAGCCCGCCGCGCTATCGACTGCGCCAGCCGGTGCGCCTGCGCGCCCGTGGGGCCGTTGATCGATGGCGGCGATCCCGCAAACTGAGAGCGCGACCGTTGCCGCCGTCAAGGCGGCGCGTGTCGCGCGCCTCGCAAACAGCGATCGCGACTCGCGCCGCTTATCTGCGTCGAGCTGGGGCGACGATTGCGATCGCAAGCTCTGGTACGATTTCCGCTGGGTGCTGCCGCCCGAAAAGTTCGATGGCCGGATGCGCCGCCTGTTCGACACCGGGCACCGCGAAGAGGAGCGCATCGTTGGCGATCTGATCGCGACCGGCTTCGATGTCGCGGCGAATGATCCTGCGACCGGCGAACAATGGGAATATAGCTTCCTGGCCGGGCATGGCGTGGCGAAGCTCGATGGCAAGATCAAGGGCATTCCAGAGGCGCCCGCCACGCTGCACACGCTCGAAGTCAAAACGCACAACGGCGTTAGCTACAACAAGACGGTGAAGGATGGCGTGCAGAAGGCCAAGCCGCTGCACTACGTTCAGATGCAGCTTGGCATGCACGGCGCGGGGCTCGATCGCGCGCTTTACTTTGCCGTTAACAAGAACACGGATGAAGAGCATAGCGAACGCGTCGCGTACGATCTGACGTTCACGCTGCAGCAATTGGCGCGCGGCGAGCGCATCGTGCGTTCCGACAATCCGCCTGAAAAGCTGCATGAAGACCCGACGCGCAAGAGCGCCTATCAGTGCGGCTATTGCTTGGCGAAGGACATTTGCCACGAAGGCGGGATGCCGCGCCGCAATTGCCGCACGTGCATTCACGCAACCGCTGAGATGGATGGCGATGGCCGCTGGTCCTGCGCGCGTCACAAGCGCGACCTGACGTTCGCCGATCAGCAAGCGGGTTGCCAGAACCATCTTTTCCTGCCCGGCCTCGTACCGGGCGAGCAAGTCGACGTCGATCCGGCTGGCAATTGGGTGTCTTACCAGATGGCCGATGGCACGACGTTCATTGATGGGAATGCGCCATGAACGCGGAGCGGCGCAAGCAGATCGCGCGCGAGACGCCTGACGTGATGAAGCAGGTCGAAGTGATCTGCTTCAAACGAAAGGTGCTGCAAGAGCATCTGTTCGGTCGCGACCGGCGCGCACGCGCCGTCGAGGCGCGCCGCGACGTGATCGATCTGCTGCGCGCCAAGCCCTACGAATGGAGCTGGCCGGAGATCGGTCGTTTCCTAGAACGCGATCACAAGACGTGCATGTACCACCATCACGAACGCCATCGCGGCGAGGCGGTTCATGCCGAGTGAGGGCCGCAAGATCACGCCAGCAATGGAGCGCGCCAATCAACGGCGCGTGGCGATCAAGCACGCCTGGGAGGCGGCGGAGCCGGTGAGCGCGATTGCGGAAGATCAGGAAATCAGCACAGCGACGATTTACAAACGGGTGCGCGAAATGAAGCTCGATGAACGCAAGGCCGAAGATGTCGAACTGGCCGCAGCCAAGCGGCACATGAACGCGGCCTACGGCGAGCACCTGAAAGGCGCATCGATCGAGCAGATCGCGAAGAAGCTGCGCACGAAGCCGCGCATCGTGCGCGCCGCGATCATGCTGATGCAGCAAGAGAAGAAGGCGAAGGGGTGAGCGGCGCATATCCCTCAAGTAAGGCGGAGGCGGTGCGCAGCGGCGCGCGCTTCTACACGATTTCGACGCCTTGTCCGCGTGGTCACGTTTCGCCGCGCTATACGCGCGGGTCTGTGTGCGTGGAATGTGTTCGCGAGCGCAACGCTGAAAAGCTGGGCAAAATCTACCAGGGCGTAGGTGTGCGCGGGCTTGTAAGCTTGGAACGTGCGCGTGCGGCTCAGGTTGGTGGCTCGGTTTATCAAGGCGAGCCGTGCAAGCACGGACACACTGAGCGTTTCACCGCCTCTAACAATTGCGTCGCGTGCAACAAAGCGGCTCTTGCACGCGACAAGGAGCGTCGGCGCTGGTCACGTCTATTTCGTGAGTACGGGTTAACCGAGAAAGGATTCAACGATCTGCTTCTGCGGCAAGGATCACTCTGCGCAATCTGCGAATGTGCGCTCAGTGATCTATCCGCGATCCACGTCGATCATTGTCATGCGAGCGGCCTCGTTCGCGGATTACTTTGCGGTCGATGCAATCAGGCCATTGGCCTCTTTAGGGAAGACGCGGACGTGATGCGAAAGGCGATTGCATATGTCTCACGTTAAGCTTCGCCCCTACCAAACTGACGCCGTGAACGCGGTTTTCGATTACTGGCGTAATGAGGGCGGAAACCCTCTGATAGACATGGCCACTGGACTCGGAAAGAGCATGGTGGTCGCGACGTTGGTACGTGACGTCCTGACAAAATATCCCGACATGCGCATCCTCGTGCTGGTTCATGTGCAGGAATTGGTAGAACAAGACTTCACCGCGCTGATCCGGCTGTGGCCGCAGGCGTCGGCGGGCATCTATTCCGCGGGCCTCGGGCGGCGCGACGCGCACCATCGGATCACGTTCGCCAGCATTCAAAGCGTGTTTCGCAAGGGCCGTGAGATCGGGCCGCGCGATCTCGTGCTGATCGATGAAGCGCATCTTGTGCCCAAGGCGGGCGAAGGGATGTATCTCACGCTGCTCGAAGCGCTACGCGACGTGACGCCTGATCTCCGGGTGGCCGGGCTGACGGCGACGGCGTTCCGTCTCGATAGCGGGCGGCTCGATCAAGGCGAAGGGCGGCTCTTCGATGAGATCGTCTATCACTACGGCGTTGGCGAGGGCGTCGAAGATGGCTGGCTGGCGCCGCTTACGTGTCGCGCCGCGTCGATCGAGATCGATGTGTCGGACGTCGCCAAGCGCGGCGGCGAGTTTGTTTCTGGCGCCCTGGAAGCGGCGGCGGATAAGGACGAGCTGACGCGCGCCGCCGTCGAAGAGATCATGCAGCGCGCGGGCAATCGTCGCTCCTGGCTGATCTTCTGCTCCGGCGTGAAGCACGCACAACACGTCTGCGCCGCGCTCAACGCGCAAGATGTGCCGTGCGGCGTGGTGACGGGCGAAACGCCAAAGGACATCCGCCGCCAGCTCATTGCCGATTTCAAAGCGGGCAAGCTGCGCGCGCTCACGAACGCGCAAGTGCTGACAACCGGGTTCGATGCGCCGCAAACTGACCTGATCGCCTTCCTGCGTCCGACGCTATCGACGGGCCTCTACGTGCAGATGTTGGGCCGTGGCACGCGCCCGGTTTGGCCTCCTGGCTTCGATCCGAACGCACACACAAAAGAGGAGCGCCTTGCGGCGATCGAGGGCAGTACGAAGGCCAATTGCCTCGTGCTCGATTTCGCGGGCAACGTGCGCCGTCACGGGCCGGTCGACGCCGTGATCGTGCGCGACAAAAAAGCCAAGGGCGAGGGCGTCGATCTCGAAGGCTTCGAGGGTGAGTTCAAGGTCAAGGTCGATAGCGTGCGCTCGATCGCCTGCGTCGAGTGCAACACCTATTCGCCGATCGGTACGAAGGCGTGCCCCGATTGCGGCCATGAATTCCCTGAGCCTGAGCGCAAGATCAAGCACGAGAAGAAACCGGAAGAAGACGTTGCGGTTCTCGCGCGCGATCTGAAACCTGCGCAAACGATCGAGCATCCGGTCGTGCGCTGGCTGGCGAACGTCCATCACAAGATCGGCGCGACGAACACGACGATGAAAGTCTCGTACTATGCCGGGCTAATGGAAGTGCCGGAATGGATTGCGTTCGAACACAACGGCTATGCGCGCACGCTGGCCGATAAGTGGTGGCATGAACATGGCGGCGAGTTTCCTGCGCCGCGCACGACGGAAGAGGCGTTGCGTCGCTTCGAGGCTGGCGAAGTGCGGATGCCGCGCGCGATCTTCACGCGCAAAGAAAATGGCTGGGACCGAATTGTCGGTCGCAGGTTCGCAGAGGAGGCGGCGTGATGTCGTTCCTGAAACTTGACGGCGTTTATGGTGCAGTCGAGCGCGAATTTCGTAGAGGCGGATGGAGCGGCCTGCGTTGCCCTGAGTGTGCGGGCGATCCGTTTCCTGGGTGCCCGATTTGCGGCGGTTCGCTGCGGGAATTCAAAGAGGAGAATGAGACGATGGCGAACGGGAAGATGATCGGCGGTGAGGGTGAGCAGGGGGGCGATCTCGATAAGATCGTGCCGCCGCTTCTGATGCTCGATGAAAGCGCGATCAAGCGCGGCGGTGAGCGCGGCGGGGCGTATCTCGATAGCCTTGGCCGGTACGATCTCTCACAGCTCACGCCGGAAGAGTACACGTACTTTGCGACATGCGTTGTGACGGGCGCGCTCGAACAGATGACGGCTTACCTGCTTTCGCGTCTCGAACAAAAGATTCCGTTCTAGGATCGGCGCACGTGGCGATTGCAGGGGCTACAGAAGATCGGGGGTCACCGTTCGCGCGTACAGCGCGCGGGCTGGTGGCGCTTGGCTATAACGTCGTTCCGATCATCCCGCCCGGCGCGGCGCATAGCGCTGCAGGCAAGGCGCCCGGCAAGTACAGCAATGGCGGATGGCAGGGCTTCTATGAATGGGAGAAGCTACGCGACCGCCCGCCAACGGAATTCGAGCTGCGCCTGTGGTCGCTGAATTTCCCTGATGCGAACATTGGCATCGTGTGCGGATCGCACGCGGGCGATGGGTTGCGCGTGATCGCGATCGACATTGATACCGATGATTTCGATGAGATCGAAACGCTGCTCGCGGTGCTGCCAAAGTCGATGATGTCGAAGCGCGGCGGCAAAGGGCAGACGTTGTTCTACGCCGCGCCCCCCGAGATCGAATCGAAGAGCTACGATCGCGGCGTGCGCCCGCATCTGCGGCGCATGGTCGATCTGATCACGGGCAACCAAACACGCCAAACGGTCGTGCCTCCAAGCGCGCACGCGCTGCCGACCGGCGCGCCAAGCGGGATCATCTATAGCTGGCTGCAACCGCCCGTTCCGGTCGATGAGCTGACAGTGTTCGACGTCGACGCGCTCGAAAAGCTGGAAGACGCGCTGCGCTCGCTCGGCTGGAATCCTGAAGCGCAGCGCCTTGCGTCGGGCCGCGCCGCATTGCGTCCCGCGCCGGTCGGCGAGATCGACGACATTTGGAGCGAGACGAAGATCGCGGCTCTGCAACGGCTCGATGATTGGGTTCCGGCGCTCGATCTCTATGGCCTGCGGCGCACGCGCGGCGGGTACGAGGCGGTCGCGACGTGGCGCTCGTCGACGTCGGGGCGCCCGCTCGAAGTGCGCAAGCGCAACCTCTCGATCCAGCCGATCGGGATCAAGGATTTCGGAACGAACGACACGTACAGCGCGCTCGATCTCGTCGTGGCCGCGAAGGGCGGCGATCTCAACGATGCTTTGGCCTGGTTACGGGGCCGTCTCGGTTTCGATGACGCGCCCGTGTTCATGCCGCAGATCGCCGCGCCGCCGTCGATCGAGGCGCACGATCCGGTGACGGGCGAGATCGTCGCTCCGGCGCGCCCGCTGCCGCTGCTCCTAGCCCCGCCTGCGCCGCTTCCCGTGCCCGCCGCTACTGAGCTGCCGGAAAGCCTGACGCGGCTCACGGGCCTCCTGGGCGCGTTGACGGACTGGATTGCGGCGACGGCCCGGCGCCCGCAACGGGGCCTCGCCCTTGGCGCCGCGCTGGCCGTGCTCGCGGGGGCCGCGGGGCGGCGCTATGGCGGGCCGACTCGGACGGGCACGCATCTGTACATCCTGGGCGTCGCCAAGACGTCAGCGGGCAAGGATCATCCGCTCGCGCAAGTGAGCCGCTTGCTGCTCGCGGCGGGGCTCAAGGGGCGCGTGGGGCCGTCACAGTTCATGTCGATGTCGGCGGTGGTGAACAGGATCACGCGCGAGCCGGTGACGGTCGCGGCGATCGATGAGTTCGGGAGCTTCATGGCGCGGGTGAATTCGCGCCGCGCGTCGACGCACGAGAAGGCGATTACGGGCGTTCTGCGCACGCTTTGGGGCGCGAGCTTCGAGACGGTCAATCCGCCTGAGTGGGCGGGCCGATCGGCTGAACCGATTCATTCACCAGCACTGAGCATTTACGGCGTGTCGACGCCGGAAGAATTCTATGCCGCGCTCGAAGGCGGCGACGTTCACAACGGCTTTCTCAACCGCTTCCTGCTGCTGTCGACGGCTAAGCGCCCCGCAGAAGTCGATCCGCAATTCGATAAGGCGACGATACCCGGCTCGATCGTGATCGACCTGCAGGAGATCGCCAAGCCGCTCAACGCCCTGCACGCGGCGAGCGCACATAACGATCGGTCGGACGGGCCGGAGATCAGCGTGCCGTGGGCGAGCGATGCGGCGCGCGATCGGTATCGTGAGTTTGGCCGCTACATCGAAGGGCGCGAGGAAGACGTTTCGTTTCTCGCGCGCACCGTCGAGATGGCGCAACGCCTCGCGCTTCTGAAAGCGATCGGCGATGAGCCGCTGACGCCGAAGATCACTGAGGCCGATATGGTGTGGGGCTGCGACGTCGCGCTTTGGAGCGGCGAGCGCATGATCGCAGAGACGCGCGACTATCTCGCCGACACGCAGAATCAAGCCGACGCGCAGCTCGTGATGCGGATCGTGCGCCAGAGCGGACGCGTCACGCGGCGCGAGCTGCGGCGTCGCCTGCAGCACAAGATCAAGGGCCGCGATTTCGATGACATTTTGAAGGGGCTCGAAGAGTCGTGCGAGCTGGGCCATGAACGCGAATTGCCCCCTAGCGGGGGGCAACCGACGATTTGGTACTACCCGCTTTAATCGCCGTAATCATCGAGCGTGCGGCGATCGATACAAACATCGCAGTCGCAATCGAGATCGCTGCAATTGCAGCACTCCCAGCAATAGCCGCATCCTTCGCAGCCGGGGCCTTCCGTGTCGCCGCAAGGTTCGCAGGTGAAATAAAGGTCCATCAGAGGCATCGAAGATCACGCTGATCGCGAAGGGTGTAAATTGCCGTTTGCCAATAGACGCAATCCGGGTCTGCGGGATCGATGCCCGGATGCGTATCGGCGGCGTTGGTTTGCGAGCTGTCGTCGAGATAATCGCGAGCCTTCTCGTCGGCGATCTGCAGTAGTTCGGCGTAGTACGTTTCTTTGAGTGTCATCTTAAAACCCGTACCGTTCTGCACAGATCGGGCCGATGCCAGCTTCGATCGAGATTTTGTTCGTCAGCTCGCGCCCGCAGATCGAACACGCTCCAAAGCGTTGACCGTAGGCGACCGCCGCCTTCGCAGGATCAGCGCATGCTTCGATGATCCGCGCCTCAGTGACGTCGTCGCAAGCGCGCACGCGGAGGAATTTCCCGCCCTTCACCATACCAAGATACTCGCTGCCTTCCTTGACGTAGATCGCGCCGGGGTTCCGGCTGTTCGCGCCAGCGGGCGAGAAGATGAAGGTGTCGAGCCGCAGCTTCGGGAAGCGCACGCCGTTCTCGCGGGCGGTATCGAAGGCCGTTTCGATCGCGGCGATGCTGACCTCCGGCGCCGCTTCGGCGATCTTCGCGGCTTGTGCTTGGCGCTCGGCTGCTTCCGCCGCTTTGCGCTCGGCGCGGGCCGCGTCGCTCGCCATGCACTTGTGCACCGCGTCGAGCTGGCCGTCGGTAAGATGGCCGTACTGCGCGACCGCGTTCATCATCGCGGCGGCGAAGCCGAACGTCGGCGCCTTCGTGATGATCCATTCCCATTCGGCCTTGTTCGCCTCGGCCCAAGCGACGGCGGAGCGCGCCTTCTTCTCGGCGATCTTCTCGCGGGCCTTCGCGCGCGTTTCGGTCGACGTTTTGAAGAAGCGCTTACCTTTGCCTTTGCAGGTGAAGCAAGCGCCGTGATTGCGGAAACGCCCCGTGCCGTTGCACTTCGGGCAGCGCTCGGCGAATTGCGGCTCGGCGGCGACAACCTCGATCGGCTCGCGCGACACTGGCGTCGCGTGAAGCTGATCAGGCTCGTCGAAGAATTTGTCGAAGGGGTGCGGATCGTTGTTCATGCGAGTGTATATATGGCCGGTGTACACCGGACGCAATAAGAAAATGCTTGCGGATGGTGTACACCTGTCCTATGTACGCTCGCATGACAACTGGCAGCACCCGCGCAATGGCGCAGCGTCTCGTGAACGCAGAGAACAGCTTCATCGAGTGCGTTCGACGCGATACCGGCTTCACGCAAGAGCAGGCGGAAAAAGTTCTCGCCTTCTACGTGAAGCACAAGCTGATGAAGCTCGATGCGGTCGACGGGCGGTTCTACGTCAAGCACGGGGCTTACCTCGATAGCGACGTGCTCCGTCGCGCGCTCGAAAAAGCGGAGGGCGAATGATGCTCGCCCGCACGCTTGAGAGCTTCACTGACGATGAGCGCGCCGTGATCTATGAGCGGCGCACCGGCTGGGAGAAGGCGACGATCGCGCTCCTGGCTGATGTGTTTGAAACCAACCCGCACGTGATCAAGGCGATCCTGCGCGCGGAAGCGAAGAAGAAAATCGATGCGCGTTAAGTCGATCTACGATTTCGATCCCGACTATCGCGGCAACGCGCGCGGCGAAGTGTGGTGCGTGTTGTGCCAAAAAGCGCTTCGTCCGAATGCGAAGTATCGCTTCCTGCACCTGATCAATGGCGGCGTCGACGTGCTGCATCCTGACGATGAAGCGCTGTACACGCCTGATGGCGGCGATCTCGGCGCGCACCCGGTCGGCAATGAGTGCGTTAAAAAATGTGGCGAGTGGGCGACAAAGGATCGCTCGATCGCGTTGGTGAAGGAGAGCTAACGATGGATGATATAGAGCCGCGCCATATCGGGTATGCCCTGAGTGTCGCGATAGGCTTCGCGTTGTGCAATGCCGAATTCGGCAAGTTTGAAGTGCGCTTGCGTGTAAAAAGAATGCTCGGAGATCGCATCATCGTCAGTGTCGCTCACAGCGTACTCGTGAAAGTCGCTGCGCATGTCGAGGCAACGCGATGAGCTGGCAACCAATCGAAACCGCGCCGCGCGATGGCACGATCATTCGTGTGTGGCGCGAAGAGTTCGGTCCGCGCACTGTCGAGCTGGTGGGACATAGATGCGCCGCAACCGACGCACTGGCGCCCAATCGAGGAGATCGCTGATGCCTAATCCTGTGCCTCGCTGGGCCTTCGTTGGCGCTGAGATCATCGTGATCGATCCCAAGCACAACGGCTCATTTTCAAATCGTGGCCGTGCGCACGATCTCGCGTGGGTTGGCAAGATCGCCGACGTGACGCGCGCCGGCGTGATCCACGTCGAGCACGGCCCTGATCGCCACAAGCGCAAGTGGAAAACCTACACGGCCTCGGACGTGTTCGCCGATCAGGCGCTCTCGAACGAACCGAAGGGCGGCGCTTTTGTGCCGCGCACGAACTATCGAATTCTTCCTGCAACACTGGCGAATCTATCGGAGCACAACGCGGCGCTGCGCGCCGACGAAGAGATTGCTGCGCGCCAATTGCGGCAGGCGGAAGCGCTTAAGAGATCGCGTGATGAGCGCAATGCAGCGATCGATCGGCGACGCGAGGCCCTGACGCGCATCCTGCATGAAGTGAATTCGCTCGATGCGGATCAGCGTGAGGCGTTGCGGTGGGCGATCAAAGAAAACGCGCGTGATCCAGACACGACGCTCTGATCGCGATCTCATCCTTTGAAAAGTGAACGTGATCGCGCCTAGGGCTCTCCTGGGCGCGATTTGCGTTTCAGGGGGCCGTTCGTGCGCCGAGTGATCGCGCCTGTGAGCCGCGCGGCGATCCTGACGGCGGCGTAGGCGAGCACGGCGAAGAGCGCGGCCGCGGCGAGCTTCACCATCGGCTCGGCGGTGACGGCGAAGTAAGCGGCGACGCCTGCCATGAAGCACGCGGCAGCGATTGAGAGGCGGCGCCCCTTGGCGAAGACGAGGGCGAGGGCCGCGGCGGCGAGGCCGATCAGGAAGTACATTGCTGGGCTCCTTGGCCGATTAACCTGCCGGGCGCGCCGCGATCTGGCAAACGCAGAGCGGATCGCTGTGGCGGGGCCGTGCGTTATCCCCAAATTTTTCGGGCGTGTCGATTGGCACGGCGATCGTCACGGATCGGTCAAACGGCACAAGGCCGGTTGTTCGAAAGTGGGCTCAAATAAGGCGGTCTGCCTAAATCTGTGGATGCCAAACGTGCCAATCGATCCAGTAGGGAATTCAAAAATATATATAAATCAATAATATATTTCGATTGTCACGAACGTCATTTGTCACGGTGGGGGTATGAAATAGGGGGATAAGGGGTGAGGCCGGGAAATAGGAAAGGGGCATAGATGACATATGACGATCGCCTGGGCCGCGAGCTGGCCGCGAAAATCTCGCGCTGAGGGCGTTGACCGGAAATAGCAAATCGCTTTGAGACGTCGCCGCGCATTCCGAAACCTCGCCCCTCGCTGACGGTGGAGGGCACGACATGGAACCGATCGATGGGACGCTGATCATTGCCGGTGTGGCGCTCGTGCTGGCCGCGATCGCATCGGGCTTTGCGCTCGGCGCCGTGATCAACATGCGCAAGATGCGTCGCGATTTGGTCGACCTGATCGAGCGCGAAGGCGATCTCGCGGTGGCGGAGATCGCGGCCTACAGCAATCGGCTCGATACGGCGATCCGCACGGCGAACAACGCGCGTGACGCATCGAATTCGACGGCGGGCGTCGTCGATGGTTTGCAGCGTGGCGCCGATCAGATGCGCGAGACGGTCGCGGGTATGGGGCTCGAACTGCAGGCGATCGAGGGCCGCGTCGGCCAGCGCAACGATGCGTTGCTCGCGGAGATCGCGGGGCCGCTGCAGGCGGTGCAGCAGCGCGCGATCAATCTCGAACACGACGTGCGCAACATCGAACAATCGCTCGCATTGATGGCGCGAGCAAACGAACCGGCGCCGCTATCGCGCGCGAGCGCTGGTGAGCAGCAGGCGGAGGCGCGTGCGTCCTCTGCGTCTCCGCCTACCAGCGATTTGAATTCATCGGCTTCGGCTCTGGCCGATGAACAGCAGGCGGAGGAGGCGCCCGCTCATGCCCCCCCAACGTCGCCTCCGCCTGCAATTCTTTCCGACGCCGGTGATGACGTTGTGTCGTATCGCGGCGGTTTTCGTGGCGGCGACATGGCGTCGACCGATGCATCGGCGCTGAACTTCAACGAAAAGCACGAACCGCCAGTGGGCGCGCTTCCGGCGTGGCGGTGGTGAGATGAGCGAGACGGTCGACGTTTCGGGCTGGGAAGAAGGCCTCTTCAAGATCGCACAAGTCGGGCGTGATCCGGTTTGGGTGAACGGGATGAAGCATCCGAACGGGCTCGGCATTCATCGCCAAGGCGAAGATCGCTGGGTGCTGATCCATCTTGCGACCGGGTTCGGCGTCGTCGGTCTGCGCGGCCTCAACACGCTCGAAGCGATGGTTATTGCGAGCGAGATCGCGACGGCGGGCGATTGGAAGTTTGAGAGCCTGAGCGGGTGGCAGAACCGCGATCCGCAGCTCGGCTCCAAGGTGCAAGTATTGGTGCGGCTCTATGAGCCTTGCGTGATCGTCGACGAGTCGACGCCTGAGCCGATCGGCCATCAGCTTGCGATGGCGGAGCGCGTTCGCAACACGAGGCTGAGCTGATGGTCGACATCATGCAGGCGATCCGCGCTGGCATTGCGCGTGCGCAGCAACGCCCGGCGCAAGTCGGCGATCCGGCGACGCCTCCGCCTGAGCGTGAGATGCCGATGGGGCCGGGCGGTGCGATGTCGCTCGCGGCGAATGCGCCTGCGCCTGATCGTGGCCGTCCTGCGCGATACGATCCGGTGTTGCGGCGCACGATACCGGCGACGGGCGATCATGTGCCGCTTGGTCCTGGCGGCGCGATGTCGCGCGCGCACAATCGGTCGATCCAGATCACGCCAGAGGAGCCGCGCGCTGCGGCTGCGCGCTCGCGTTTGCTGCAGGCTGACGTTGCTAAGGCGGGCGAGCTGGGCGCCGAGCAGGGGCGCGCATCGTTTCGATCGTCGAACCGGCCGCGTCTTTCCAGCGCATCGATGCCGACGGATATGCCGATGGGGCCGGGCGGCGCTGCCGCTGCTGCCGATCCGGTGCAGGTGGCGGAGCGCGAGACGGGCGTCGATGCGCGCTTCATCGGCGCGCTTGTCGGGCACGAAAGCGGCGGCGTCGCCGACGCGAAGAATCCGAATTCGACCGCGACCGGCCACGGCCAATTCATCGAGAGCACGTGGAAGCGGATGATGGACGATTACGGGCCGCGCTACGGCCTATCGCCTGATCTGACGCGCGAACAGGTGCTCGAACTGCGAAACGATCCGCAATGGTCGGCGCTGATGATCGGCCACTACGCGGAAGAGAACGCGAGCGAGCTGCGCGGGCGCATCGGGCGCGGGTATGAGCCTTCGCACGCGGATGTGTATCTGGCGCATTTCCTGGGGCCTGCGGACGCTGCTGATCTGATCGGCGCTGCACGGCGCGGTCACGGCGATCGGCCCGCCAGAGGCTACGTGAGCGCGGCTGTGGTGGATGCAAATCGCTCGATCTTCATCGGGCCGAACGGTCGCGCGCGCACGGTCAACGAAGTGCGCCAATTGCAGGGGCGGAATTTCCGGTACGAAGGCGGCGGCGGCTCGATCATGCGCGGAGCTGCGCGATGATCAGACGCCTGCTTGCGGCCTGGGCTCGCACCACACGTCGATTTGCTCCCACGGCTGGGCGTAGCCGGTGGGGAGCGTATTCGAGTTTAGGAGCCGACGTAGCTCGGCCATGCACGTCGCCTCGCTCCGCATTTCCAGACGCACGATTTCGGATCGCGCTATCCGCTCGGGATCGGCGGGGGAGCTGAGCACGACGAGGAAGCAGAGAAACCACATTGCACTGATGTAATCGCGAAGGGTCTGGGGCTCAAGCATGACAACGAAATTAGGGATGCGCGCATCACGGCTCGGGCGCGGGCGCGCCGTCGGCTTCGATGCGAATTACGTGGCGGGTTTTCAGTCGCCGCGCACTGTCAACGCGCAAAGCCTCACGATCTCGGGCTCGCGGGCAAAGAGCCTGGGCGGGGCCGCGCCAAGCGCTCCGGCGCCAAGCGCTCCGGCGGCGGGAGTAAGTGATCTGCCATCTGATTACGGCGCGCAGATACAGGCTTCGTTCGGCTCGTTCTATTTTGGCGGGCTGTTCTGATGAGCGCGCGTCTTACCCGCGCCGTGATCGCTTCTCCCGCGCGTGCGGCGGCGATCATCGAACAGGTTGCGGCCAAGCATCGGGTGAACGAAAGCGCGCTCCTCGTGTCGCGTTGGCGGCGCAGCGTCGTGCTGCCCAAAGCGGAGATCGTTTACCGCCTGAAACGAGAGCTTGGTTGGCCGTATCAGATGATCGCCTCGCATCTCGGAATCACTGCTGGCAATGCGCATAAACTTTTCAGGAGATGGGAAGCGACGCTTGCGGAGCACAGCGTATTCCTGCCCGAAAACGTCGTGCCGCGTGCTGAACACGATCGGGTTGTCGCGGAGATAGAGATGCGGGCGCAAAGCGCGGAAGCGCAGCTCGCGGAGATCGTCGAGGGTGTGAAGCATGCGCCGGTCCTGGCGGAGCGGATCGCCAGCGATCTCGATCTCAAGCTGCGGTCTGCGATCGTGCTGGCCGTTGTGTCGAACGTCTATCCGCGCGCGATCAAAGAGGACGCGCTTCTCGATGGGTATGAGAGCGTGCGCTGTGCGCTGAACTATGGCGTGCGCGAAGTCACGGGCGAGATCATGCGGGCGAACATTCGCGATCTGCGCCGCGCTTTCGCTGCGCGTAAATGGTCCGATCCGATCGCATCGGGTGAAGAGTTCGGTTCGCGCCGCCTGACGACACCGGGCGCTGTGCTGTTGAGCGATCGATTTGGGTCGCCGCGCAAATCGCTGATCGTCGCGGCAAGGGAGATGGCGGCATGACAGGCAAGTCACTCACGACGATCAACGGCGGCAAGAAGGCTCAAACCCTGCAGGAAATGCAGGCGGAGGTCGCTGCAGAGCGTAAGCAGCTCTTCGAGGCTGGTCGTAAGGCTGGCCGCGAAGAGGCTACCCACGCGCGCCCCTATCGATTTGCGGCCCTATTGTTCGCGGCCACCCTGATCGGCGGGATCATCGGCGCGACGGCGGCGATCGGCGTCTATGCGAGCGGGATGTACACGGCGAGCGCCGTGATCGGTCGCGTCGGTCAACCGCAACAAACACCTGACCCTTCGATCTTCGACGTCGAGGAAGACGGATCGCGCACCCCGCGCGATGGCCGGGCCGATCAGGGCTGGGCGAAGCAACGGGGTCAGTGGAAGCAAGGAGATTGAACGTGCGTACTGAAACAAACCCGGAGCTTGCGGAGAAGATCAAGCGCATCGCGCTCGATATGTCGAGCGAGGAGAAGGCGATCCTTGAAGAAGGCGCATCGCGGCTGATCGGCGGAAGCCCTGACGTCAACGCTGGCGTCGAGATCGGCCCCAATCTCGCTGAGACGATCGTGGTGCTGGTCGGCGGAAGCACCCTGATGGATCAACCGCGCGAGATCAGTGCGATCTTCTCGGGTGAATTCACGCCGGGCGAGCTGCCGATCTATCAGGAACAACCGCGCCTCGCGCTCGAAGAGGCGGGCGTCGACGAAGCCGATCAACCTGCACCGGTTGACGCGGTCGGCGAGCAAGCGATCGAGACGACGGATAAACCGCCGCTTCGCCCCGATCCTGCTGGCGTCTCCGGGTCACTCGAAGAAGCGTATGGCGTCGGCGTGAAGGCTCCGAACGCGGCGTAATGCGGTACGCGGACTTACCCGCAAGCAAGGGCGCCTTGGTCCGGTATGTCGGGCCGGGGCGTCCCTCGCAGTTCACGCCTGAGATCGGGCGTGAAATCTGTCTGCGGCTGGCCGTGGATGGCGTGAGCCTGCGCCGGTTGTGCGAGATGGCCGATATGCCTCCGCTGCGCACGCTAATGAATTGGGTGCTCGTGAACAGCGAGACGCCTGAGTTGAGAGAATTTCGGCAACAATACGCACGCGCTATGCGCGCGAAAGTCGAGATCATGGTGCACGACACCATCGAGATCGCCGACGATGGCCGCAATGATTGGATGGAGCGCGAGACGGAGAACGGAAACGTCGTTCTCGTTGCGGACCATGAACACATCGCGCGCTCAAAGCTGCGCATCGACACGCGCAAGTGGGTGGCGAGCAAGGTTTACCCGAAGCTGTACGGCGACAAGCCGGGCGAGGCGCCGATCGATGGCGGCGATCTCGAAAGTCCTCCGGCTGCGGAGATCGTGAATAGCAAGCTCACGGCCCGTGATCGCGGTCGACGCCTCGCCTTCGTGCTGGCGAAGGGCCTGCAGGCGAAGGAAGAGGCGTGATGGATTTCTTTTTGTTCTGCTGTGGCTGCGCAATCTTGATGATTGCGATGGCTGTCGCGCACCGGATTGGATGATGAGCGATCTCTTCCTGCGCGATTTAGCGCTACAGGACGGTAAGCGCATCGATCCGCGCGAGCTTTTCCCGGTTGTCGACCCGCCAAGCGTCACGTTCATGGATTTGCAAATCCAGCTTCGCGAAGACGTACAGAATTACGCGAGCGCCGTGATGTTGTCGGCGTCGCCAATGACGCTCGATCGCGTCGCGAGCGCGCATCGATCGGTGCAAAGCTACATCGAAGAGTGCAGCAAAATGCTCACGCGCGAATATCTGAAGCAACCGCCGCGCGCGGTGGTGTTCATCGTTGACCCTGGAAAGATCGAAGATGCCGATTGAAGCGAAGATGAAGCTGGCGCGTGATGGCGTCGTGTCGATCGACGGCGATCGCATCGAAATCGCGCGCCTCGTCGACGGCGCGGACATGGGTAATAGCGTGCTGTTCGAGCGTGCTGAATTGCAAGAGCTGATCAGGGCGATCAACACGCTCACGCGCTGGGCAGATGAAGCGGAAGGCAAGGCTGTAGAGCCCGCGCCCGTGCCGATCGCGCCCGAGACGCCAGCGCCGCCGCTCACGCGCGAACAGCTTGATCGGATGCGCGCGGAAGCGCCGCCTGCCGATATGTCGGTGACGGAATTGTCCGAAGTGCAATTGAGCAAGCTGCAGAGCGTCATCGAAACGACGACGAAGGACGGCGAGCGCAACGTGTACCTGACGCCGGGCGATCCGCGTCGCTGGATCGATGCGTTCGAGGCGATGACC